>CAZYCC010000007.1:0-7548 GCA_964645985.1 uncultured Lachnospiraceae bacterium | reverse complement strand
GCGCGGGTGGGACATTTCTGAGACGGGAAGCAAAATTTTTCCGCCAAAAAATGCGGTGCCCGCAAAACGGCAGCGCGTGCGCGTGCGCGCGGGAGATTTTTCGGGTCGCTCACGGTAATGGTCAGCGGTCTTATCGCGGGGCGCGTGCGCGGGGAGATTTTTCGAAGATGAGGAGACGCGCCCCTTGTGGTGAGAGCGCGGGGAGGACGACACGGGAGCAAACGCCTTTACGCCTTTACAAGCGCGCGCGTTTATGCTATACTTTCCTTAATCTTTCACTTTGAGGTGATGACAATGGCAAGTTCTTTTTATACACGGGCGGTGGAGCTGCGCGAGGAGACGGTCGCGCACCGGCGCACCCTGCACACGCACGCCGAGGTCGGGCTCGATCTGCCCTTCGCGCGGGAATATGTGACGAGGGCCTTGCGCGACGCCGGAGTTGAGCCGATCCCTTGCGGCATGGGTGTGAGTGCCCTTCTCGGCAAGGCGAGACCCGAGTCGAGGACTATCCTTTTGCGCGCCGATATGGACGCGCTGCCGATGCCAGAGCTAAGCGGCGAGCCGTTCGCCTGCCCAACCGGGACCGAAGCGCACGCCTGCGGGCACGATTTTCACGCGGCGATGCTGCTCACCGCGGCGAAAATGCTCAAAGAGCGCGAGGACGAGCTGCCCGGGCAGGTCAAGCTGATGTTTCAGCCGGCGGAGGAGACCTTCGAGGGCAGCCGCAATATGATCGAGGCGGGGATTCTCGAGAACCCGCGTGTCGACGCCGCGCTCGCGCTGCACGTCGCGCCGGGGCACCTGCCGATCGGCTGCTTTATGTACAACGCGACCGGGACGATGATGAACTCGGTCGACGGGTTTCGCTTGACCGTTAAAGGGCGCGGCGGGCACGGGGCCTACCCGCACCTCTCGGTCGACCCCATCCAAATCGGCGTGCGTATTTACACCGCGCTCGAGGGGCTGATCGCGCGCGAGGCGAACCCCGAGAAGACCATCGTGCTGACGGTCGGGCGCTTTTCGGCGGGAGCGGCCGCGAACATTATCCCGGACGAGGCTGTCCTCGAGGGCACGCTGCGCACCAACGACGCCGACGCGCGCGCGCTGCTCGTGCGCCGCATTGAGGAGATCGCGACCGGCATCGCAGAGCTTCACGGCGGGAGCGCGACGCGCGAGGTGCTCTCCTGCGTGCCGCCGCTCGTCTGCGATGGGGACCTCGCGAACCGCGTCGCCGCGATGGTCGAGGGGATGGGCATCCCCGGGGCGAGGGGCATTCCGGGGATGGCGTCCGGCGCGTCGGAGGACTTCGCGACGGTCGCCGAGCGCGTCCCCGCGGCAATGCTCTATCTCTCGGCGGGCTACGATGATGCGCGCGGCGATTACAGCGCACACAACCCCCGCGTCCGCTTCAACGAAGACGTTCTCCCCATCGGCGCCGCCATCTACGCGGAAGCGGGTATGACGATGGGAGGGTAAAGCGGCGCGAGTTCGCTCTGCGCCTGCCGCAGGTAACTTTTGATCTTCGAGGGAAAGGCGATGCGGTTCTGCGCGGGGGCGCGCCGCCCTTTTCGGTAAACCCCTTGCCATTACGACGGAACAGCCCCGCGGCGAATCGCGAGGCACCTGCCTTCGCGCCCCGCATAAAACGCCGCCCATCGGGGCGGCGTTTTTGCGTAAACGGCAATTTGCACGGGTTACTACGATTCGCGCGGGCGAGGCGCGCTGTCCTTCCCCTCTCGCGGAAGGGGCGGCGGGGTGGGGTCACTTCCCTTCCTCAAGGAGAGCGCTTGCCTGCCGGCGCACTTCCTGCGGCGAGGTGGCGCCGTAGGAGCGGCGGCGGCGCACGCAGGCATCGAGGTTGATCGCCTCGTAGACCGTTTCGTCGATGTTCGCGTCGGGAGCGAGGCGGCGGTATTCGTCAAGCGGGAGGCTCTCGAGCGTCTTCCCAGACGAAATGCAATGTGAAACGATCTCCCCGGTTAGTTTGTACGCCGTGCGGAAGGGGATACCGCGCGAGGCGACCATCCAGTCGGCGAGGTCCGTCGCGTTGATAAAGCCGCGCGCGGCGGCGGCGCGCATATTCTCCCGCAAAACGCGCGCCCCGGCAATCATCGGGGTCATCACCCTCACACAGTCGAGTGCGGTGTCGAAGGCGTCGAAAACCGCCTCCTTGTCCTCCTGCAAGTCCTTATTGTACGCGAGAGGGAGACCTTTGAGCGTCGTCAGAAGACCGGTGAGATCTCCCACGACCCGCCCGCATTTGCCGCGAATGAGCTCCGCCATATCGGGGTTCTTTTTTTGCGGCATAATCGATGAGCCGGTCGAGTAGGCGTCCGGCAGCTCTAAAAATTTGAACTCCCACGAGCAAAAGAGGATGATTTCCTCCGAGAGGCGTGAGAGGTGCGTCATCAAAATGGAGAGCGCGCCGAGCGCCTCGAGCGCGAAGTCGCGGTCCGACACGCCGTCGATCGAATTGGCGCAGGGCGCGCCGAAACCGAGCAGGCGCGCGGTCATGTCGCGGTCGATGGGATACGTCGTCCCGGCGAGCGCGCAGGAGCCGAGCGGGCACTCCGCCATCATCCGCCGCGAAAGGTCCTCGAAGCGAGAAATATCCCGGCGAAACATTGCCCCGTAGGCGAGCAGCTCGTGCCCGTAGGTGATCGGCTGCGCGCGCTGCAGGTGCGTGTAGCCGGGCATTACGGTTTCCGCCTCCTCGCTCGCTTTGCCGGCAAGCGCCGCGACAAGCTCGCGCAGCGCCGCGCACAGATCCTCGGTGAGCCGCTTTACCGCGAGGCGAAAGTCGGTGGCGACCTGATCGTTGCGCGAGCGCGCGGTGTGTAGCCGCCGCCCCACATCGCCGAGGCGCGATGTCAGCTCGCCCTCGATGAAGGTGTGAATATCCTCGCAGGAGGGGTCGATGGTGAGCGTCCCGGCGCGCAGCTCATCGCGCAGATTCCCGAGGGCCGTGACGAGCAGCTCACTATCCTCTTTTGTGAGGATACCGCACTCGCCGAGCATCGTCGCGTGGGCGATCGACCCCGCGATGTCCTCCTCAACCATGCCTCTGTCTACTTTGAGAGAGGAATTGAGTGCGGCGGCGCGCTCATCGATTTCCCCCGAGGATCTCCCCGCCCACAATTTCGCGGATGCATCTGCCATAGCAAAACAAACTCAAAACGAAAATATTTCCGGTCGCTTTTCAGGGTGGAAGAACCGCCGCCCCCGCGCGGACTTGCCCGGGGGCGATGTGAAAAATTGCCTCTTCGCGGCGCCGCTGCTCCCGCGCGGCAGTCTCATCACTCGCCGAGCAAAGCACCTGCGGCGGCGAGGACGGCGGCTTTGTCCTCCTCGGAGAGGATAACGTAGAGGAGGTAGCGCGCGCCGTACGCGCGCGCCTCGGCGCGCTCGATTTTCGGGCGCTCGGCGGCATCGTAGCGATCATCGAGGATGCTCTCGCGGTAGCCGAAGTAGTCGCGCAAAACACCCTGCGCGGCGGTGATGTCATCGCCGGGCTTCACCTCAAAGATTCCCACCTCATCGACCGATCCGTCGGTCGAGCCGAGAATAGCACAGTGCGCGAAGTCCTCGCTCGATAGACCCAAGAAGTTGCGCAGATATTCCTCATCGCGCGGGGCAAACTCGCCGGGGAGCGCGCTTGTCACGGCCTCTTGCAAGTCATCGAATGTGACGAGCGCGGGGTCTTTCGCCTGATCGGAGGAGGTCTCCTCCGGCGCGCCGCCTCCGTTTTCCCCGCCGCACCCCGAGAAGAGTAAGGCGAGCAGCAGCAGCGCCGCGAGGATAGATCGCTTTTTTATCATCGTTTCCTTGGAAAAAGAGAAGGCACCCGTCTTAGATGCCCGGGCACTGCCGCGCTCGCCTCCGAAATAGCATTGCGCAAACCATCTCCCGCGCGCGCCCTATTGCGCGGGGTGCGCGAGCAGGTAGTCTATCATCCGGCGGTAACCGACGGCGGCGAGGTGCATTCCGTCGCCGTTCTGCAAGCCCTCGTCGAGATAGCCCGCCTCATCGAGGAAAATCGGGTAGGAGTAGAGGAAGCGGCAGCCCTCCTCGAGGGCGATGTCGTGGATCCAGATATTCGCCTCGATGATTTTCTCGCGCGTCACGCCCCCGCTCGTGTCAAAGAACCAACTGACCGGGTAAATCGATTGCAGGACAATCGTCGTCTCAGGCGAGCTCTCGCGCACTATGGCGATTACCTTCTTGTACTCGCCCTTGAAGTAGTCCTCGCGCATCGTCGCGACGCCGTTTATCCCTAAGGTGATCACCAGCACCGGCGGGCGGTAGGTTGCCGCCATCTCCGAGAGCGTGCGCAGCTGCCCGCTCGGCGGATCGAGCAGCCGCTCGAACGTCGCGTTGTAGAGCGCTATTGTGCCGGATTTCGGTGTCCAGACGCGCGGGGTGTTGCGCTCGCCGAGGATGCGGTAGTACCGTAGGCCATAGGTCGTCGAGTCGCCGAAGAAATAGACCCCGTCAAGGTAGCCGGAGGGAGCGTCTCCCGCGGGCAGCGTCACGCCGTCCCTCTCGTCAAAGAGCGGGAGCGCGAGTACCGCCTCGCCGAAGGACGAATCGCCACTCGCCGCGCCCGAGGAAACCGCCCCGGAGGAGTTCGCCGCGCCGCTCGCCGTGCCAGAGGAAACCGCCCCGGAAGAGGGGGGATCGGGGGGGTCGCTCGGCAGGGGGAGAAAACCGTCGTCGCTGCCCTCATCTATATTGTTAAGGTCGGTAAACCCGTCGTCTGCCTCGCTGCCCTCGTCCTTGCCGCGCGTGGGATCTGCCGAGAGGGAGGCGCTCCCCGATAACTTAGCGGGGTCGGGCGGGATGCTGCCGCGCCCCGGCTCCCCCCGCCCGGTAAAGACGGCAAGGCAGGTCGCCGCCGCGAGGCAGGCGGCGAGCAGCACCAGCTCGAGGCGAAGCAGCCGATGACGACTCATACAAAAAAGCGAAGAAGAAAAGGGCGGGCAATGCCCCGGGGAGATGCTCCGCGAGAGCGCGATGGGCGGCGGCGCTACCGGGAAAAGCTGCGGCGCGCGCCGCCTCGCAAGGCTGCCCCCGCGAAAGAAACTCTCGCCGCCTCCCTCTCGAAGGCCATCGGTTGCGGGAGGAGCATCTCGGGGAGGCGAGAGGGGACAGAGCGCGCGGGTATAAACCGCTACCTCGGTCGCGGGTGGGGCGGGCTACTTCTCCCCTTTCGGTAACACCTCGGCGAAGCGGCGGCAGATGCGCCGCACCTCATTGCGCGTGAGGTTCTTTTGCAGGTCGAAGGTGCGCACGAAGCGCAAAAGAGTCCCGAGGGAGAGCAGCTCTCGGTAGACCGTGGTGTAGTACACCCCGTCGGCGGTCAGCACGACCGCGCGCGTCACCGGCGCGCGCGACAGCCCCACCGGCGCGAGCAGGTTCGCCACGGCGCGCGGATGAGGCGTGGTCGTCTCGAAGGGGTTGGGGAAGTCGCGCAGGATTTTCCCTCCCTCTCCCTCCTGCCCGCCTCGGGAGAGCGAGAGCGCTATTTTCCAGTTGCCGGACTTGGGGGTATCGAAGTTTCCCCGGTCGGGGATCGCCGTGAGGAGCAGAACCCCGCCGCGCCCGACATAGGCGACATCCGCCGTTCGGCGGATGTCCCGCCCGCTCTCCCCGATGACGAACATACTGTCCTCTGAGAGGAGCGGTAGATCTCGAAAGAGCCGCCGGCGCGGGTAGTAGATCCGCAGATAGTCATAAAGAAAAGTACCGTCGCGCACCCGCCGCCGCTGCAAGCGCACGACGCCAATGAGGCGCGAGGTCTTGACAATCAGAGGAATGCCAAGCAGCAGAGCGAGCGCGGCGAGCGCG
Organism: uncultured Lachnospiraceae bacterium; assembly: GCA_964645985.1. Taxonomy (GTDB): domain Bacteria; phylum Bacillota; class Clostridia; order Oscillospirales; family CAG-272; genus CAZYCC01. The sequence continues at coordinate 1,701 of CAZYCC010000007.1, read as the reverse complement.
ATCGGAAACCAGGTTGAGGTGAGCAGCGCGTGCATCTTAGGGGTTTTGAGGCAGCCCGTCAAGGTATGCGACTACATCGCCGACCGTGAGGAAAGAGCGCAGCGCCTTGTCGGGGATTTCGACCCCGGTCTCCTCCTCGAGCGCGAGCGCGAGGTCGGCAAGCTCCAGAGAGTTGACCGAGAGGTCTGCTTTGAGGTTTGCCTCGGGCGATATGAGCTTCTCCTTCACTTGCAGCCGCTCGATTAAAATCTCCTTCACCCGAGAAAAATTGTCCTTTTCGCCCGCCATACCATCCTCCGAAAATAACGCCCTCCCGCCGCGGCGGGATTTTGTTTCACTTTGGCTGCCGCCGGAAATCCCGCGCGAGATCACTCTCCCACTCGCCTTGCGGAAAACAGTCTCGTGCGAGTGCAGTCTTGTTCACATTGCCGGAATTATCACGCGCGATGTCCCGCTTTTGCTTGCTTCGCGAGGGATTGCGCCCTTGCCGCTTGCCCCGAGCGCAGGCGCGGCGCCCCGCCGAGCGGAGATCGTCCTCGCGTCGTGCTATGCGGGCGGTACGGCACCGCCCTCGCGGCAGCTTGTGCCCGCTCGGCGGTGAGAGAAATCACATCACCCCTATTTCAGCAAATACCGCTTGATTTTGCGGGTGGTGGTCTTCTCGAACTCGGTGTCGCGCACCTCGAAGCGCTGCATTTGTTTATACGAGGGGAGAGAGCGGTTGAGCGACGCCACCTCCTCGCGCAGAGCGGCGGCAATCTCCTCCTTTGACTTTCCTTTGAAATAGTCAAAGTCGGGGTAAATGAGCGCCGTGATCACCGGCTCGCCGTCGGTCTCCCGCCCGATGACCGCGCACTCGGCGATGCCGGGCAGCGCCGCGAGCCGCTCCTCCAGCTCCTCCGGGAAGACATTTTTTCCGTTGGAGAGGACAATGACATTCTTTTTCCGCCCGGTGAGGAAGAGATAGCCGTCTTTATCAAGGTAGCCGATGTCGCCGGTGCGAAACCACCCGTCCTCGGTAAACGCGGCGGCGCTCGCCTCCTCATTGCGATAGTACCCGACCATCACGTTGTCCCCCTGCACGAGCACCTCGCCGGTCTCGTCCTGCGGCTTTTCCTTGTCGATGCGCACGCGGCAGCCGGGAACCGGCGGCCCCACCGACCCGAGCCGCTCTTCTCCCAAGCGGTTGACCGCGACAAGCGGGGCGCACTCGGTGATGCCGTACCCCTCCTCCACGGCGATGCCGAAGGCGCGAAGATCTTCGATGAGGCGCGGCTTGACGGCGGCGCCCCCGGCGATCACCCACTTGAGGTTGCCGCCGAATCCGTCGAGAATTTTTCTGAAAAGTTTGCGGCGAACGTCCACTCCCACTTTCAGCAGCGCCCCCGAGAGCTTCATCCCGAGGTGCACCTTCTTTTCCTGCCCGGTGCGCGCCACCTCGTCCCAGATTTTCTTATGCATCGTCTCTAAAAAGAGCGGCACGAGCACGAGGATGTCGGGCTGAAACTCGCGGATGTTGCGCGAGACATATTTGAGGCTGTCGTTGAGGAAGGTCACCGTGCCGAAATACTGCGAGGCGAGGTGCGAGCAGGTGACCTCGTAGGTGTGGTTCATCGGCAGCACCGAGACGAGGCGCGTGCCGGGCGTGAGGTAATCGATAACGTCGCAGGAAGCCATCGCGGCGGCGGCGAGGTTTTTCTG
>CAZYCC010000006.1:0-43500 GCA_964645985.1 uncultured Lachnospiraceae bacterium | reverse complement strand
GTCGGCACCACCTTCGCGTGGTTCAGCGACAGCGCCTCGACCGGCGACACGACCATCACCGCTGGGAATCTCGATGTGGACATCGTTGACAGCAGCGGGCAGACGCTCGCCGAGCGCAGTCTCTTCGATGAGAAAACTGCCTCCACGCTGTGGGAGCCCGGCGTAATGGTCGAGAGCATTCCTTTCCGCGTGCAAAACAACGGCAGCCTCGCGCTGCGCTACGGCCTCACGGTCGGCGTTGAGAGCGACACCAAGCTGAGCGGCAACTCTCTGCTCGATGTGCTGCAAATGAAGCTGACGAGCGCCGACGACCCCGCGCTACTCGCCCTGCGCGATGCCGAGAACCCCACCTATGAGGCTCGCTCCGCCGCGTGGGAGCAAATCGCGGGAGCGGGCACGCCGCTCGGTGGCTACACCGAGGAGGGGGTCCTGCTGCCGCAGGATTACGCGGGAGATCCGGTCGACGGCGCGGTCTCCTATGAGGAAAATGAAGCCGCGAACAAGGTAATTGTGATCTTCTGGGCGCCTGATTCGAGCGTCTCGACCGATGTCGAGGAGAACGTCGACAACAAATATAACGCGAAAAACGGCGCCAAGGCGCCCTCGGTATCCTTCACGGTCAACGTCTTCGCAACGCAAACCCCCGCCGAGAGCGATAGTTTCGGCAGCCAATACGACAATGTCGATGTGTGGGACGGTACCGTCGCGGAGGAAGTGAACTATGATGATGACAGCTACCTCCCCTCGACCGGTGCGGAGCTCGCGAAACTTCGCAATATGGTAAATGACGGCTCCATTGACGAGGCGAAAGACATCGAGCTGCAGGCGAACGTGGACCTCGCGGGGCACCCGTTTGACGCAATAGGCACTTCCACGCATCCTTTCACGGGAAGCTTTGACGGGAAAGGGCATACCGTCAAAAATGTCTATGTGGAGGAGTCCAATCTGTTTAACTTCACCGGGCTTTTCGATTATGTCGACGACGCGACCATACAAAATGTTCATTTGGAAAATGTCGATATTTCAAATGATCAAAATTATGTCGGCAGCGTCGTCGGCTGTGTCAGCGGCAACACCGTTATCTCCGATGTGACCGTTGCCGGCGTGGTATCCGGCTGCAAGGTGGGCGGGATCATCGGGAGAATCAAAAACGACGACGGGCAGATTAGCGACGTCACCATTGAAAACTGCACCAACAGCGCGGCGGTAACCGCCAAGTGCGTCGCAGGTGGGAACACCGGTGGCAAGTGCGCCGGAATCGTCGCGCATGTAGAAGATGTCAGTAAGCTCACTCTCGTGAACTGTACAAACGAGGGGTATATCCACTCGATGGGGAATGAGGATGATGGCGTCGCGGGAGGTCTCATCGGCTATGTGCAGGGCGCGCGGCAGGTGGAGATTCGCGACTGCAAAAACACAGGCGATATCAATGTGAACGGGACGGAAATCGCAGGGTGGTGCAGCGCAGGCGGAGTTATCGGGGTGGCGCAAAGCGGGGATTACTACATCACCAATGTTCACAATACCGGGTCGATTACGGTCAGCCCGCAAGGAACCAGCGGGGGGAGCGTTTCGGTAAATGCCGGCGGCATTTGCGGCAGCACCTCCTATGGAACGACCGGGAACTTTGTCATTCGAAACTCCTCCAGCAAAGGGAACATTTCGGCGAGTACTGGGTTTTCAAAGGCGCCACAAGTATCTGCGGGAGCGGTATTCGGTAACGCTGACTGGGGTACTCAGACAGTTGAAAATTGCACGTTTGCCGGAAAAATTCAGGCGACAGGATTTACCTCTAAATTATACGCCGGAAAATTCGCCGGGTATATCACCACAACAATGACGGTGAGAAACTGCGATATAACCGGACTCACAGGCCCGAGCGAAAACAAAGGCGGAGGAACCGGTACAGTGAATGTAGACCCGGCATAAGAAACCACCGCGCGCTCCTCCTCACCCCCGAGAGAAGGGCAATAGAGGAGCGAGTATACACGAGCAAAACGCCGCCCGACGGGCGGCGTTTTGCTGCGTGGGGTTTGTTCTCTTGACATCCCCCGCCTGTCGTGGTAAAATAATATGTTACATCCAACACGATTCGCCTCGTCCCCGACACCCCGCGAAGGCTTATTTTGCTCGACTTCCTGCCCATTCTGCTCGGCAGCGACGACAACGCGTACGGCGTCGCACGCCAGCTCCACGAGCGTTACGGCGATCGCTGCCGCCCGCTGCTGCTCTGCGCGCGCGCCCTGCGCGCGACCGCGCACTCGCGCCTGTTTGATCTGCGCGCTATAGAACATTTCGATGACGAGGCGGTTTTCGTCCCCGCGCTGCGGGGGGTCTTGCGCGAAAAATCGCGCGAGGCGGAGAAACTGCTCGTTATCCCGCTCGCGGATTACTACTTTTCGCTTTTGGTACGAAATCAGGACAAGTTCTCGCCATACATTGCCAATAAATTTCCCTCGCAAAATCTCCTGTTGCAGATCGAAAGTAAAGATAAGTTTTACGCATTATGTGACAAGTGCGATCTGCCCTACCCAAAGACGGTAGTCGCGCAGCCCGGCGAGCGGGAGAGGGCGCTTTCGGAGAGTTCGCTGCGGTTCCCCATCGTCGTGAAGCCGGAGAACAGCAACGCCGCAGAATACCTGCACTGCTCTTTTCCCGGAAAAAAGAAGGTATTTTTTGTCCAAAATGAGCGAGAGTATCTTCAAATTGTGCGGGAAATGGGAAAATCCGGCTATCGGGGAAAACTCATTTTGCAGGAGTTCATCCCGGGAGATGACACGGCGATGCGCACCTGCAACCTCTATGTCGGCAGTGACGGGAGCGTGCGCGCGGCGGTGCTCGGGCAGCCGATACTCGAGGAGGTCGCGCCCGCGACGCTCGGCAATTACGCCGCTATTCTCCCGCGCCGCGATGAGCGGGTTGAGGCGATGCTCTCGGACTTCCTTGCGAAAATCGGATATATCGGTTTTGCAAATATTGATATGAAGCTCGACGCGCGCACCGGGAAAACCTATCTCTTTGAGCTGAATCCGCGCCTTGGAAGATCGTCTTTTTTCGCGCATACCGCCGGGGTCAATCTGCCCGCGCTGATGGTAGATGACGTTGTCTACGGGAGCACCGAGCGCGCCGTTCCCACAGGGGAGGAGCGACTCTGGTGCGCGGTGCCGCGCCGAACCCTTCTGCGGTATCTGCGCGATCCCGCCTTGCGGGAGAAGGCGTCGCGGCTTTTTCGCGAAGGCAAAGTCGAGCGCACGCTCGTCTATGCGAGGGATCTCTCCCCCGCGCGCAAACTCCTCCTCACGCGGCATATCCTCTCGTACGATAAGGTCTATCGCAAGTATTATTTTGACAAGGACGCGCCCGGGGGATAACGCAATTTCTGCCTCCGGCGCGCGCAGCGCGCGGAGGGGAAGGCGGGCGCTCTTCTTCCGGCATACATAACATTTTCTTATAAATTGTACATATCATCGGCAAGAAAGTTATTTTGCGATCGGTCAAAAATGGGGTTGGCTCTTGTGGGCGAAATCTTGTTACGATATGGTGAATGCCGATATGATCTCACATTGATGAAACATTTATCTAATCCCTTGACAAATATTAAATATATATGAACACTTCCCCCAAGTCCGCTTCTGCAAAGTTGACTAAAAAAGTCATCGCGCGCAACAAAAAAGCTTTCCACGACTACTTCGTCGAGGAGACTTTCGAGGCGGGGATCGCGCTCGTCGGCACTGAGGTGAAGTCTTTGCGCGCCGGGCGCGTCAATCTCAAAGACGCTTACTGCACGGCGCGCGACGGACAGTTAACCGCCTATGGCATTCATATTAGCCCTTATGAAAAGGGCACTCTCTTCAATCACGACCCCGTGCGCCCGCGCGCGCTTTTGATGCACCGCCGCGAAATTTTGCGCCTCGGCGCGCGCGCCGCGCAGCAAGGGCTGACGCTCGTTCCGCTCTCGCTCTATTTCGTGGGATCGCGCGTCAAGCTCGAACTCGGTCTCTGCCGCGGCAAAAAGCTCTACGACAAGCGCGAAACCGAGGCAAAGCGCGAAGCGTCGCGCACAATCGCGCGCTACGAGAAACAGCGGGGGAGGGGAGAATAAAACGGCATGAGGAATTATGTGGTGAATTACACAGATATGGCAAATCTCATTTGTCCATCAAGAATATCCCCAATAAAATCATTTTCGCGTTGCACACCGCAAGACGACATTGACATAACTACATACTGTTTTGTTGCGTCAAATAAGAACAAACAAGTGAATAAATTGTAAAACAACCTAAATCCTCTGTGGTTAAGATATTCGTTTTTCGTTTCCTTTTTGATTTCTTTTTCGTTTTCCCTTTTTCAACCCCTATCCCGCTATGTTTCGTATCCTCTCCGACGGGGCACTGGACTTATCTCCCGAACAGCTTTCGCGCGCGGGCATTGTAACCGTTCCGTTTTCCGTTTCGCTTGACGGCGAGCATTATCTGAAGGAGGGCGTCGAGCTCTCGGTGCGTGATTTTTACGATGCGCTGCTTCGAGATTCGTCGCTTTTCCCCCGCACATCAATGCCCTCCGTCTCGGATTATATGGATGTCTTTCGCCCGATTCTGCTGCAAGGCGAGGACATTCTTTGTTATACGATTTCGAGCAGATTGTCGGGATCTTTCGGCGCGGCGAAAAATGCCGCGAACCTCTTGCGAGACGAGTTTCCCGAGAGATCGATAGTGGTCGTCGATTCAGGCCTTGTCACAGGGCTACAGGGCATTTTTCTGTTGCAAATGGCGCGCTACGCCCGCGAGGGGCATTCGCTCGACGAAACGGCGTGCCGCGGCGAGATTGTCAAGGGGGGCGGCGCGATTTTCTTCGCCTTAGACAACCTCGCCTATCTCACGCACGGCGGGCGGATCGGACGGCTGCTCGAGTGGGCGCGCGCCTGCGCGGGGCGCACGCCGGTGCTGCGATTTGCCGCCGGGGAGCTGCAGCCGGTCGGATTTTGCCGCGGCCGCGAGGAGGCGATCGCGCGAATCGTCGCCTTATTGGAGAAGGAGATTTCGCGCGACCGTCTCAATCTTAACGGCTATTCTTTTGCCTTTGGTTGGGGCGCCGACCGCGCGGACGCGGAGCCGCTCGCGCGCGCTGTGGGCGAACTATTCCTCGAGAAGTTTGGCCGCGTGCCGGACTTCATCCCCATTCAAATCGGCGCGACGATCGGTGTTCACGTCGGTCCCCACCCGATTGGTGTCGGGTGCATTCCGATAGCGTGAACCGCTCGGCATGTAGATCCCTTTCGCCGCGAGTATTTCCTGCGAAAAAAAGACCCCGTCGGGGTCTTTTTGTATGAGGGGCGCGTGAGCGACCCGGGTTCATCTCGTGAACCCAAATCGCCAAAGGCCGAGCGCCGATAATGAGAAGTTTGTGAGGAGCGAAGCTATAAGATTTTCTCGCGCGAGCGAGAATGTGGATTCACGGCGCGAGGTCAAGTCGTCAATTTTCGATGGAACTTTGCGCAATCGAATGCGCCTCGCGCGATCGAAACATTCGAGGGGGATTTTTGCGCAAGGGAGGCAGCGAGGCAGCGAATGCGCGCGCGTATGTGGGCAATCGCGGCGCAGCACCAAAGCGGGCGGGAAGCGAGCGCGCAATGCGCGGGTTTTGCGCGCAAGCTCAAAAATACGGTGCAGTATGGGGAGAAGCGGCTCTCCAATCGGGCAGAGCGAAGTTTCGGAAAGTCAAGACGATCCGCACGGATCTATTTGCAACACCTCATCCCCGAAAAAGGTGTGGAAATGTAACGCGAGCTGAGGGCGCGATTTTTCGCGCGGGAGCGAGGGCATTCGCCTCCCCGCCCGTCTCTCGGGCGGGAGGGAAACGCGATTGCCTGCGCGTGTGCTGGGTATTCGCGGAGGGGGTAGGATGCGCCGTGGCGGCCGGGTGACCTCAAAGAGACACTGATTTTTCCCGAAAATACGGTGTTTTGTGCGTTTGATCAGGTTCGCTTTTTGAATTCGATTTCCCGTCCCATCCTCAACCACTTATATTCCAAGACCGCGCTAAAATGTTCTTCCCTTCCCGCAGACCCTCTCATTGCGCTCGGTGTGCAGCAGAAACGCTCACTTGTGATAGGGCATTCCCCGCAGGATTGTCCACGCGCGGTAGAGCTGCTCAAGGAGGACGAGGCGCGCGAGCTCATGCGGCAGCGTCATGCGCGAGAGCGAGAGCCGCAGATCGGCCGCCTGCTTGACATCGTCATTCAATCCGTTTGCCCCGCCGATCGCGAAGAGAATGCTCGAGCTGCCCCCATCCATCTGCCGCGCGAGCCACGCCGCGAGCTGCTCTGAACGAAGCTCCTCCCCCTCCACGCAGAGCGCGACACGCCTCGCGCGCTCCCGCGGGCGCGCAAACTCCGCGAGGAGCGCCGCGTCATCGCGAAATTCGCGTACCTCGACCCGGCAAAAGGGCGTCATTCTCTTGACAAACTCAGCGCAGCCCTGCCGGATATAATTTTCGCGAAGCGCCCCGACGCAGAGGAGGGTAAATTGCGGCATTTCAGTGGAAAAGAAAGATTCCGCTAAAAAATCAAGAAACGGCAATTCACAATTCAGCGGAAAATTTATAAGATCAAAAAATTAACTACACTGTAACAGAAAAGTTACATTATCTCTATCCGCGACGACCAAACGCGACGATAAGTTGCGCTCATCGAGCTTCGTTTGCACGGCGGAGAGTGCCCGCGAGGGCGTGTTGTTCTCGCGCGAGAGATGGGTGAGCAGGATGTCGCGCGCGCCGGAGGCGGCGAGCGCGGCGGCGAGGGTGCCCGCGTCCTCGTTGGAGAGGTGCCCCCCGTGCGACAAAATCCGCTCGCGCAGGGCAGGCGGATAACTGCCGGTGAGAAGCATTTCCTCGTCGTAGTTCGCCTCGATAACCGCCGCGTCGCATCCGGCGAGCGCGTCTACAACCTCGCGCGAGACAAACCCCATATCGGTCGCGATGCCGAGCCTCCCTGCCGGTGACTCGATGAGATACCCGACGCTCGCAACCGCGTCGTGCGGCGTCGCGAAGGCGATGACCCGAAACTGCCCCACCGCACGCTCAAAGGGAAGCGAGAAGGGGTGAGCGCTCGATAAATCCGGCAGGAGCGGCAGGCACATCCTTGGCAGGAAAATTTGCACCGCATATTTTCGCGCGGTGAGCGAGAGACCCGCCGTGTGGTCGGTATGCTCGTGCGTGACAAAAATCGCCGCAATGTCGGATAGGCGCAGCCCGACGCTCGCGAGCGCGCGCTCTGTGCGGCGGGTACTTCCTCCCTCGTCGATAAGGATTGCGGTGTCGCCAAAGCGAGCGAGCAGGGCGTTCCCGCTCGACCCGGCGTATAAACTCGCGACGGTGTACACAATGCGGCCAAGAGCTACAAAACGTGATTGAACTTCTACAATTGAAAATCAGAACAAATACAGCGATAGCAGATCCAGCAGGAACGCCCCGGCGAGCGGCAGCAGCACGCCGATGATCTTTTTCGCCGTGCGCTTGTTTCGCTTGATTTTTTCAATATAGGCGAGCTTCTGCTCTAAAGTGAACGATGGGGTCAAATCCTCAGGCGACGGAACCTCCGAGTTAAACCCTCGATTGAAGATCAGCGCGGCAACGAGCAGCGCGAAGCAGGCGAGCGCGTAGGCAATCCAAACTCCGAGCGCAACCGGGACGTAATAGCGCCCGAGAAAGCGGTCTCCCGCGTACTCAAAAGTCAGAAGCACCGCCGAGAAGAGAAAAAACAAGCCAAGTTCGCGCAGCAAAGTTCGCCCGATTTTTCGCGTCTGCGCGGGAGAACTCTCGCCGCCCGGGTCTTCCTCCGTCGATCGCCCCGCGACGAGCGAATGTTCGTTTTCGCCTTCACGAGGCGTGTCGGGTAACTTTCGCATGAGTAACGAAATTTGCCTTGTAGAAGAGATCCCACCGCCGCTATTTCACCACAACGGTGAGATTTACCGCGACCTCCGCGCCGAGCTTGACACGCACCGGGTAGCTCCCGACCGTCTTGAGCGAGACCGTCTCTATTCTGCGCTTGTCGATCGAAATGCCGTGCTGCGCCTCAAGCGCGGCGGCGATGTCTTTGTTCGTGACCGATCCGTACAGCCGCCCCTCGCTGCCCGAGGGCATTTCCACCGTGACGCTAAGCGCTGCGATTCGCTCGCCGAGTTCCTTCGCCTCGCGCCGCTCCTCCTCCTCGCGCCGCTTGCGCGCCGCCTCTTTCGCCTTGACCTCGGCGATCGATCCCGCATCCGCCTCCTTCGCAAGCCCTTTCGGCAGGAGATAGTTGCGCGCGTATCCGTCCGACACATTGAGCAGGTCGCCCTTCTTGCCCTGCGCCTTGACGTCCTGCAAGAGAATGACTTTCATCTTGACCCCGCATTGGAAAATCTATGGAAATTTTGATGATTTAGTATATGATATAAATTTGATTGGCGTACAAAATGCTGCTTTCGATTTTGCTATTTTAACCCATTAAAACGCCGAATATTTTCTTAGTTGATGCGGTTATGCGAACTCCCTCTCCCGTATGGGAACACAATTGTAACTTTTCTGTAAATTATTTGTTGTTCTTTTCCCTCCAGCGGCGGATGGCGTCGCCTACGGTGGATGAGGCGCCGAGGAGCGAGAGCAGAATCGGCAGAAGAACCGGGTTGAGAAAGACCATCATCAGCAGCAGCACGGGAAGGCAGCCGCAGCCGAGCGGCGGCCCGCGCCGCTCATCCTTTGACGGAAAGAGCATGCGCAGCCCAACCGCGCAAAAGCCCGGGATATAAAGCAGGAACAGATTCGCGAGCGAGGTCGCGACGACATTTTCCCCGCCGAATAGGAGCGCGATGCCGCCCACATAGTAGAGAATGGCGCCGGGCAGCGCGATGCGCACGCGCGCGTCCTCCTTGGAAGAAAAGGCAAACTTGTTAAAATACTTCGCTGCCTTGATGAATAAAAAGCTGCTGAAATGTGCTAGGACGAGGCAGAGCGCAATAAGCAGCCCGGGGAACATCGTCGTGAGGACCCGCGTCACCGCCTGCACCGTCTGCTCGACTTCTCCCTCGAGCGGCAGCGCGGCGAGCAGATCGGAGGTGTTGTCCCCTCCCATCTGCGTCACCTGCTCGCGGTAAAAATCGTTCGCCTCGTTAATGACCGCCGTGAAGTTTGCCACCTGATCGTCGCGGAAAGCTGCGAGCGCCCCGCTCCCGATGCCGCCGTAGTGGACAGCGATGTAGGCGAGCAGCCCCGCCGCGAGCAGCAGGGCGAGCGCACCGCCGGCGCGCGCTGTGATCTGTGTGCGATTGCATTTTTGCCGCGCGGCAAGGGCTATCGCGCCCGATAGCCCCGCGAACGCGGCGATGAACAGCGCGAAGGCGAAGCGCGCGGGGTTCAGGAGGAGCGAGAGCGCGACTCCCGCCGCAAAGGGGAGCAGCCCCGCGAGAATTTTCACACCTCCCAAAAAGAGGCAAAACGACGAAAGCGCCGCGGCGACGGTCAGCAGCAACAATCCGTAGCCGTAGCTGCCGAAAAGCGCGGTGAGCGCGGCGGCGGCGGTCGCGAGCGCGCAGAAAAAGACGATAACGCCGATAGTGAGGCGAGGGGTCTGCCGCGCGGGCGGCGCGGAGGCCACTCCGCCCGGTGTTGCCCAGGAGGGAAGAGGCGAGGATCCGTTCGGGGTACCGGGGCTTCCGTGATCGTCCGGCGAGCGCGGGCTACCCGGGGTGCCGGGGGATCCCGGCGATGGCGTGAGGTCGGGCAAGCGATCACCTCCTCTCCTATGGGAGTTTACATTTGAAGAAATTATAACAAAGCGGGCGGGGGTTTGTCAAGCGGCGGGGGAAGCGTCACCTCCCCTTGACCCTCCCCACTCCCGCGACGGCATCGCGAAAAGTGCGCGGGGAGGTATCGACGGTGATGATCGCCTTGTCGTAGAGAAGAGCCCCGTCGCGAAGGGGGAGCGAGGCGAGCCCCGCCTTCTCGGCTTCCGCGAGGATCTGGCGCGCGGTTTCCCCGTCCGCGCGGACAACACCCAATATAATTTGCCCGAGCGCGATATTCTCCGGGATGAGCGGCGCGTTAACGGCGCGCAGCCGCACGCGCTCAAACGCCGGATCATCGCCCGAGAAAGTGCGGTTCGCGCGCAGCGAGACGATACCGTCCTCCCACTTTTCAAGGGTATAGGGACCCGCGCCGACGATAGGCGAGCGGCTGTAGGAGGACGCTGCCGCGTCCCCGCCGCCTTTATTGGTAAAGCGATAGTTCGCCGAGGAGAGCAGCGGCAGGTTGAGCAGAGACCGATAGTCGACTGTGGGGTCGGTGAAGGTCAGCTCGCAGGAGGTGTCGCTCAGGCGCGTGATGCCGGATATTTGCGGGACGTTCACGCCGTCCTCGAGCAGCGTGCGCATATACTCGCGCCGAAGCTTTCGCGCGTACCAGCCGGTCGCGTCGTAATTTTGCCCATATTTTTCGGCGTAAATGTCGACCAAGATGTCGAGTACCGCCCCGCCGTTTGACATCGCCGCCGAGAGATCCTCCCCGCGCCCCTCGTCGGCGATGAACTGCGCCCAGGTGATCCCATCGGAACGGTAGTCGGTCGGGTTGCCCGAATACTCCCCGGCGAGCCGGGTCTCGCGCAGATAGGTCTTCAAATCCTCGCGCGAGATGACATCGGGCGCATAGCTCTCGCGCGCGAGCGCGTCAAAGTCCGGGGCCTCTCCGCTCCCGCGCGGGCTATCCCAGTAGTACTCGGACATCCCGGCGATCGGCGCCTCACGCAGAGCGGTGCGCGGGCCGGTGTAGCCCGGGTCGGCGAGGAGATAGTAGAGGAAGAGAAGATCGTCGATACTCGCGTCATCGCCGCTCGAGAAGCGCAGCCCTTTTTGCAGCGAAACGGTGACGATGAGCTGCCCTTCCTCCTCGCGCGCGCTCATCTGCCCGAGATAAGGCGAGCCGTCGTCGTGCAAAATGGTGCCGGCGACGAGGTCGATGACGGCGAGCGCGGCGTCGCTCTCGGTGTCGAAGTAGTTGAAGTTGCTATCGAATGGCTCGGAGAGCGCGACGGTCAGCGCGTCGGGCGGCGCCGGCTCCTGCCCGCAGGCGGCGAGCAGTACCGCCCCCGCGAGTAGCATCGCGAGAAGAGGCTTCGCGAATTTCATTGAGGTCAAGGTCACGGGAAAAGATTTGCGAGTGGGACCCACATCCGCGCGCGGCGCGGCGGGGCAGGACGGTGCGGACGGAGTGCCAGGGGGCGAGTGGAACCCGCATCCGCGCGCGACGGCGCGGGAGGATTGCGCGGGGAAGGGGAACAGCGGGGTAGCAAAACGAGGGTTGCTTCTCTTATAAATAACGCAGGCGTTTCTCCCGGCAATCGCGCGAAAGAGCAGCCCAAAAAAGAGGAGCAAAAATGAAAAAATGTGAGGACTTCTTCCGGCAAAAGCGCGGAAGGGCAGCGGTCGGAGCGCGGGCGACGCAGCACCGCGATTGACGCGCCGGGTGGAGCTTCAATAGCACGGAGGCAACGCTCGCGCATTTCGGGTTTATTGTAAGCCCTCGCGGCAAATTGTGCAAGCGCAAAGTGTAAATTTTCGGCGATGTCCGTGACCGCGCAGCCTTCGTCCCACGTCGCTCCTGTCCGCGCCCATCCGTACCCCCCGCCCCCGCGCCCCTTCTCCCATCCCCCGCCCGCGCGCCGCTTTCTCCCTCCTCCTTGACATATCGCGCGCGATCGGGTATACTGAGAGGTGAAGGTATGCCGCTACGGCGGAGTGCGAAAATTTTCGGAGGTATCAAAATGAGCAGAATTTACAACTTTTCGGCGGGGCCGTCGATGCTGCCGCTGCCGGTCCTCGAGAAGTGCGCGGCGCAGATGACCGACTACGAGGGATCGGGGATGTCGGTGATGGAGATGAGCCACCGTTCTCCGGTCTACGACAAGATCATCAAGGATGCGCAGGCGTCTCTGCGGCGCGTGATGGGTATCCCCGACAACTACAAAGTGCTGTTCGTGCAGGGCGGCGCGTCGCAGGTCTTCGCGTCGGTGCCGCTCAACCTCCTGCCGGAGGGGGGAACCGCCGACTACATCGTTTCGGGGCAATTCTCAACGAAGGCGTACAAGGAAGGGCTGAAATACGGTGATGTCCGCGAGGTCGCCAGCTCCAAGGAGGACAACTTCACCTATGTGCCGATTGTCCGGCGGGAGGACTTTAACCCCGATGCCGCGTATGTGCACATTTGTTACAATAACACGATCTACGGCACGAAGTTCGACTACATCCCCGACACCGGCGACATCCCGCTCGTTGCGGATATGTCCTCCTGCATTCTCTCCGAGCCGGTCGACGTGTCGCGCTTCGGCGTGATCTACGCGGGCGCGCAGAAGAATATGGCTCCCGCGGGGCTGACGGTCATCATTGTGCGCGAGGATCTGCTCGGGCACGCGCGCGCGTGCTGCCCGACGATGCTCGACTGGAAGGTGCAAGCTGACGCCGACTCGATGTACAATACGCCTCCGACCTACCCGATTTACGTCGCGGGGCTGGTCTACGACTGGATCGAGAACACGGTCGGGGGCCTTGAGAAGATGAAGGAGCGCAACCTCGAAAAGGCGGCGGTACTCTACGACTACCTCGATTCGCAAGACTACTACAAGGCGCCGGTGCAGGTGCGCAGCCGCTCGATGATGAATGTCGTCTTCGTCACCGGAGACCCGGATCTCGACGCGAAGTTCGCCAAAGAAGCGGGCGCGCGGGGTCTTGTCAACGTCAAGGGGCACCGCTCGGTCGGCGGGATGCGCGCATCGATCTATAACGCGATGCCGAAAGAGGGCGTCGAGGCGCTCGTCGCATTTATGAAAGAGTTCGCCGCGAACAACCCCAAGGCGTAAGCGCGCTCTCGCGACATCGGCACAAGGGCGTGGGGGGGCGTTTAGCGGGAGCAAATTTTCCGCGCGGCGCGGTGGGGGTCGCTCGGGCGGCGGATAGCCCCTCGCAATTCGATAGGTTCTCTCGCCGCATTCGTACGGAGGCGGTGGGTCGCACCCTCGGGAGGGGCCGCCCTTGCCGCCATTCCTACTCCATTTTGAAAGGATTTTTAATGAAAGATATTCTCTTAATGAACAAAATCGCGCCCTGCGGCATCGCGCGCTTAGGGGACGGCTACCGCGCGAGCGAGGACGCTGCCTCGCCCGCCGGCGTTCTCGTGCGCTCGGCGAGCCTGCTCGACGCCGACTTCCCGGAAAGCCTTGAGGCAATAGCGCGGGCGGGCGCCGGGGTCAACAACATTCCGCTCGACCGCTGTGCCGAGGCGGGTATCGTCGTCTTCAACACGCCCGGCGCGAACGCCAACGCCGTCAAGGAGCTGACTATTTGCGCCCTGCTGCTCGCCTCGCGAGACATTGTCGAGGGCAGCGCCTGGGTGGGGAGCTTGGGCGATAGCGAGCTCGGCGTGGCGAAGGCGGTCGAGAAAGGTAAATCGCGCTTCGCCGGAAACGAGATTGCCGGCAAAACACTCGGCGTGATGGGCTTTGGCGCAATCGGGCGCAAGGTGGCGGACGCCGCCGCAGCGCTCGGCATGGAGGTCATCGCCTACGATGCCTTCCCGGTGAAGGACCCGCCCTGCAAGATGGCATCATCGATAGACGAACTGCTCGCCGCCGCCGATTACCTCACCCTGCATGTGCCGTCGCTTCCGACGACAAAGGGCTTCGTCAACGCCGAGAACATCGCGAAAATGAAGGACGGTGTGCGCATTCTCAACCTTGCGCGCGGCGATCTCGTCGTCCCGGAGGACCTCAAGGCGGCGCTTGAGAGCGGAAAAGTGAAAAAATATGTCACCGACTTCCCGTCGGAGGAGTGGCTCGGGGTGCCGGGCGCCCTCCTGCTACCGCATCTCGGCGCGTCGACCGCCGAGGCGGAGGACAACTGCGCCGTGATGGCGGCAGACGAGCTGAAGGACTTCCTCGAGAACGGCAACATCCGCAACAGCGTCAACTATCCCGCCGTCTCGCGCGAGCGGGACGGGGCGCGGATCGTCATACTTGGGGACGCGCGACTCACGCAGGACGAGATAACCGCGGCAGCGGGAGTGGACGCGGCGAAGCTGACACTCGTGAGGGACGAAAAGAAGAACGCGAGCGCGGCGCTCCTCGACGCGCCCGCCGCGGCGGCGGATGCCCTGCGCGCCCTCCCCAGCGTGCGGCGGGTCAGTGTGAAGTAAAAAAAGGGGAGTTCCCTTCTCATGAGAGAGGGGAAACTCCTTTTCCCTTACCTTAAAAGAGAGGAAACTCCTTTTCTTGCCGCGAGAGGGGAAATCCCCCTCTTCGGTGGGGGCAGTCCGCGCGGGATGGGGCGGTTTTCAATAAACGAAAACGCCCCACTGCGCATCTCGCGGGGCATCGAAAACCGACAGCCCGGCGGCGGAGTTTTTTCAAAGGCACTGCCCTTTCGTCGGGCGTGCTGCGGATCCGGCGAACTTGGGGGAAGAGCGCAAAATACGGCAGAGCGCGCGGGAGGGTATCCCAAACCCGGCAGCTTCTCCGGGCACTCTCACGCGAAGGCCGGGTCGGCGCGGTTTTGCTGCCGCTCTCGCGGGGGGTGCCGCTCTCGCTTGGTTCTTTGCGCGAGCGGGGAGCGTGTTCTTTTTCTCGAGGTGAGCTATGGCGAGCGGAGAGCCGAGGGGGAAGTTGCGGCCCGGGTCGGTCGCGCTTGTTGCGGCGGCGATTGTGATCGCTCTGGGCGGGGTCGTGATGGGAGTGCTTCGCGCGCACCGCGAGCAGGCGGCGGCACCGCCTGACGGGAGCCTCTACCTGCGCTACCTTGATGTCGGGCAGGGAGACGCCACGCTGCTCACCACATCGAGCGGGGAAAATCTCCTCATCGACACCGGAACCGATGACGGCGCCGACCATATGGTCGGGGAGATCGCGCGCTGCGGCGTCGGCAAAATCGATGTCCTCGTCCTGACGCACAACCACGAGGATCACATCGGCGGCGCCGATGAGGTCTTCGACGCCTTCGATGTCGACGCGGTCTACTTTTGCGGCCCATCGGATGCCGACGACAGCGCGACCGCCGATCGCGCCTACGATGCCGCCGCTGCCGAGGACGGCTGCGCGGTGCATTACACAGACGATCTCAAAGCGGGAATGACCTCTTTCGGGTTCGGCGGCGCGACCGTGACGGTCATCGCCTCGCCTCTTTACCCGAGCGACAACGAGAACAACAACAGCACCGCCGTGCGCATCGACTACGGCAGTACGGCGTTTCTCTTCACAGGTGACGCCGAGCGAGAGGAGGAGGAAGCCCTGCTCGATCGCTACGGCGCGTCGCTCTTCGACGCGAACGTCCTCCAGCTCGGGCATCACGGCAGCTCAACCTCCTCCTGCGACCGCTTCCTCGACGCAGTGCGCCCCGGGACGGCGGTCATCTCCTGCGGCGCGGGGAACTCCTACGGTCACCCGCACGGAGAGACGCTCGACGCGCTCGAGGAGCGCGGCATCACCGTCCTGCGCACCGATGAGGTCGGCACGGTCACCCTCTCCAGCGACGGTGAGAAGGTGATGTATCACGAGGAGTGAGGGAGATGGTCGGATCGTATCGGCAGCCTCCATCGAAAAGAGAATACGCAGAAAACCCCTCATCGAGGGGTTTGCTTGCTATTTTGAGAACCGCGTCATAGCCCGCCCGCCTCGCGGGCTAATAATTTCGCTTTTACGCTCTCTGGACTTTGCCCGAGCGCAGGCAGCGCGTGCAGACGTGCAGTGTCTTGTGCTCGCCGTTGACAACCGCGCGCACGCGGCGGATGTTCGGCTTCCACGCGCGATTGGTTCTCCTGTGCGAATGCGAGACGTTGCACCCGAAGGTGACGCCCTTTCCGCAGATGTCACATTTCGCCATATCCTCACCTCCAATATTTTACTATACAAGGCGCGCCCCACAGCGCCGTTCTCACTATTATACCACACCCCCGCGCGCAATGCAAGGGGAGGCGCGCGCATTTTCACAAAAATTTTTCGGGGGTGCGCCCGCCCCGCGCGGCGGGATGCCCGACGATAATGAACCTAAGGGAAGAGGGAACCCCGCCGAGGGCGCGCCCCCCGCGCGAGAGGATTTCCTGCGTTATCCCCGCGAGACGCCGCAGTTCACGGGTGGCGCATTCGCCCCGCGCGGGAGAATGCCCCGATCCCGCGCGGCAGTTCTTTCGCGGCGATGCCGGGCGGAAGATCGCCCCGCGCGGCGGGGGTATCCCCCTCGTAAGGCTATCTTTGAAAGATTTTCCGCGAAAGATTTTCTTCGAAAAATTTTCTGCTGGAAGAAGCGTTTCTCTTTCATGCGAGAGGGTGTTTTAATGAAATTAGCGAAGTTTCCCTCTTGTGAGGGAAAAACTCCCCTCTTCTCGCGTGAGAAATAGGAGACTTTCTCGCGCGAGGGGCTTTATAAAAAAATTTCGCGGGGGGCTTGACAAGCCGGAGCGGTTGTGCTATTCTAAAGCATACCATTCCGATAGGAAATAGTCTTCCTTCGTCAAGGACATCCACCAAAGGCAGGGAAGCTGCCCCGCCCCCTCCCCGCACCGCCGAGCTGCGGCGCGGGGAGGGGGCGGGGAAATGCCCCCCTCGCGAGATTCCTCACTCCCTCGCGGCGGATGTTGCGTTCACTTCGCTCGCCTCAGCGGCGCGGGAGAGTGGACGCGTTTTCCCGGTACGCACGCTTGCCGTTCCCGCGCGAGCATTCCTGTTCTGTTTACTTCTATGTTTGCATTCCCTCCCGCCCCGCGCCCGGGCGCGCGATGTTGCCGCGAACGACCATAACCTGCGCCCATGCGCGATGCGCAAGATCCCCCGCCATGAATAGCCCGTTGATAGTTTGAGCGTGCCCCTCGCGCGACTCGCCGGGTTCGCCGGGCGGCTTCTCCCTGAGTTAGGGAGGATCGCGCGGGAAAGATTCCGCGGCAAGGGCGATCGCTTCTCCCCGCGAGGAGCGGGGAGATCGAGTGGGCGCTCTTCGTTTTTCCTACCGTCATACATCCGAAATATTCTATTCACAAAGGAGTTCTTATGAAGATCTACGAACAGCTGACCGAGCTCATCGGCAAAACGCCTCTGCTCAAGCTCGGCAAGTACGCCGCGGCGCGCGACCTTGGCGCGACCATCGTCGGCAAACTCGAGTATTTCAACCCGGCGGGGAGTGTCAAAGACCGCATCGCCCTCGCGATGATCGACGATGCCGAGAAGAGCGGCGCGCTCAAACCCGGCGCGGTCATCATCGAGCCGACCAGCGGCAACACCGGCATCGGTCTTGCCGCCGTCGCGGCGGCGCGCGGCTACCGCATCATCCTGACGATGCCCGAGACGATGAGCGTTGAGCGGCGCAACCTCCTCAAAGCGTACGGCGCCGAGCTCGTCCTCACCGAAGGCGCGAAGGGGATGAAGGGCGCGATTGAGCGCGCGAAGGAGCTCTCCGAGCAGACACCGGGCAGCTTCATTCCCGGGCAGTTCGTCAACCCCGCCAACCCCGCGATCCACCGCGCGACGACCGGCCCCGAAATCTGGGAGGACACCGCCGGCAAGGTCGACATTTTCGTTTCGGGCGTCGGTACCGGCGGCACGATTACGGGCGCGGGCGGCTATCTCAAAGAGCAGAACCCCGCCGTCAAGGTCGTCGCGGTCGAGCCGGCGAGCTCCCCGGTGCTCTCGGGCGGCAAGTCCGGCCCGCACAAAATCCAAGGGATCGGCGCGGGCTTCGTCCCCGACACGCTCGACACGAGCGTCTATGACGAAATCATTCAGATCGAGAATGAGGACGCGTTCGCGACCGGCAAGGCGCTCGCCCGTGAGGAAGGTCTGCTCGTCGGCATCTCGTCCGGCGCCGCGGTCTACGCCGCGACCCAGCTCGCGCGCCGCCCGGAGAACGCCGGCAAGCTGATCGTCGCGCTCCTGCCGGACACCGGCGAGCGCTACCTCTCCACCCCGATGTTCGCCGAATAAGGTAAAACCGCCAAATCCGCGGCAAACTCGCGGGGGGCGCCGAAATTCCGCTGAAATAGGCGGATCGCACCGCGTTTCCCCGGGCGAATCGCGCCGGGGCGACGCGATGCTACTTCCTCACGCGAGTTCTTGCCCGCGCGAGTGAACGCGGGTACGCCTCCCGGCGGAGCAGCTCCGCCGGGAGGCGAAGGCAAAGGCAAAAAAGAAATCCGGGAGAGCATTCTCCCGGATTTCTGCAAAGCGCGCGAAACGCCCTTCCCGCAATAGTTCACGCGGAGAGACGAGGTGCGGCGGGAGGCGCGGCGGGATGCCCCCTCGTGCGGGAATGCGGGATTTTGCCCCGTCGCGTGAGGGACGGCGAACCCCGCCGCGCGCAGCCGCTTCGGTGCGTTTATCGACCGAGGGACGAGAGCTCCCTTGTTCGTCCCACGCGGGAGGAAGTACTATTTTTGCCCTATCGCGGGGAGATTCAGCGGTTGCGCAGGGTTTTCGGGTACTTGTTCTTGAGCCGGCCGCCGCTCGCGTTGCCGTATCCGACCGGCAGATCCCCGAGGCAGACCGCCGCCGCGCCGCGCAGCGCGGGGCCGCAGGAAATCTCCTCGCCGCGCAGGAAAGCGGCGAGCGCGGGGTCGCCCGGCGCGAGCGCAATCGTGCGGCGCAGGTCCTCGCGCCGCAGCGCGTGAAAGAGATCGTGGCAAGGTTCGAGCCGCCCGTCCTCTCGCGCGAGAGCTACCGTCACCCCCGCCGCGATCGGAGCGGCGCCGCGCGGCAGCCTCACCCCCTCCGGCAGCAGCGCAATCCGACCGATGATTGCCCCGGCGCTGCGCAAATTCTCCTTTTTCCGAGGAAACACGTCTTCATTGTCCCCCGATGGGCGAGTGGTCCCCCCACGCTCCCCTGCGCCGCGCGGGCCTGCTCGCGAGGGGGATTTTGCAGGAAACCAAGCGAGCGGGAGGGCGGCGGGATTGAAGTCTCTCGTCAATAAATCGGCGAGGAGCGCGCAGGTGCGCTCGCGCAGATGGAGGGGCGGCGGCATAGGCGACACTTCGGGGAGGAGGGCCGGGCGATCGCCCGCGCGGCGCAGCCTCGCGACAAACTGCCCCTCGCCGCCCTCAAGGGGCGTAATCAGCAGCGCGCCGCCGCCAAGCAGCGGCCGCTCAAACGTGGCGCCTGTCGGTTCGAGCGAAAAATCGGGGTGCTCTCTCAGAAAATCCTCAACGACCCCCTCGTCCTCGACGCGGGAGAAGCTGCAGGTCGCATAGACGAGCGTCCCGCCCTGCCGCACGAGCGCGGCCGCCTCGCGCAAAATTTGCTTTTGCCGCCGCGCGCAGGCTTCGGGAACGCCCTCTGCCCACTCGCGCACGGCGGCGGGGTCGCGGCGAAATAGGCCCTCGCCCGAGCAGGGCGCGTCGACGAGGACGCGGTCAAACGCGCCGGGCAGCGCCGCCGCAAGCTCCTCCGGGCGGCAGTTGGTGACGACGGTATTTGCGGCGCCGAGGCGCGCGAGATTCTCGCGCAGCGCCGGAAGACGCGCCGGTGCCACCTCGTTCGCGACGAGCAGACCCCCCTCGCCGATTCGCTCGGCGATGGCGCACGCTTTGCCGCCGGGCGCGGCGCAGAGATCGAGGACAAGCTCGCCGGGGCGAGGGTCGAGGATCGGCACCGCCGCTGTGGCGGACGGCTCGGTCGCGTAAAACATTCCCGCGTGGTGGGCGGGCAGCGCGCCGAGGCGCGCACCCGGCGGCGCGGTGAAGGCATCCGGCGAGAAGGGCACACGCTTGATGGGGAAAGGGAGCGCGGCGGCAAGCTCCTGCTCGCTGCAGCGCAAGGTCGCGCGCCGAATGCCGCGATACGGCAGCTCTCGCATCGCCGCGCAGTATGCCGGGAAATCCTTACCGAGCCGCGCGCGCATCTCACGCAAAAACCCGCGCGGCAAAGAATACTCGTCCAAACCACACCTCCGTGGGTAGTATACCCGCGGCAGAGGGGGAAGTCAAGGGAGAGGTGGGCCGCGCGCCGCGGGAAACACGGGAGCGTAGGCCCACGCGGGGGAGAGCGCGCGCGCGGTTTGCTCGTGAAAAGAATGAATTCATGTGGCAAGCGCGATTTCGGGCGGGATACTGAATACGAATTGTGCCGAAGAAGGGGCGAGCGGAGTTTACCCGCCGCTCGCTTGGCTGCAGCCGCCTCTTGACATTCTCTTGCGCTCGCGCTATACTGAAGTATTGAAGCGGGCGCTTGCTCCGCGCCGATTTGCGCCCGATCTGTGCGCCCCTTTGCGGGGCGGAAGGCCCTTGCGGCGCGCCGCCCTATGGCGGGATTTTCGCGGCAAATCATGCCCTCGCAAAGCGGAGCTCCCGCTCCGAGCGAGGCGAGCGCGGCTGTATCCTGAAGATCAAACTCGCGGGCGCTCGCCCTTCGGCAAATTGAGCGCCACGCCCCCTTTCCGGGGTTTCTGCGCGCACTCGCCTGTCTTTTCCCCGCCGCAGACGAGGATCTCCGGCAATAGCGACCTTGCCGAAGAAACTTTTCAAAACAAAACTTAAGACAAAAATTTCCTTCACTCCGTGTTCACTTTTCCCGAGGATTTTATGGAACTGACCCGAGACGAGGCGTGGGATCTGCTCTGCGCGTACAACAAGGAGCCCTTCCACCGAAAGCACGCCGTGACAATGGAAGGTGTGATGCGCTATTTTGCGCGCGAGCTCGGGCATGGGGAAGAGGAATTTTGGGGCAACGTCGGGCTGCTGCACGACCTTGACTTTGAGAGGTTCCCCGAGCAGCACTGCGTTATGACCGCGCAAATCCTGCGCGAGCGCGGAGTATCCGAGCGGTTCATTCACGCGGTTGTGTCGCACGGGTACGGACTGACGGTCGACGTTGCGCCCGAGAGCGAAATGGAAAAGGTTCTTTACGCGACCGATGAGCTGTCCGGGCTGATTTACGCCTGCGTCATCATCCGCCCTTCTAAGAGCGCCGCCGACCTTGAGACAAAGTCGGTCAAGAAGAAATTCAAAAGCCCGAACTTCGCGGCGGGGTGCTCGCGCGAGGTCATTTCGCGCGGCGCGGAAATGCTCGGCTGGGATCTCGACACGCTCATTACCCGCACGATTGACGCGATGCGCTCCTGCGAGCCGGAGTGGCAGGCAATCGGGTGAAAGGATTTTGGCAAACTATCGCACATTTCCTCTCGCGACATCATTTGTAACTTTTTTCGAAAGGATTTTCGAAGCTTTCATTTCCTTCTCGTGAAGGATATGCGATGACTTAACCCCCTCGCGTTTTCTCTTGACGGCACGCCCGCGCGCTCGTCGTTTGACCCATAACTTTTTGACCCTTTCCGTGACCAAAGGAGACGCTTTTATGGAAAATTCTCGCTATGAGCTGAACAAAAACCTTGCGCAGATGCTCAAAGGCGGCGTCATTATGGATGTTACGACGCCCGAGCAGGCGAAAATCGCCGAGAGCGCCGGCGCATGCGCCGTGATGGCGCTTGAGCGCATTCCCGCCGACATCCGCGCGGCGGGTGGCGTTTCGCGGATGAGCGACCCCAAGATGATTCGGGGCATCCAGGAGGCGGTTGACATCCCGGTGATGGCGAAGTGCCGCATCGGCCACATCGCCGAGGCGCAGATTCTGCAGGCGATCGAGATCGACTACATCGACGAAAGCGAAGTCCTCTCGCCCGCCGACGACAAGTACCACATCGACAAGACGAAATTCGACGTGCCGTTTGTCTGCGGCGCGCGCGACCTCGGCGAGGCGCTGCGCCGTATCGCCGAAGGCGCCTCGATGATTCGCACGAAGGGCGAGCCGGGCACCGGCGATGTGGTGCAGGCGGTGCGGCATATGCGCCTGATGCAGGCGGAGATCCGCCGCCTTGTCTCGATGGCGGAGGACGAGCTGTTTGAGGCGGCAAAGGAGCTGCAAGTTCCCTATGAGCTTGTTCGGTTTGTTCACGATAACGGCAAGCTGCCGGTCGTCAACTTCGCCGCGGGCGGTGTCGCGACACCCGCGGACGCCGCGCTAATGATGCAGCTCGGCGCGGAAGGCGTCTTTGTCGGCTCGGGCATTTTCAAGAGCGGCAACCCGGAGAAGCGCGCCGCCGCCATCGTCAAGGCGGTGACCAACTTCGAGGATCCGAAAATGCTCGCAGAGCTATCTGAGGACCTTGGTGAGGCAATGGTCGGCATCAACGAGCAGGAAATCGAGCTGCTGATGGCGGAGCGCGGCAAGTGAGCACACCGACCATAGCCGTTCTCGCGCTGCAGGGCGCCTTCCTCGAGCACCGGCAGATGCTTGCGCGCCTTGGCGCGCCGTCGTTTGAAATTCGCCGCGAGGAGGATCTCGCGCGCCACTTCGACGCGCTGATTATCCCCGGCGGGGAGAGCACGACGCAGGGCAAGCTCCTGCGCGACCTGCATCTCTTCGAGCCGCTCGCGCGCCGCATCGCGGGGGGTTTGCCGGTGTTCGGAACCTGCGCGGGTCTTCTCCTCCTCGCGCGCGAAATCGAGAACGATTCCCGCCGCTACTTCGCCGCGATGGACGTAACGGCGGTGCGCAATGCCTACGGGCGACAGCTCGGGAGCTTTTCGACGGTCGCGCCCTTCGCGGGGCAGCCCATCCCGATGACCTTCATCCGCGCCCCCTTCATCGCGCGCGTTGGCGCGGGCGTTGAGGTGCTCGCGACGGTGGACGACAAAACCGTCGCCGCGCGCGAGCGCAATCTCCTCGTCACCGCCTTCCACCCAGAACTTACCTCCGATGAAACGGTGCACCGTGCCTTCCTCGAAATGGTGGAGAATGCAAGGAAAGAGGGGTAGGGAGGGGAAGCGGAAAAATCAAAGCATAGAAAAACTCCCCCGCCAAATTTGGGCGGGGGAGTTTTGTGATGAGAGAGCAAGGCGGACGGAGCCTTGCGCTGAGGCGGAAAGGCGCGCCGCCGGGTATCGAAGAAGGAGGTGTTTTTCGCCAAAAAATTCCGCTCGCAAATCCGCTCATAGAGCGGATTTTTTGTCGTCGGTTTTACATCCCGGTTGTGCGGTGCCGACTCTCGCGGCGGAATAATTGCGCGGGGCGGGCGCGCGCTATCCTCCCATATCCAAAACGACATAGTCCCGCGCACGAAGATGTGCCGCGCGGGGGAAGTCGGCGGCGTTCGCGTAGGTTTCGTCCGCGAGGAGAACCGCGGGGAGAGGGCTGCCGAGGAGCGGGGCGTAGGAAGTGTCCTCATCGGCGCGGCGCACCGGCCCATGCCGCCCGAGGACGAGCAGATCGGCGCTCTCGGGGTCAAGCGTTGGCAGCACCGCCGCGGGGAAGGAGCAACCCGCGTACAGCAGCGAGAGACTGCCCCGGTCGAGGCGGAAGGCGAGCGCCGGGTGCGTGCTGCGCGAGAGGGCGGTGGCGGGCGCCGGGGTGAAGCGCACACTCTTTGTCAGCGGAATTTCCCCGCCGCCGCGCTCGTACGGGATGACCGCGATGCCGCGCGCGCGCGCCTCCCCGACAAGAGCAGAGTAGACCCCTTCCTCGCTTTTGCCGCGCGGGGTGGGGAGGATCAGCCGTTTGAGGTAGCAGTCCTCGGAGAGCGAGGAGAGCTGGCTGCGGTGGCGCGCGTGCAGGTGGGTCAGCAGCAGAGCGTCAACTCCGACGGCAGGAAGTTCGCGCTCGCGATTGAGCGCGAGGCTCGACGCGCCGCTCGTCCCGGCGGAAAGGTCGATGAGGACGGTTTCGCCCTTATCAGAAAGGAGAAACGCCTCGTTGCTGCCGCTGCACACATAGAGCGCCCGCGTCCCCCCTCCCGCAGATCGCATGAAAAGAGCGTTCCCGGCGAGCAGGAGCGCGAAGAGAAATAGCGGCGCGCGCCGGGCAAACTTCTGCGGCAGTTTGAATACGAGAAAGAAGAGCAGGACGAGCAGGAACCCCCCGGCGAGAGCAGCCGCCGCGCGCGGCGCGAGCGGCAGAACGGTTTTCGCGAAATGCACGGCGCCGGAGGAGAGATAGAGCAGGATGTCGCCGAGCAATCGCGAAAGAAAGAAGAGAAAGTCCGAGACACCGGGAAGTGCGGAGAAGAGCAGCGCGAGGGGCGATGTCAGCAGCAGCCCCTCGACGACCGGCGAGAGCAGGAGCGTGGCGAGCGGCGAGAGCAGGGCGACGCCGGTCCCGAGGGTCGCCACGACCGGGAAGGTGAAAATGATCGCCGAGACGCTCGCCGAAAAGGAGGAGCGCAGCGCTTTGCCTACCTTCGCGAGGAGAGGGTGAGACGCCTCGCGCGGGCGTGACTTTTTCGCCGCAGCGCCGTTAAGGGCTTTTCCCAAAGTGAGAATGCCAAGGACGGCGAGGAAGGAGAGCTGCAGCCCGGTATCGAAGATGCGCCAAGGCGAGAAGAGGAGGATGAGCAAGCCCCCGCCGAAAAGCCCCGTGAGGCTGTCTTGCCGCGTCTTGCAGAGCGGGGCAAGAAGCGAGAAGAGCAGCATCACGCCCGCGCGGCAGACCGACCCCGAGAACCCGCACAGCCCCATGAAAAAGAGGCAAAACGCGGCAAGCAAGGGCAGGCGCGCCTTTTTCGGGCAGCGAGCCTCCGAGAGCGCGAGCGCGAGAACGCCGCAGAGCACCGAGAGGTGCAGCCCGCTTACCGCGAGCAGGTGCGAGATGCCGTAGGTCTGAAAGTCGCGCTTGATCTCGCCCGGGAGGCTTTCGCGGTCCCCGAGGAGGAGCGCTTCGAGCAGCGCCGCATCATCCGGCGGCAAATTTCGCTCGAGAATAGAGGAAAGCTTATCGCGCAGGCGCGAGAGCGCCCCCGCGAGGCTGCGCGACTCTCCCGCGCTCGTCAGCGGCGCGCCGGCAGGCACCTCCCCGGTGAGAAATACCCCACGCGAGAAGTGATATTGCCGCGCCGGGAAGCCGTTCTCGCTCTCCTCCGGCAGAGAAAACGCCGCTCTCCCCGAAATAAGCTCGCCCGCCTCCCCGTCGATGACGGCGGGGACGACCAGCCGCGCCGCGAAGCGGCAGGATCGCCCGCTCACGCGCGTCACCGTGAGATCTAAGGTGGAACTGTATGCTGTCGAGGAGATTTTGCCGATTTCCCCCTCGAAGGGCAGCGGCTCGCCGAGAGAGCCGGACGCGGCAAGCGCGAGCGGCTCGCGAAGGCTCCCCATCGAGCAGTGCAGCGTGAGGCAGAGCGACGCGATCGCCCCTCCCGCAAGGGCAAGCGCGAGCGTCGACAAAACCGCCCGCCCCCGCGCGCCCGGGCGGCGCCGCGTGAAAAACAGTCCTCCGAGCGGCAGCAAAAAGAGCGCCCCGCAGACTGCCGCCGCCGCTCCAAGGAAGCGTGGCAGGCGCGCGAGCGCGCTCTCTCCCGTTTCCCACGCGCGCCCGAGCAGCGCGAACCCCACGAAGAAAAAGAGAAAGGCAAACAGCGCAAGCAGTGCGAGAGGCCTTCGCCGGAAGATGCACATAGGGAAGGGGTGGGGAAAGCAAGCAAACGCGGGGAGGAATTCCCGCGCGCTGCAGCGGCGAAGTTGCGGGAAATTCCCTCCGCCGCGATGAGGGAAGGGCAGGGAAGAGCGCGCCGATAGTGCCGATGGCAGGGGCAGCGCGGGAAACTCGCGAGAAGAGCGCGGCACATGCAGGTTCGTTTTGTGGAGATAAGCCCCCGCGAGAGGGTCGGCGCGGGATACCGGCGCGGTTTTTTCGCGGGGGCAGGGCATGGGTGCCGCGCCCCTAAATGTCCGCTTCGCTGAAGTAGCGGCCGCCCTCGCGGAAGATGAACTCCTTGCGCGCGGGGAGGTTATCGCCGAGGAGCGTGTCGAAGAGGCGCGAGGTCTGCCCGGCGTCGGTCGGCGTGACGCGGATGAGGCGGCGGGTCGCCGGGTTCATCGTCGTGCGCGCCATCATTTCCGGCTCGTTCTCACCGAGACCCTTTGAGCGCTGGATGCTGACCTTCTTTCCGTCAAGTTGCCGCAGAATCGCCTCTTTTTCCGGCTCGTCGTAGGCGAAGTAGCTCTCCCCGCCGCAGATGATTTCAAAGAGCGGCGTTTCGGCGATGTAAATCTTCCCTTTCTCGATGAGGGTAGGCAGCAGCCGGTAAAAGAGCGTCAGCAGCAGCGTGCGAATTTGGAATCCGTCCTCGTCGGCGTCGGTGCAGAGAATAATTTTGTTCCAGCGCAGATCCTCGTAGCGGAAGGGCGCGACCTCGCCTTTCGTCTTGCGCGAGGAGATTTCCGCCCCGCACCCGATGACCTTCAGCAGATTGACGATGACCTCGCTTGCAAAGATGCGGTCGTAGCTCGCTTTGAGACAGTTGAGCGTCTTTCCGCGCACCGGCATGACCGCCTGAAATTCGGCGTTGCGGCTCAGCAGACACGATGATTTCGCCGAGTCTCCCTCCACGATGTACAGCTCGCGCCGCTCGGGGTCGCGGCTGCGGCAGCCGGTGAACTTCTCAACGCGCGAGGCGAGGTCTCCCCCCGCCGCCGCGAGTTTCTTGCGCACATCGAGGCGGGTGTTTTCCGCGCTCTCGCGCGAGCGGCGGTTGATCAGCACCCGCTCGGCGAGCTTCTCCCCGTCGGCGGGGTTTTCGAGGAAGAAAATTTCAAGGCTTTTTTTGAGCCAGTCGGTCATCGCCTCGGCGACGAAGCGGTTGGTGATCGCCTTTTTTGTCTGATTTTCGTAGGAGACGAGCGTGCTGAAGCAGGAGGTGACGAGGACGAGGCAGTCTTCCACGTCCGAAAAGGTGATTTTCGCCTCGTTCTTGCGATATTTGCCGTTTGCGCGCAGATATTTGTCGATAGCGGAGACGAAGGCGCTTTTCACCGCCTTGTCGGGAGAGCCTCCGTGCTCGAGATAGCTCGAGTTGTGGTAATACTCAATCGCGTTCACTTTCGCGGAGCAGCAGAAGCAGGCCTCCATTTTGAGCTTATACTCGGGTTTGTCCTCGCGATCGCGCCCGGAGGTTTCGCTTTTCCAGAGAATCGGTTCGGTGAGGCACTCCTCGCCGGCAAGCTCGCGCACGCGGTCGAGAATGCCCCTCTCGTAGGAAAACTCCTCCTCGGTAAAGGAACCGTCCTCCTCCTCCCAGCGCAGGAGAAACTTTACCCCCGCGTTGACCACCGCCTGCCGCTTGCACATATCCACAAGCACCTCGCGAGGTATCGCGATGTCGGTGAAGACCGCAAGATCCGGCTTCCAGCGGATAATGGTGCCATGTTTCTTCTCGCGCGGTGCGAGAGGCCGTACCGCAAGCTCTCCGTCGACCTCGCCCCGCCTAAAAGAAATCTCCGAGAGCGCCTGCCCGTTGTAAGAGCGCACGGTCATATATTCAGAGCTATATTGCGTGGCGCAAGCGCCCAGACCATTGAGCCCCAAGGCGTACTCATACGCGCCCTCGCCGGAGTTGTTGTCGTATTTGCCGCCGGCGTACAGCTCGCAGAAGATGAGGTCCCAGTTGTAGCGCCCCTCGCGCTCGTTGTATCCGAGCGGAACGCCGCGCCCGTCGTCCTCCACCTCGAGGCTGTGGTCGCGGAAGGCGGTGAGGACAATGCGCCGCCCGTACCCCTCGCGCGCCTCGTCTACCGCGTTGGAGAGAATTTCAAACGCCGAGTGAATGCAGCCGTCAAGACCATCCGAGCCGAAGATGACGGCGGGGCGCTTGCGCACGCGGTCCGCCCCCTTCAGGGCGGAGATCGATCGGTCATCGTAGACCGCCCTTGTTTTGGATTTCGCCATACCAGCTCCTCAAAAAGTCAATAAAGAAAAGAAGAGTAGACCCGCCGCCGGGGGGCGAGGCGCTCGCACGAGCGAGGCGGCGCTCACGCTCCCGCGCGCTCCTTTGCGAGAATTTCCCGCAGAAAGGCGCCGGTGTAGGAGACTTTGCTTCTCGCGACCTCCTCGGGCGTGCCGGTCGCGATGATCTTTCCGCCGCGCTCTCCGCCCTCCGGCCCCATATCGATGATGTGATCCGCCACCTTGATGACGTCGAGGTTGTGCTCGATGACGAGGACGGTGTTCCCCGCGTCGGTGAGGCGGTCAAGGATGTCGATTAACTTCTCAACATCCGCCGCGTGCAAGCCCGTCGTCGGCTCATCGAGGATATAAAGCGTGCGCCCGGTCGGCCGTTTCGCAAGCTCTGTCGCGAGCTTGACCCGCTGCGCCTCCCCGCCCGACATTGTCGTCGAGGACTGCCCGAGCTTCATATATCCGAGCCCGACATCGACGAGCGTCGCGAGAATGCGACGGATCTTCGGCACGCCCGCGAAGAAGGCGAGCGCCTCCTCCGCGCTCATCTCGAGCACCTCGTAGATATTTTTTCCCTTGTAGCGTACTTCGAGCGTCGCCGCATTGTAGCGCCGCCCGCGGCACTCATCGCAGGTGACATACACATCCGGCAGGAAGTGCATCTCGATTTTCTTCACCCCGTCGCCCTCGCAGGCCTCGCACCGCCCTCCCTTTACGTTGAAGGAGAAGCGCCCCGGCATATATCCGAGCCGCCGCGCGTCCGGGGTTTTGGCGAATAGCGCGCGGATGTCCGAGAAGACGCCGGTGTAGGTCGCGGGATTGCTGCGCGGGGTGCGCCCGATCGGGCTCTGGTCGATGCAGATGACCTTGTCGAGGTTTTGGAGACCTTCAACGCGGTCGTACCCTCCGGGATAGGTGAGCGCGCGGTTGAGCGCGCGCGCGAGCACCGGGTAGAGCACCCCGTTCACAAGCGAGCTCTTCCCCGACCCCGATACCCCTGTGACGCAGATAAATTTGCCGAGCGGCAGCGTCAAATTGACGCGCTTCAGATTATTTTTTCGCGCGCCGTACAGGCGCAGCGATAGCCCGTTCCCCTCTCTGCGCCGCGCGGGAAGGGCGATTTTCCGCCTTCCCGCGAGGTAGTCGCCGGTGAGAGACCCCGGCGTTGCCATCACCTCCTGAGGCGTGCCCGCCGCGACGACCTCTCCCCCGTGAATGCCAGGCCCCGGGCCGATGTCGACGAGGAAATCGGCGGAGCGCATCGTCTCCTCGTCGTGCTCGACGACGATCACCGTGTTGCCCGTGTCGCGCAGGCGCTTGAGCGTGTCGATGAGCTTGCGGTTGTCCCGCTGATGCAGCCCGATCGACGGCTCATCGAGGATATAGAGCACGCCCATTAGCGCCGAGCCGATTTGCGTTGCGAGGCGGATGCGTTGCGCCTCCCCGCCCGAGAGCGTCCCCGCCTTGCGCGAGAGGGTGAGGTACTCTAACCCCACGCTCGACAGAAACCCAAGGCGCGATTTTATCTCGGCGAGGATGTCGCGCGCGATCGTACTCTTCTCGGGCGAGAGGGTGAGATTTTCAAAGAAGGCGAGCGACTTTTCAACCGGCAGGTCGCAGAGCGCGTCGATCGGCAGGCCGCCTACCGTCACGGCGAGAACCTCGGGTTTGAGCCGCCTACCCTTGCATTTGGGGCAGGGCAGATCGTCGATAAACTGCTCGTAGTACTCGCTGTGGGTCATTTCGTAGCGCTGCTCAATCATCGGGATGACTCCCTCGAAGCGTACCCGCCCCTCGCGCGCAATGCCCTCGTATGTGCGCACCACATGAAAAAGATCCGGCGCGCCGTAGAGCAGCACCTCCAGCGCCTGCGGGGAATACTTCTCTATCGGCAGATCGAAGTCGAACCCATAGCGCGCGCCCGCCGCCGCGAAAAGCGGCCCATTGTAGGAGTTCTCATCGAGCGACTTGAACCCGTTGACCGCGATCGCGCCCTCCCGCAGCGAGAGAGTGCGGTCGGGCAGCACTCGCTCGGGCGAGAGAACCGTCTTCTCCCCGAGGCCTCCGCACGCCTCGCACGCGCCGAGCGGGTTATTAAAGGAGAACATCCGCGGCGAGAGCTCCGGAAAGGAGACCCCGTGCTCCTCGCAGGCGAAGTTCTGCGAGAAGGACAGCTCCCTCTTCGTCTCGCCGGTTTCCCGTGAGAGTACCGCGACGAGCAGATTCCCCCCCGAGAGCTTGAGCGCGCTCTCCACCGACCCGGTCAGCCGCTCGCGCAGGTCATCTCGGATGACCAGCCTGTCGACAACGATTTCTACCGTGTGCTTTTGGTTTTTGTCAAGCGTTATGGTCTCGGAGAGGTCGTACAGGCTCCCGTCGACGCGCACGCGCGCGTAGCCGCTCTTGCGCGCCCCCTCGAAGAGCTTCTCGTGCATCCCCTTCTTGCCGCGCACCATCGGCGCGAGAAGCAAAAACCGCGTCCCCTCGGGCAGAGAGAGGATTTCATCGAGAATGCTGTCGGTCGTGCGCCCGGCGATCTCCTTGCCGCAGACAGGGCAGTGCGGGATGCCGCAGCGCGCGTAGAGCAGGCGCAGATAGTCGTAAATCTCGGTGACCGTGCCGACCGTCGAGCGCGGGTTGCGCGAGGTGGTTTTCTGGTCGATGGAGATAGCGGGCGAGAGCCCATCGATGCCGTCAACATCGGGCTTATCCATCTGCCCGAGGAACATCCGCGCGTAGGAGGACAGCGACTCGACGAAGCGGCGGTGCCCCTCGGCGTAGATGGTATCGAAAGCGAGCGAGGATTTCCCCGACCCCGACACCCCGGTGAAGACGGTCAGAGAATTGCGCGGGATCGAAACGGTGAGGTTTTTCAGGTTATGCACCCGCGCCCCCCGCACGGTCAGCCACTCGCTCGGCGCCGGCCGTGCGGAAGAAAAAACCGGCGCGCCGGAAGGCTTTGCGGGCGGCGCCTCCTCCCCGCGCGCTCCCTCGCCCGGGGAGTTGCCGAACCTCGCCGCCGCCTCCTCCGCGGTATTCCGCTCCCCCGCGCCGCTCACGCCGATCTCCCCTGCCGATTCCTCCCGCGAGGGCTGCGCCGCCGTTGACGCGGACGCGCTCGCGGCGTTTTCGCTTGCCGAATTTCCGTTTCGCGCGGGTTTCTTCGCGGAAGAGAGCTTCTTTCCTTTCGCGCTCGCCCTGGCCTTGCCGCCTGTGCCCTTCTTGCGGGAGGGCTTTTTCGCGTTGGAGGGCGCGCCCTGTGCGTCCGCTATTTTGTCTCGGGATTGTACTCGCTTTGCCAAAATGCCCTCCGCGCGCCGATGACGCTTCGCCCTTTTTGACGGCGCAAAATCTCTCCTCAGTATAGCCCCTGCCGCCCCCTTTGTCAAGGCGCGCCTCGCCCGCCTCTGCCGCTCCTCTTGCACCCTTGTGCTCGCGCCCCGCTCCTTGCCCCCCTCTCCTCCCCTTGCAAAGAGGGGGGCATTGGAGTATAATGGGGAAAATTCGCGGGAGCCTTCCGTCGCGAGACCCCGCTCTCGCTGCTCCGCGACTCCGCTCGCGCTTCGCTTTTCTTTCCCTATGTCACTCACGCTCGCTTACCGATGGCTCTTCTCCTTTGCCTTCTCGGTGGTGGGGATATGCCTGCTTTTCTCGATTATCCGCTCGGCGCGCGGCCCCGCGATCACCGACCGCCTACTCGCCGTCAACGCGAACACAACGATGGTCGTCGCGCTCATTTTGTGGCTGACCGTTTTCCTCGGGGAGGACTGGCTCGCCGATGTCGCGCTCGTCTATGTCCTGCTCGGCACGGTCGGCACGGCGGTTCTCGCGAAGGTATACACGCAAAAAGAGATCTCCCCCTCGCGTGGCGCCTCACGCAGTAAAGACGAGGACTCCCATGGCTGAAGCGCTCCCGTGGATTCGCTTCGGCTTGGTCGCCGTGTTAGTGCTCGCCGCGCTCGCCGTGTTTGTCCTCGAGACAGCGGGGCTCTTTCGCTTCCGCTCGATGCTCACGCGTATGCACGCCACCGCGATGGGCGACACGGCGGGGCTGCTCGCCGCCGCGCTCGCGGCGGCAGTCGCGCGCGGGTTCTCCTTTGCCTCGGCGAAGATTCTGCTTGTCTGGGTCGTGATGGCGATTGCCGGCCCCGCGACCTCGCACCTGCTCGCCCGCCTCGAGTGCCACCGCTCGGGCAGGGGCGGCATCTCCCTCCCCTACGAGGGTGACCCCGCCGCGCCGCAGGACGCTCCCTCCTCCCCCGAGAAGGGAGAGGGAGAGAAGTAGCGCGCCGCACTGCCGCTCCGCCTTCTCTGCGCGATCTTTCACCCCTCGGGTTATCCTCGTCCTCTGAAAAGATACACGCAAACGCTCCCGCGCGCGCTCGCGCGGGGGAACGTCACCGCCCTCGCGGGGATTGACAAGATCCGCAACCACTCCTCCGCGCGCGCACGGGGGAACTACCGGGCAAAACCCGACTCCCCGCCTCGTCGACGATACCGCTCCCGCGCGGGGGGAGCGCTCGCCCACGCCCCCGCGCTCGCCCACGCCCCCGCGAATTTCTCTCTTTATTTCCCTTGTTTCTCCTGCTCTTTCTCTTCTTTCTCATCGTCTGCGGAAAGCTGACGCTTGAGATTGTCCTCGTCGACCTCGCGCTGAGCGCGGGGGTGCTCGCCTTTTCCTGCGCGTTTCTCTCGCACAGTTTGCGGCGCGAGCTGCTCTTTTATCGCCTGCTGCCCTTCGTGCTCTCCTATCTGCCGCTGCTCCTCTGGGAGATTTTGAAGGCGACGATCTCCGTCGCGCGCGTTCTCCTCTCGCGAGAGGATGCTCGCGAGGGCGTGCTCGTGCGCTTCTGCCCTGGCCTTCGCAGCGATCTCACGCGCGTCATCCTCGCCGACAGCATCACGCTCACCCCCGGGACGGTGACGGTCGAGCTGCGCGGAGATGAGTTCCTCGTACACTGCCTTATCCCCGCCTTCGGGGAGGATCTCGCGAATAGCTCCTTCGTGCGCCGCCTGCGCCGCCTCGATAAGCGCCTCGCGAGCTTGGGCGTGCGGTAGCCCCGCCGCGCGCCCCCCTCTTTGCAGCGCGTCTTTCTTCTTTTTCTCGCTATGTCCGCAACTTTTTCCTCGGTCGATATTTTTCGGCTGATTCTGCTGTCGCTGCTCGTTGTCTGCGCGCTCTGCGCCGTGCTCTCGCGCAAACTGATGACGACGGTTGTCGTGTATATGTCCTACTCCGCCGTGATGTCGGTCGTCTGGATTCTGCTGCGCGCGCCAGACCTTGCGATCACCGAGGCGGCGGTCGGCGCGGGCGTGTCGTCTATTCTCTTCTTTCTCTGCCTGCGCCGCATCGGCAAAGAAAAGCGCACATCGTCCGCCGAACCGGACACCTCGCCTTCGGCAGGCTCGCCCGCCTCTCCCGCGCCATCGGCAGATCCCGCGCCTTCCTTAACCGACAATCCCGCCGGTGAGAAAGGCGACAGCTCTTCCCCGGAAACTCGGTAATCCTCTCCATTTTATACACTTCATCCCGTGTCCGGTAAGAATAACCCCCGCCGCTCCCGCGCCCGCGCGCACCTCACCGCCTTTCTCGAGGGGGAGAAGGAGACGCTCTTCGCCCTGCCTCCCGAGAGCACCGAGCGCGACATCCCGCGCGAGGAGACAGTCGGTGAGGAGCGGGCGCGCGAGGAAACGCTCGCCTCGCGCGAGGCGCCGCCCGCCGATTACGCGCGCACGCGCGCGTACAAGTGGCTCTACCCGCTCTCGGCTGTGATCTGCTGCGCCTCGCTCATCGGGCTGCTGCTGCTGACCGTCGCGCGATTGCCCGAGTTTGGCGAGGACTACCCCCCGGCAGACGAGGTCAGCGACCGCTACCTCGAGCAGGGTCTTGCCGAAACCGGCGCCACCAACATGGTCGCCGGGATGATCCTCGACTACCGCGCCTTCGACACCTTGGGCGAGTCCTTCGTCCTTTTCACCGCGCTCAACTGCGTGCTGATTCTCCTTCGCCCCGGCAAAAACGAGCGCGAGGAGCAGCTGCCCGCCTTTGATCTGCGCTCCGACCGCATCCTGCGCGGTTCGGCATCGCTGCTTGTACCGCTTGTAATGGTCTTCGGCTTCGCCGTGATGTGCAACGGTCATCTCTCGCCGGGCGGGGGCTTCGCGGGAGGCGCGATTATGGGCGCGGGGCTGATTTTGCTCTCCGCCTCCTACGGCTTCGAGGTCGCCGACCGCTTCTTCACGCGCCGCTTCTTCGAGGGGGTCGCCGGCGGCGCGCTTGGGTTTTACTGCCTCTCAAAAGCCTACGCCTTCTTCTGCGGCGCGAACGGCCTTGACAGCCACATCCCCAAGGGAAAGCCCGGCGCAATCTTCTCGGGCGGGCTCATCCTCCCGCTCAACATCGCCGTCGGGATGGTGGTGACCCTTACGATGTTCGGTATCTACAGCGCTTTCCACCGCACCCGCATCGGCCCCGCGCAAAAGTAGCGCCTGCCGCTCCTCTCTTTTTCCCCCTATCTTATGTCCGCACTGCTCTCGCGCTTCCTCGAAAATTACGAGGAGGTCTTTGCCATTTTGCTCTTCGGCATCGGGTTTACTTGCCTGCTGTTCCACCGCAATCTCATTAAGAAGATTGTCGGGATGAACATTATGGACACCGGCGTTTATCTTTTTCTCGCGTCCTTCGGCTACATCGAGGGGCGCGCCACGCCCATCCTCACCGATCCGGCGGCGGCTCCGAACGCGAGCGACTATGTCAACCCCATCCCGGCGGGATTGGTGCTGACCGGGATTGTCGTCTCGGTCTCGGTGACGGCGGTGATGCTCTCTCTCGCCGCGCGCCTGTACAAGCGCTATCACACGCTCGACCTCGACGAGATTTACACCGCTGCCCGCGCCGATGCCGGAGGTCTTGTCCTCCCCGAGCAAACCGGCACGCAAGAGTAAGGGCAGCTCGTCTCCCGCGCCCCCTCGCCTTGACAAGAACGCCCCCCGGCAGCCCCGCGACTCCCCTCTCCCGCGGCAGCCTCCTTCGCGCCTTCGCGCCCGCGCCGAAATGACATCCGGCGCTCGTACCGGCCGCCTCTTCGCCGCGCGGCCTGCGCCTTGCCGCCGCTTCTCCCCTCCGCCGCTCTCCACCCGCGATTTTCTCTCCCCCCGCACCTCGCTATTCGCTTTTTATGGATTTCCCCGCGAACTTCCCGCTCTTTTCGATCATCCTGTCGCTGCTCGCGGCGGTGGTATGTATTTTTTTGCGCGGGAAGGCGGCGCGGAACTTCACGCTTGCCCTGCGCGGGGTCTGCCTGCTGCTCTCGCTCGGCACGCTCATTTATCTCCTCACGGAAAAAGACGGCGGCGCGGTCACCTACATGATGGGGCACTTCCCCGCGCCGTGGGGCAATGAGATTCGCTTCGGCCCGCTCGAGACCCTGCTCGCCACCG
The DNA here is from genome assembly GCA_964645985.1 of uncultured Lachnospiraceae bacterium. Classification (GTDB taxonomy): domain Bacteria; phylum Bacillota; class Clostridia; order Oscillospirales; family CAG-272; genus CAZYCC01. Next base: position 8,342 of record CAZYCC010000006.1, on the reverse strand, counting down.
TCTTTGACGGGGTGATTTTCCTCTCACTGCTCGGCGGCTGGCGCTATGTCGAGCGCGATGTCGCCGAGGGCAAGCGCGGCAGCTACTGCCTGCTCTTTCACCTCATCGGCGCGGCGATGCTCGCGATGATCTACACAAACGACCTCTTTACCGGGTATGTTTTCCTTGAGATTTTGACTCTCTCCGCCTGCGGCATTCTGATTGTTCGCGGGATCGGGCGCACGACGCTCGCCGCCGTGCGCTATATGATCATGAACCTGCTCGGCAGCGGGCTGTTTCTGCTCGGTGTTATCCTGACCTACAGCGTCACCGGGAACCTCCTGATGGTGTCGATTCGCGAGAGGGTAGACGCCTTTCACGCGGCGGGCAACGACCCCTTCCCGCTCGCCGTCGCGACCATTCTCATGTGCATCGGGCTCGGGCTGAAGAGCGGCCTCTTCCCCTTTCACTTTTGGATGCCGGACACCTACGGTTACGCGACGCCCGCCTCGTCCTGCCTGCTCTCCGGCGTCGTTTCCAAGGGGTACATTTTTCTGCTCATTAAGATTCTCGTGCGCGTCCTCGGGGAGGGCACGCCCGCGGTCGTCTCGGCGCGGCATATCCTGCTGCTGCTCGGGCTCTGCGGCATTCTCTTTGGCTCTGTCAGCGCTATTTCGCAAAAGCGCATCGATCGGATGATTGCCTATTCCTCCGCCGCGCAGATCGGCTATATCTATGTGGGAATAGGTCTCGGCGGCACGCTCGGCTATACCGCCGCGATTTTTCATATCCTCGTTCATACGCTGACCAAGCCCGCGCTCTTCCTTTCGGCAGGGCGGCTGCGCGAGGCGGCGGGCGGAGCGGAGTTTCGCGCATTGCGCGGCGCGGGGCGCCGCGAGCCGCTCGCCGCGCTTGTTTTCACCGGGGGAGCTTTCTCGATGGTCGGCGTGCCGGTGTTCGCGGGGTTCTTCTCGAAGATTCTCTTTGGGCGGGCGGCGCTCGCGCACAGCGGGTTCGTCGCGGTGACGGTGCTCGCCGTCGTTGCCCTCTCGACCGTGCTCAATGTCGTTTACTTTTTCCACACGGTGATGACCCTCTACACCCCCGAGGACGCGCCGACCTCGCTCGACGGCAGCGCTCTGCTCTTCCTGCTCCGCTCGCGCGGCGAGCAGGACGGCAGCGGCCCCACACGCGCCGAGCGCGCGGCGTTTGCCGTCTCCGGCGTAGCTCTCACCGCGTGCAACCTCCTGCTCGGTGTCCTCGCCGGTGTTATCATCCCCTTCATCGAGCGCGGGCTCGCCGTCCTGTAAGTCACTCACCATTCACGCGCGCCGCCTTTGTTCCCTCCTCGCGGGGCAATCGCGCACCGCACCGGATCGCCTCGATCCGGGCGTGGCTCGAAATTCGCTTGCCGTTTGCGCCGCGCATCGCGGCGGGGGCGGTTCTCCTTTGATAGCGCCATCGCGCGGTGCGGTTTGCGCGCTGAACGTTTCTCTTTTTCCCGCGCGGGTGACCTTCGCCGCGCCGCTTCATTTTCTTTCTTATGCTTCCCTTCTTTGCTGTAATTTTGCCTTTTGCCGCGGGAGCTGCCATAGGGTTTTTGCCCGCGCGGCGGCTGCCGAAACGGCGTCTCTTTGCTTTAACGCTCGCCGCGAGCGCGCTGACGCTACTGCTCACCCTCGCGTCGGCCGCCCTCGGAGGGGAGCTGTCGCTCTTTTCGATTGTGCCGGGATTCCCGTTTCTGCTGCGCGCCGACGGCGCCGGGAAGCTCTTTGCTGCCCTGTGCGCGGCGATATGGCTGCCGACCGTCGTCTATTCCCGCTCCTATATGGAGGAGGAGAGCGTGCGCGACGAGAAGCGCTTCAACGCGTTTCTGCTGCTTTCCTTGGGCGCGCTCATCGGCGTCTCCTACGCCGGGAATCTGCTGACGCTCTACCTTTTCTTTGAGTCGCTGACCCTGCTCTCGCTCCCGCTCGTCCTGCAGAACCGCACCGCCGAGGCGATCGCTGCCGGAAAAAAATATCTCTTCTACTCGATCTGCGGCGCCTTCCTCGCGCTGCCCTGCCTTGTCGCCGTATGCCTGTGGGCGGGCGGAGACGGCTCTTTCACCGCCGGCGGCATCCTCGACGGCGCAAAGCTCGCGGGGCACGGCGGGGTGCTGCTATCGCTCGTCTTCCTTGCGATCCTCGGGTTCGGCGCGAAGGCGGGGATGTTCCCCCTGCACGCCTGGCTGACGGCGGCGCACCCGGTCTCTCCCGCGCCTGCGTCCGCCCTGCTCTCGGGTCTTATCGCGAAGGCGGGCGTCTTCGCGGTGATGCGCCTTGTCTACGAGGCGGTCGGCGTTGATCTGCTGCGCGGGACATGGGTGCAGTACGCCTGGCTTATCATTGCGCTGCTCACCATCTTTATGGGGTCGATGCTCGCCCTGCACGAGCGGCACTTCAAGCGGCGGCTTGCTTACTCGAGCGTCAGCAACATCTCCTACGCGATGCTCGGGCTGTCGCTGCTCAGTGAGGCGGGGCTGCGCGGCGCGTGGCTGCAAATCCTCGCGCACGCCCTTGCTAAGGTGACGCTCTTCCTCGTCTCGGGCGTGGTGATGCACAAGCTGGGCGAGGCGAGCGTGGACGAGCTCGGGAACTGGAGCCGCCGTATGCCGGTGACCGCTTGGTGTTACCTTTTAAGCTCTCTTTCTCTCATTGGGATTCCGCCTTTTCTCGGCTTCAGTGCGAAATGGGAGCTGTGCAGCGGCGCGCTCGGCTTTCGCCTCCCGATATATGGACTGATTGCGCCCGCGGTGCTTGTCCTCTCGGCAATGCTGACGGCGGGGTATCTGCTCCCCCCGGTGCTGCGCGGCTTCTTCCCGAAGAAGGGAAGCGACGAGGACGCGCCGGTCACCTCCTGCGAGGCGGATGCTCGAATGCTCGCTCCGATGCTGCTCTTCACCGCGCTCTCGCTCCTGCTTGGCATTTTCGCGGGGCCCCTTACCGACACGCTCCTCGGCTTCGTCGCCGGGATGGCGTGATGAGCGCCCCCGCATTATCGCCGCGCTCCGCTCCCGGGGTATTGTCCTCCCCGTCCGTCCGCCCTTGCGCATAACCCAAACCCTTCCTTCGCGGAAACCCCCGCGTCGCGCGGCAAAATGACCGCCCCCTTTCACCCTCGCGTCGTGCGGGGAAACGATCGCTCCCGCGCCCGCGAATTGCGCTCCCTCCCATAGTCCCTCTCCTCCCCGCTTATGTCTCTGCCCGGTTTTACCCTTCTGCTCCCGCTCCTGCTCCCCCTTATTGGGGGCGTGGGAATGCTCGCGTACAGGCGGGTGCGCGGGGTGCCGTTCGGGGAGCGGGGGGTCGCGCGCTTCGCCTTTGTCCTGTCCCTCGCGAACAGCCTGATCGTCTGCCTGCTGCTGCTCGCGGATGTCGCCCCCTTGCGCGCGACAATGACGATGGAAGGTCTTTCGCTGATCTTCCTTTTGCGCATGGATGGGCTCGGGCGCTTCTTCGCCGGGCTTGTCGCGCTGCTCTGGCCGCTTGCCACGCTCTACGCGAGCGAGTATATGGAGAGCGACACCCGTCCGCTCGCTTTCTTCTTCTTTTATCTGCTCTCCTACGGCGTGACACTCGGGGTTTGCTTTGCCGGAAATCTCTTCACGCTCTATATTTTCTACGAATTTCTCACACTTTCGACCATTCCCCTTGTCCTGCACGGCTTTTCCGCCGAACACCGCCGCGCCGCGCGCAAGTACGCGATTTACTCGATCGGCGGCGCCGCGCTCGCTCTCACGGGAATTATAGTTCTCCTTTACCACGGCTACGGCGGCGATTTCACCTACGGCGGCATCGTAAAGAGCGGTTCGACGCTTTACACCGCGATGTACATCGTCCTTTTCCTCGGGCTGTCGGTCAAGGCGGCGGTCTTCCCCTTTCACGGATGGCTGCCGACCGCCTCGGTCGCGCCGACTCCGGTGACCGCGCTCCTGCACGCGGTCGCGGTCGTCAAGGCGGGGGTGTTCGCCGTCATGCGCATTACTTTTTATGTCTTCGATCCCACCCTGCTGCGCGGGACGATGGCGCAGAAAATCCCGCTCGTCCTCGTCCTCGCGACGGTGGTCATCGGCGCGGTGATGGCGGTGCGCGAGCGTCATTTTAAGCGGCGCCTGGCCTATTCGACGGTTAGCAACCTCTCCTACGTCCTTACCGGGGTTCTCCTGCTAACGCCGGCGGGGTTTGCGGCGGGACTATGCCACATGGCGTTTCATGCGATTACGAAGATCACCGCGTTCTTTTGCGCGGGCGCGGTCAAGGTTAAGACCGGGCGCGAGTATCTCTTTGAGCTGGAGGGGCTTGGCCGTGTGATGCCGAAAACCTTCGCCCTCTTCACGGTGAGCGCCCTATCGCTAACCGGGGTGCCGCTCTTTTGCTGTTTCGTCTCAAAATTTTCTCTGCTGGAGGCGGCTCTTTCCGTCGGAACGCCGCTTGGATACGCCGCTCTTGCCGCGCTACTCGTTTCGGCGCTGCTCTGCGCCGTGTATATGCTGACGGTGGTCATCCGCGCGTTTTTCCCAAAGCGTGACGGTTCCGCTCCTCTCGGTGATGCGCTCCCCTCCTCCCGCGCTGATCCCTCATGGAGAATGCTCCTTCCCGCGCTTGTGTGCGCGCTGCTCATCATCCTCTGCGGGATTTTTCCCGGGCCTATGCTTCGGCTGGTGAGCGCCATTTCCATTGGCGGGGGGTGATTTTCCCCCGGGGCGTGCCGCTTTCGTGATTTTCCGAGGGATTTTTTCGCCTTCTTGTAGGGGTGATCCCTCCGGGGCGAATTTTAAGGCGCAACTTCTCGGATTTAGTTTTCGGGGAAACTGCACTGCTTTTATCGTAATTTCCGCTCCTCCCTCGGGAATAAGGTGTTGCGGTTAGGTCAGTACTGCTTGTCCTCCCCCCTCACTGCTCCTGTCTGCGGCGGGCGCGCAAAACCCCGCGCGCAGCGCGGTTTTGCGCGCTACCTCCCCTCTCCGCTGCGCCGTATTTTCGCGCGCGCCCTTTCCCTACCGCAAGATTTCCCCGCTTGCGCGCGGAAATCTCGCTGCTGCCTTTTCCGCCGGTATAATTCCCTTCCCGTTTCTCTTGCTTCTCATGTCCCTCCCCTTCCTTCTCCCCTCCTGGGCCGTAGCGGTGTGTTTGCCGTTTGGGGTGTTTTTCCCGATACTTGCGGCGGCGGGAGTGTTTTGCTTTTCGGGCAAGGGAGGGCGGAGCGCGCGGGGGCTGTTTCCCTATCTCGTTACGGTCTGCGCGCTGACCCTCGCGGGGTCTCTTCTGCCGCTCGCGCACATCGCGGCGGGTGGGCAGGTGCCGCCCGCGGACTTTCTTGGCGATCGCGGCGCGCCCGGAGGCTTTCACTTTACCGCCGATTTTTTCCGCGCGCTCTACGGGGTTGTCTGCGCGTTTTTGTTCACCGGGAGCGCGGTGTTCTCCCCGCGCTATTTTGGCGATGAGAGGCATCTGCCGCGCTACGGCTTCTTTTTCCTGCTGACCTTCGGCGCAACGATGGGGGTCTTTTACGCCTCGGATCTGCTGACCTGCTTTTGCTTTTTCGAAGTTCTCTCGCTCGCTTCGGTCCTCCTCGTTGTTCAAGAGCAGACCGCGCGTGCGACCTCCGCCGCCGCGACTTATCTTGCCGTTTCGATTTTCGGGGGCCTTGTTCTCTTCCTCGGCATTGTTTACTTATACAGCATCACCGGAACGCTGACCTTTTCCGCGCTCGCGCCTGCTCTGCACGGCAAGCTGCGCTCGGTCAAACTGTGGATCGCGGGGGTCTGTCTGCTGCTCGGTTTCGGCGCGAAGGCGGGGATGTTCCCCTTGCATATCTGGCTGCCGAAGGCGCACCCCGCCGCGCCCGCGCCCGCCTCGGCACTGCTCTCGGGGATTTTAACGAAGGTCGGTGTCTTTGGAATTATTCTGACTATCCCCCGCCTATTCGCCGGCGAGCGCACGATGGCGCTCCTCTTGATGACCCTTGCCAGCGTGACGATGCTTCTCGGAGCGCTCCTCGGCGTTCTCTCGACCGACCTCAAGCGCACGCTCGCCTGCTCGTCGATGTCGCAAATCGGTTTTATCCTCTCGGGGGTGGCGGCAGCGACGCTAGAACCGTCTGCCCTCTCCTCCTCCGGGACGGTTCTGCATATGCTCAACCACTCCTGCATTAAGCTCGTTCTCTTCCTCGCCGCCGGCGCGATTTACCAAAACGCTCATACGCTGGACCTCACGCGCCTTCGCGGCGTTTGCAACCTGCGCGCAAAAGGGAAGGGAAGAGCGGCGCGCATCTTCCTCGCCGTGTGCTTTCTCGTGGGAGCGCTTGACATCTCGGGGATACCGCTCTTCGGCGGGTATCTCAGCAAAACCCTGCTGCATGAGGCGGTCGCCGAGGTCGGAGTCGCGCTCGGCGGCGCGGCGCGCGCGTTTGAGTGGGTGTTCCTCTTTAGCGGTGGCCTCACGCTCGCCTATATGTGCAAGCTGTTTGTCTGCTTATTTCTCGAAAAACCCCTGCCCGATGGGACCGCTCCCACCCGGTCGCCTTCTCCCCTCAGAAAAAGGAGAATGAACCCCTCTCCCCGCGCGGCATATGCTTCGGTTTCCCCTCGCGAGGGCGCGTCGTCTTCTTTTCCGAAAGAAGAAAAGCCCACCGTTGCCTCGGCTCCCTCTGCCCCCGCTCCCTTTTCACTCGGCGCAGGGCAGGTAATTGTCCTCTCGCTCGCGACGCTCCTGCTTTTGCCGATGGGAGCGCCGGGGCCGATGCTCGCCCTCGGGCGGCGCGCCGGCACGGTTCTCTCGGGGAAAGGGCTATTTTACGAGGGAGAAATATTCGGCGGGGAGGCGCTTTCCGGCATCGCTATCTCAGCGGCAATCGGTCTTGCGGTCTACTTCCTCCTCGTGCGAACTCTGCTCATACGGCGCGGGGAGTATCGCGACGTTCTGCCGGCATGGCTTGATTTGGAGACGCGCGTCTACCGCCCGGCAGTTACGCTCCTCACGAGGGTCGGCACCGCGCTCGCGCGCGTCCCCGACAAAATCGGGCAGGGTGTGGACGCGATCGCCTTTGATTTCTGCCGCGTCGGGGGAGTGGTGGCGCGCTTCTTTGACAAAATCGGGGAGGGCGTTGACGCGCTCGCCGCGGGGTTCTGCTCGCTCGGGAATATCCTCTCGCGCCTGCCGGACACGCTTGTCGACGGGGTCGTGTATCTGCTGCAGAGGACGGTCTTTCGCCCGGTCGGCGTGCGCGGGCGGCCTCACACGGCGGGCGCTCTCGGCGACGCGGTCGGGCACGCCGCGGACATCCTGACCGGGAGGGAGGGGCATACCGAGATCCTCGCCCGTGAAAAACTGCGGCTGCGCGAGGGGCGGCGGCGCCTGACCGGAAGCTTCTACTTCACGATGGCGGCGGCGTGCATCGGCATCGTCGTCATCATTCTGTTCGTCTTAGCGGAAAGATATTTGTAACTCGACGTGCGTACCTTCTTTTCCCCTTACACCGATGCTGCGCGCAACCTCGCGCTTGAGGAGTTTCTCCTCTCACGCTTCGCGGGAGAGCAGACGCGGCTGCTCTATCGCAATGCGCCCGCGCTCGTCTGCGGAAAATACCAAAATCTTTACGCCGAGGTCAATTTGCCGCTCGCTCTCTCGCGCGGGGTGGGGTTTTTCCGCCGCGCGACCGGCGGCGGCACGGTCTATCACGACGAGGGCAACCTCAACTACACCATTCTCACGGCATCGCCCTCGCTCGGCGCCTCCTACGACGCGCCGCTCGAGGCGGTCCTGCGGATTTTGCACGACCTCGGCATTCCCGCGCGGCGCGAGCGCACGAGCGACCTTTTCCTCTTTGGAAAGAAGATCTCGGGCAGCGCCGAGCGCGTCTCGCACGGAGCGCTCCTTCACCACGGCACGCTCCTTTACGATGCTGATCTCGCCGCTTTGCAAGATCTGCTCACCGCGCGCGGGCAGTATCTCTCGCGCGCCATTCCCTCGGTGCGCAGCGAGGTCGGCAACATCCGCGCACTCAGCGCGCTCCCATGGAGCAAGGACGAGTTCGCCGCGCGCTTTGCCGCCGCGTTCTTTGACGGTGGCGCACTGCTCTCCCTCTCCCCCGCCGATGAGGAGGAGATTTCCCGCGCGGCGGCGCTCCTGCGAAACCCGGAGCACGCCCTCGCTCCCTCCCCCGCGTTCACCTTGAAGACGACCCTGCGCACCTCCGGGGAGGCGGTTTCTCTGCGCGTCGCGCGCGCGACCATTCTTTCCGGCGAGGGGATCCCCCCCGCATGGGTGGGTGAGCGTCTTTTGCCCGGGACGCGCGCGTTTGAGGAGCTGCTTTAACGGGAG
>CAZYCC010000005.1:21387-44561 GCA_964645985.1 uncultured Lachnospiraceae bacterium | reverse complement strand
TCTCGAGAGAGCCGGGGGAGGGCTCTTTCGGGAAAGAGCACTCCTCCGGACCGCGAGGTGGCGGTTCCCGCCACGAAAACAGTGGGTGCGGCGCGGAGCAGTGGAAATGACCGCGCGGCAGTGGAGCTTTCCCGAAAACGAAATCTGAGAGGGAGCAGCCGAAATCTCGACAAAGTGGGGTTTTCTCGCGCCCTCCCGAAAAGTGTCAGTGCAAATTCGCAGGAACATCGCTTTGATTGCCCGTCACTAAACCCGAGAGGGCGCGCCTTTTTCCGCGAAGAAACAGCGAAAATTTCCGCAAAACCGATGGGATAACGATTATCCGAATTATGGAACCACAAAATGGCAGTCTAACCTTAGACAAAATCTTCCACGCGTCGGTGGTGCTGAAGAGCATCATTCGGCCGACGGCGATTTTGCACACCGAGGGGATTACGGACTTTTGCGATTTGTATCTCAAACCCGAGAACCTGCAGAACACCGGATCCTTCAAGCTGCGCGGGTCGGGGTATAAAATCGCCACGCTGCCGGAGGAGGAGAAGCGCAAGGGGGTCATCGCCTGCTCGGCGGGCAACCACGCGCAGGGGGTCGCGCTCGCCGCGGCGAAGGTCGGCACGAAGTCTCTCATCTGCCTGCCGGACAGCGCCCCGCTCTCCAAAATCGAGGCGACCCGCCGCTACGGCGCCGAAATCTGCCTTGTCAAGGGCTGCTACGATGACGCCTACGCGCGCGCGCTCGAGCTGCGCGATGAGCTAGGCTACACCTTCGTTCACCCCTTCGACGATGAGGACGTCATCGCGGGGCAGGGCACCATCGGTCTTGAAATCGTGCAGGAGCTGGACGATATTGACGCGGTCATCGTCCCGGTCGGGGGAGGGGGCCTCATTTCTGGGGTCGCCTACGCGATAAAAGCGCTCGCGCCGTCGATCGCGGTCTACGGGGTGCAGGCGGCGGGCGCGGCGAGTATGGTCAATTCGGTGCGAGACGGCAAAATCGAAACGCTTGAGAGTGTGTCGACTATCGCCGACGGCATCGCGGTCAAGCAGCCGGGCGAGCACACCTTCGCGCTGACCTCGCGCTATGTCGATGACCTCGTCACCGTCACCGAGGACGAAATTTGCGCCGCCATCCTCGCGCTCATCGAGAAACAGAAGATGGTGGCGGAGGGCGCGGGCGCGGTCGCCGTCGCCGCCGCGATGTTCGGCAAGCTGCCGGTGAAGGGCAAGCGCGTCGTCGCGCTCGTTTCGGGCGGCAACATCGATGTGACCTCGCTCTCGCGCGTTATCGAGCGGGGATTGCAAAAGTCCGGGCGCTCCTCCGGCCTGCTCATTGAGCTGGTCGACAAGCCCGGGCAGCTGCGCGAGGTCTCGGGCATTATCGCCGACTGCGGCGGCAACGTTACCTCTGTGCAGTATGAGCACGCGAGCGAAATAGAGAACGTCATCGGCTGTTACCTGCGCATTTCGGTCGAGACGCGCAGCTTCGAGCATATCGAGCAGATCCGCTCTGCCCTGCGCTCCGCCGGGTTCAAGGTCATTGCGTAGCCGCGCCGCTCTTTTTCCGAACTTTCCCGCCGCTCCGCCGCGCGCGGTTTTCCTCCCCGGAAGGGGTACCCCCCTCCGTGAGGGACGGCACCCCGTGAGGGGTTCCCGTGAGGGGTATGTTCCCGCGAGGGGCAGCGCCCCGTGAGGGGCCCGCGGCTTTGTTTCTTCTTTGAGAGGGTTTTCTTATGTCAATGGACGCAACCAAATATGCCGTCGGGTACTATCCCGCGCCGGGGGTCAACCTCGATTGGGCAAGAAAAGATCACATCGAGCGCGCGCCGCTCTGGTGCAGCGTCGATCTGCGCGATGGCAACCAAAGCCTCGTTATCCCGATGTCCTTCGAGGAAAAGCTCGAGTTTTACGAGCTTCTCCTGCGCATCGGCTTTAAGGAAATCGAGGTCGGCTTCCCCGCCGCGTCCGAGACCGAATACGACTTTTTGCGCGCGCTCATCGAGCGAAATCTCATCCCCGGCGATGTCAGCGTGCAGGTGTTAACGCAGTGCCGCGAGCACATCATCCGCAAAACCTTCGAGGCGGTGCGCGGCGCGCCGCAGGCGATCGTTCACTTTTATAACTCTGTCAGCGTCGCGCAGCGCGAGCAGGTCTTCCGCAAGTCAAAAGAGGAGATTAAGCAGATCGCTGTCGATGGGGCGAGGCTCGTTAAAAAGCTCGCCGCCGAGTACGAGGGCAACTTTCGCTTTGAGTATTCCCCCGAGAGCTTCACCGGCGCCGAGCCGGAGTACGCGCTGGAGGTCTGCAACGCGGTGCTCGATGTCCTTGAGCCCGGGCCGGACAACAATGTGATCATCAACCTCCCGGTGACGGTCGAGATGAGCCTGCCGCACATCTACGCCTCGCAGATCGAGTACATGAGCCGCAACCTCAAATACCGGCAGTTCGTCACGCTCAGCGTGCACCCGCACAACGATCGCGGCACCGGCGTTGCCGATACGGAGCTCGCGCTCCTTGCCGGGGCGGACCGCGTGGAGGGGACGCTCTTCGGAAACGGCGAGCGCACCGGCAACGTCGATGTCGTCACGCTCGCGCTCAACCTCTACTCGCACGGGGTCGACCCCGGCCTTGATTTTTCGGATATGCCCTCGATTGTCGCCACCTACGAGAAGTGCACGCGCATGCGCGTGTATGATCGCACGCCCTACGCGGGGGCGCTCGTTTTCGCGGCGTTCTCGGGCAGCCATCAAGACGCCATTGCCAAGGGAATGCGTTGGCGCGAGGAAAAGCACCTGCACCGCTGGACGGTGCCCTACATTCCCATCGACCCGAGAGATATTTCCCGCACCTACGACGCCGATGTTATCCGCGTCAACTCTCAGTCGGGCAAGGGCGGGATAGGCTACCTGCTCGAGCAGACCTACGGCTATGACCTGCCGCCCAAAATGCGCGAGCAGTTCAGCTATCTCTGCAAGCACATCTCGGATAGGGAGCACAAGGAGCTCAAAGCCGAGCAGGTGCGCGACATCTTCCTCTCGCATTATATGAACGTCTCCTCGCCCGTTCAAATGGAGCACATCCGCTTCCTCCAGCACGGCAAGGAGGTCGAGGCGGAGGTCACCTACCGCGAGGGCGATCGCGTGCAGACCCTGCACACGGTCGGCAACGGCTCGATTGACGCGGTGACGGGCGCGCTGAAGGCGTTCACCGGCGCGAGCTTCACTCTGCGCATCTACACCGAGCACAGTATGGAGAGCGAGAGCTCGAAGAGCAGCGCGGTTTCCTACATCGGCATTGAGCTGCCGGACGGGCGGATGTTCTTCGGCGCGGGCAGCCACACAGACATCCTGCGCGCCGGCGCGAACGCCCTCCTCAGCGCCTACAACAACTCCCGCGCGGAGCAGTAGGGCGTTCCCCGGCAGCCCCGCGGCGGCGCGGCCGCACGGCGGCGGCGCTGCGAGAGGGGCAGCACTCGCGCGGGAAATCTCCGGCGGCGCGGGCGCACGGGCGGCAGCGCGCGGGGGGCGGGGGAGTCTTCCACGATATAGCGGGTTCTCGAAACGCCGCGCGCTTTTTCTTCCAGAATAGGATAGCCTTATGATGACCATGACGCAGAAGATCCTCGCGCGGGCGGCGGGGGTGGATTCGGTTGAGGCGGGGCAGCTTGTTACCGCGCGCCTCGACCTTGTCCTCGGAAACGACATCACCACGCCCGTCGCCATCCGTGCCTTCGAGGAGGCGGGCTTTACCGAGGTCTTCGATCGCGAGAAAATCGCGATAGTCCTCGACCACTTCGTCCCCAACAAGGATATTAAGGCGGCGGAGCAGGCAAAGACTTGTCGGAGTTTTTCCCGCGCGCACGGCATCACGCACTTTTACGATGTCGGCAAAATGGGCATCGAGCACGCGCTCCTGCCCGAGCTCGGGCTTGTCACGGCGGGGGACTGCGTTATCGGCGCGGACAGCCACACCTGCACCTACGGCGCGCTCGGCGCCTTCTCCACCGGGGTGGGCAGCACCGATATGGCGGCGGGGATGGCGCGCGGTATCGCTTGGTTCAAGGTGCCGACGGCGAGGCGGGTGCTTCTGCGCGGCCGCCTTCCCGCCTACTGCAGCGGGAAGGACCTTATCCTCACGCTGATCGGGCGCATCGGCGTTGACGGCGCGCTCTACGAGAGCCTTGAGTTTGCGGGGGAGGGGGTCGTCTCCCTCACAATGGACGATCGCTTCTGCGTTTGCAATATGGCAATCGAGGCGGGCGCGAAGAACGGCATTTTTCCGGTCGATTCTCGCACGCGCGAATATCTCACATCGCACGGCGCGCGCCCGGGGACGGAGTTTTTCCCGGACGAGGACGCGCCCTATCTTGATACGGTGGAGCTTGACCTTTCGGAGCTTGTTCCGACGGTGAGCTGCCCGCATCTGCCCGAGAACACGCGCCCCGCCGCGGATCTTCGCGATGTCGCGCTCGATCAGGTCGTTATCGGCAGCTGTACGAACGGCCGCATGGAGGATATGGAGGCCGCCGCGCGCATTCTCGCGGGGCGCAAGGTCGCCGGCGGCGTGCGCTGCATTATTATCCCCGCGACAATGTCTATTTACCGCGAGTGCGTTGAGCGCGGGTATGTCACCGCGTTCATTGACGCGGGCGCGGTCGTGTCCACGCCCACCTGCGGGCCCTGCCTTGGCGGATATATGGGCATTCTCGCGGCGGGCGAGCGCTGTATCGCGACGACCAACCGCAATTTCGTCGGGCGCATGGGCCACCCAAAGAGCGAACTTTACCTCGCCTCCCCCGCGACGGCGGCGGCGAGCGCCCTCACCGGGCATATCACCGACCCGCGGGAAGTGCAGTAAGCCTCGCGCCCTCGCGCGGGCGAGGAAAGCGCGCGGCGGCGCGGGCGGTTTTTGAGAGAGCGGGGCAGGCGCGGGCAGGTGCGCGGCCCCGGGAAAAGGAGAGAGTATGACGGTTCAGGGAAAAGTTTTTCGCTACGGGGACAATGTCGATACCGACGTCATCATCCCCGCGCGCTACCTCAACAGCTCCGACCCCGCGGAGCTCGCGCGCCATTGCTTAGAGGACCTTGACGGGACCTTCGCCGCGCGCGTTCGCCCCGGGGACATTCTCGTTGCGGGGGAGAACTTCGGCTGCGGCTCCTCGCGCGAGCACGCGCCCCTCGCCATTAAGGCGTGCGGCATTTCCTGCGTCATCGCGGCGAGCTTCGCGCGCATTTTCTACCGCAACGCGATCAATATCGGTCTTCCCATCGTGGAGTGCCGTGACGCCGCCGCCGCTATCCGCGCGGGAGACACGGTCGAGGTGAACCTCACCACCGGGGAGGTATTAGACCTCACCACCAGGGAGCGCTTCACCGCGCGGGGGTTCCCCCCGTTTATCCAGAACATTGTGGAAAAAGGCGGTCTGCTTGCCGCGCTGAAAGAGGAAACTCCGCGGGAGTAACACCCCGTGGCAAACGTGATGAAAAGGACAAGGCGGTTCGGTGACGAAAGTGTCTTATCCCCGAGGGGACAGTCGAAATCTCGATGAGCTGCACTTCCCTCCCTGAAAACACCCCCACCCCGAAGGGCAGGGATTTGTTTCGCTTCCGAATATTCTGATAGTTCTCTTTGGGGTATCCCCCGCGTCACGATTTCACTTCTCATAGAGGAACACACCCCGAGCACCGTAACAGTTCGTTATGTGGGGGTTCCAAGGGGGAGCGCAGCTCCCCCTTGGCGGGGGATCCAACGGGGGCAGAGCCCCCTTGGCCGCTTCTCGAGAGAGCCGGGGGAGGGCTCTTTCGGGAAAGAGCACTCCTCCGGACCGCGAGGTGGCGGTTACCGCCACGATAATAGTGCATACGGCTCGCCGCAGTGGAAATGACCGGGAGGCAGTGGGGTTTCCCAAAAACGAAATTCAGGCGCGGCGCTTCAAATTCCAACAGGCGCGCTTGGCTTTTCCAAACAAGTATGAGGTTCATAAAATGAATAAAACCATAGCTGTCATACGCGGGGACGGGATTGGCCCCGAAATTGTGGAGATGGCCCTGCGGGTTTTAGAGGCGGTCGGCGCGCGCTATGCGCATACCTTCACCTATGTGGATGTGGATATGGGCGGGGTAGCTATTGACAAATGGGGGGATCCTCTCCCCCCGGTGTCGCTGGAGCGCTGCCTTGCCGCGGACAGCGTCCTGCTCGGCGCGGTGGGGGGCAAGAAGTGGGAGAGCCTGCCGGGAGACCTGCGCCCCGAGAAGGGTCTGCTGCGCCTGCGCGCCGGCATGGGGGTCTGGGCGAACTACCGCCCGGCGAAGGTCTGGCCTCAGCTTGCCTCCGCCTCGCCCCTGCGAGAGGAGATAGTGCGGGAGGGCATTGACTTTCTCATTTTGCGCGAGCTTGTCGGCGGGATTTATTTCGGGCGGCACGAGACGCGCACGGAGAGCGGCGAGAGCGTCGCCACCGACGAGCTTCGATACCGCGAGAGCGAGATCGAGCGCATTGTGCGCGCCGGGTTTGAGGCGGCGGCGCGGCGGCGCGGGCGGCTCTGCTCGGTGGAGAAGAGCAACGTCCTTGATTCCTCTCGATTGTGGAGAAAGGTCGCGCACCGCGTCGCACCCGAGTACCCGAACGTGACGCTCACCGATATGCTCGTCGATAACTGCGCGATGCAAATCGTCAAAAATCCCGCTCAGTTCGATGTGATCGTCACCGAAAATATGTTCGGCGACATCCTCAGCGATGAGGCGTCGATGATCACCGGCTCCATCGGGATGATCCCCTCCTCCTCCATAGGGGACGGCACGCGAGGGCTGTACGAGCCGATTCACGGCTCGGCGCCGGACATCGCGGGGCAGGACATCGCCAACCCCATCGGCACCATTCTCTGTGCCGCCATGATGCTGCGCGACAGCTTTGGTCTATCTTGCGAGGCGGACGCCATCGAGCGCGCGGTCGATGAGACGCTCACCGAGGGCGCGCGCACCGCAGACATTCTCGACCCCGCCGACCCCGCGCTCACCCTCATCGGCACGCGCGAGATGGGCCGCCGCATTTCCGAGAAGATATAGCCGCCATCGCGTTTTCCCCTCCTTCCTCCAGAAAGGCACACCCATGATTCTCTCCGGCTCCGACATCCTCGTGCGCACGCTCATCGAGCAGGGCTGCGAGGTGGTCTTCGGCTACCCGGGCGGGCAGATCCTCAACGTCTACGACTCGCTCTACAAGTACCGCGGCGAGCTGCGCCATATCCTCACGGCGCACGAGCAGGGCGCCGCCCACGCGGCGGACGGCTACGCCCGCGCGACGGGGCGGGTCGGCGTTGTCATCGCGACCTCCGGTCCCGGCGCCACCAACCTCGTCACCGGCATCGCCACCGCCTTCCTCGACTCTGTGCCGATGGTCGCCATCACCGGCAACGTCCCGACGACCTCGCTCGGCACCGACAGCTTCCAGGAAATCGACATCACCGGCATTACGCTGCCGATCACCAAGCACAACTACATCGTCGGCAGCGTCGAGGAGCTCTCCGACACGGTGCGCGATGCCTTCCGCCTCGCCTCCTCCGGCCGCCCCGGCCCCGTTCTCATCGACATCCCCAAAGACATCCAGACCGCCTGCTGCGAGTATACGCCAAGGCCCCCGGTCTCCCCCGAGGAGCCGCACGCGGCAAAGGCTCTGCGCATTGAGGAGGCGGCGGCGTGCATCAACGAGTCGATGCGCCCCTTCCTTTACTTTGGCGGGGGGCTCATTCAGTCGGGCGCGCAGGAGGAGCTGCTCGCGCTCGCCGAGCGGCTCGACGCGCCTGTTGGCTGCTCGTTTATGGGTATCTCGGGCATCCCGACCGACCACCCGCGCTTCCTCGGTATGCAGGGAATGCACGGGCATTACGCCTCCTCCATGGCAATGCACCACGCCGACTGCATTCTCTCTCTCGGCGTGCGCTTCAACGACCGCGTCACCGGCAACCGCGCCAAGTTCGCCACCCGCGCGAAGATCGTCCACATCGATGTCGACGGGGCGGAGCTGGCGAAGACAGTCCCGGCGGCGCACGCCCTGCGGGGCGACCTCAAGCTGACCCTCGCGCAGCTCCTGCCGCTCCTGCGGCAAAAGAGCCTGCCCGCCTGGCGCGCGGAGGTGGAGGAACTGCGCCGCGAGGAGGAGCGCACGCTCGACACTCGCCCCGGCATGACCCCCCGCCGCGTCATGCAGACGCTCAACCGGCATTTGGGGGAGAACACCCCGGTGGCGACCGACGTCGGGCAGCACCAGATGTGGGCGGCGCAGTCTCTCTCCTTCCGCCGCCCGCGCCGCTTCATCTCGAGCGGGGGCCTCGGGACGATGGGCTTCGGCCTCGGCGCGGCGATCGGCGCGCAGCTCGGCACGGGAGAGCACACCGTGCTCATCACCGGAGACGGCTCCTTCGGCATGAACCTGCAGGAGCTCTCGACCGCCGTCACTGAGCGGATACCTTTGGTCATTCTCCTGCTCAATAACGGCGTGCTCGGGATGGTGCGGCAGTGGCAGACCCTCTTCTTCGACGGGCACTACTCAAACACCGTCCTTTCGCGCAAGACCGATTTCGTCGCGCTCGCGCGCGCCTTCGGCGCGGACGGGGTAAACGTCAGAACCGAGCAGGAGCTGGAGGCGGCGCTCACGCACGCCTTCACGGTGGACGGCCCCTATCTCATCAACTGCCTTATCGATAAGGACGAGTTCGTCCTGCCGATGCTCCCGCCGGGCGGCTCGATGGACGACCTCATCACGGAAGTGGACAGGACTAAAGTCGGCGGCGAGAAAGGAGAGACCTAAAATGCCGGGATTCACGGTTGCGGTTCTCGTGCAGAACCAGTTCGGCGTGCTCAATCGCGTGACGAGTATGTTCCGCCGCCGCCGCTTCAACATTAAGTGCCTCACGGTGAGCGAGACCGAAAAGCCGGACTACTCGCGCATTACGGTCAGCTCCGGCGGCGGGGAGGCGGAGAAGAAGCAGCTCATCGATCAGCTCTACAAGCTGCCGGTCGTCATCTCTGTGCAGGAGCTGCACGAGGAGGACTCGGTCAGCTGCGAGCTGCTGCTCATTAAGATCCAAAACGAGCCTTCCACCCGCCGCGACATCACCGATGCTGCCGCCGCCTACGGCGCGCAGACGGTCGACTACACGCGCGACTCGATTATCCTGCGCCTCACCGGGAGCAGCGGCCGTATCGACGCGTTCATCGACCTCATGCGCGACTTCACTATTCTTGAGATCTGCCGCACCGGCCTTGTTTCGCTCGAGCGCGGCAGCAAAACCATCGCCGCGAGCGACCGTTAACCCCCGCGAGGGGGTGTTCCCCCGCGCGCCGCGCCCGCTCTACCGTGGAGCGCGAGGGCGGCCTCCCCGCAAACCACGCGCCCGCCCTCTCGGGGAGCGCGGCGCACCATTGGCGCGCGGCACCTCCCCGTGAGCTACGCGCCGCTCGCCCGCCTTGCGAGGTCACGGCCGCGCGAGGCGCCCCCGCCTCGGGAGAGCGCGCGCGGCGCGTTACATCGTCATTCATTTCCCTTTATTCTTTGAAAGAAGGTATTTTCTATGGCAAATCGGATTTTCTACCAGCAGGACTGCGACCTGCAGAAGCTCGCCGGCAAGACGGTCGCGATCATCGGCTACGGCTCGCAGGGGCACGCGCACGCGCTCAACCTGCGCGACAGCGGCGTCAAGGTGATCGTCGGTCTATACGAGGGCAGCAAGAGCTGGGCGAAGGCGGAGGCGCAGGGCCTCACGGTGATGACCTCCGATAAGGCCGCCGCCGCCGCCGACATCATTATGATTCTCATCAACGACGAGAAGCAGGCGCAGCTCTACAAGGAGAGCATTGAGCCGAACCTCACCGAGGGCAAGACGCTCGCCTTCGCGCACGGCTTCAACATTCATTTCGGCTGTATCAAGCCCCCCAAAAACGTCAACGTCATTATGATCGCGCCGAAGGGCCCCGGCCACACCGTGCGCAGCGAGTATCTCGCCGGAAAGGGCGTGCCCTGCCTTATTGCGGTGGAGCAGGACGCGACCGGCGACGCGTGGGACATCGGTCTCGCGTACGCGCTCGGGATCGGCGGGGCGCGCGCGGGCGTTCTCGAAACGACCTTCCGCACCGAGACCGAGACAGACCTCTTCGGAGAGCAGGCGGTGCTCTGTGGTGGCGTGTGCGCCCTCATGCAGGCGGGATTCGACACGCTCGTTGAGGCGGGCTACGATCCGCGCAACGCCTACTTTGAGTGCATTCACGAGATGAAGCTGATAGTCGACCTCATCTATCAAAGCGGCTTTGCCGGAATGCGCTACTCGATCTCCAACACGGCGGAGTACGGTGACTATGTCACCGGGCCAAAGCTGATCACCGAGGAGACGCGCGCGACGATGCGGCAGATTCTGCACAATATTCAAGACGGCAGCTTCGCCAAGGAATTCCTGCTCGATATGTCGGACGCCGGCGGGCAGGTGCACTTCAACGCGATGCGCAAGAAGGCGAGTGAACACCCCTCCGAGCTTGTCGGCGCGGAGATCCGCAAGCTCTACAGCTGGTCGGACGAGGACAAGCTGATAAACAACTGAACAAATCGGCGGCTCCCCCGGGCGGCGCGCCCGGGGGAGTGTTCTCCGCGCGCGCGGGGCGTGTGTTCCGCGCGCGGGAAGGCGCGCCCTTTGGCAAAACGCGCTCGATTTGCGCGAGAAATATCGCGGCGTTTCCCGCGCGCGCGGAGGATTCCCCCACTCGCGAGGAGATCTCGTGCGCGCCCCGGCATTTCGCGAAAGGCGCGCTCCCCTGCTATTCGAAAGCGCGCCGTGACTCTTCACGGGAAATCGCCTCGCGCGCGGGAGCCCCGCGGGATCCTCGCCGCGATGTAGCCCAACCGAAACGGGGGTGCGGGTTTCCCCTCGCCCGCCGCGAGAACCGCTGCGCCGGGAGCCGCCGCCGTGCTTTTTCCACTGCTGTTTTTTGATAGGTGCCTTATGCAAACGAGTTTGCCGAGTGAGAAGATCAAGCGGGGGGCGGGCAACGCCCCGCACCGGGCGCTTTACTACGCGCTCGGGATGACCGAGGAGGAGATCGACCGCCCGCTAATCGGCATTGTCAGCTCCTACAACGAGATTGTCCCCGGGCATATGCAGCTTGACCGCGTGGTCGAGGCGGCGCGCGTCGGCGTGACGATGGCGGGGGGAACGGCGGTCGTCTTCCCGGCGATCGCCGTCTGCGACGGACTCGCGATGGGGCACGAGGGGATGAAATATTCGCTCGTCACGCGCGAGCTCATCGCCGACTCCACCGAGGCAATGGCGCGCGCGCACGCGCTCGACGCCCTCGTTATGGTGCCCAACTGCGACAAGAACGTGCCGGGCCTTCTGATGGCGGCGGCAAGGCTAAATCTTCCCACCGTCTTCGTTTCGGGCGGGCCGATGCTCGCGGGGCATGTGGACGGCGGAAAAACGAGCTTTTCCTCTATTTCCGAGGCGGTCGGCGCTTACCACGCCGGATCGATCACCGAAGAAAAGCTCGCCGAGTACGAGCGCAAGACCTGCCCCACCTGCGGCTCCTGCTCGGGGATGTACACGGCGAACAGCATGAACTGCCTCACCGAGGCGCTCGGGATGGGTCTGCCCGGCAACGGGACGATTCCCGCGGTCTACTCGGCGCGCATTGCGCTCGCCAAGCACGCGGGGATGGCGGTGATGGCCCTTTTGCGGGCGGGGATCACCGCGCGCGACATCCTCACGCCCGCGGCGTTTCGCAACGCGCTCACCGTCGATATGGCGCTCGGCTGCTCGACCAACAGTATGCTGCACCTGCCGGCGATCGCCCACGAGTGCGGCATCGAGATTAACCTCGATATGGCAAACGAGGTGAGCCGCGTCACGCCTAACCTCTGCCACCTCGCGCCCGCCGGGCGCACCTATGTGGAGGAGCTGGACGAGGCGGGCGGCGTCCCCGCCGTGATGCGGGAGCTCTCGAAGAAAAATCTCCTTGACGAAAGCTGCCTCACGGTGACCGGGAGGACGATTCGCGAGAACCTCGCGGGCGCGGTCAACCGCAACCCCGAGGTCATCCGCCCGGCGGAGAACCCGTATAGCGAGACCGGCGGCATCGCCGTTCTGCGCGGCAATCTCGCGCCGGAGGGCTGCGTTGTCAAGCGCTCGGCCGTATCGCCCGAAATGCTCGTTCACGAGGGGCCCGCGCGCGTTTTCGAATGTGAGGAGGACGCGCAGGCCGCTATTAACGCGGGGCAAATCCACCCGGGCGACGTTGTCGTCATCCGCTACGAGGGCCCGCGCGGCGGCCCCGGGATGCGCGAAATGCTCAACCCGACCTCCGCGATTATGGGGATGGGCCTCGGATCCTCGGTCGCGCTCATTACCGACGGCCGCTTCAGCGGCGCGACGCGCGGCGCCTGCGTCGGCCACATCTCCCCCGAGGCGGCGAGCGGCGGCCCCATCGGCGTTGTGCGCGAGGGCGACCGCATCCGCATCGACATCCCTGCGGGGGAAATTTCCCTTCTCATTCCCGAGAGCGAGCTGAGCGCGCGCCTTTCCGCCTTCACCCCCCGCCAAAAAGAACTCCACGGCTACCTGCGCCGCTACGCGAAAAGCGTCACCTCCGGCGCGAGGGGAGCGGTGCTGGAGTGAACCCTATCCCGAGGCGAGCTATGATTCTCTCCCGCCTGCAAACCCTCACGGTTCTCCGCGACACCCTGCAAACGCCGGTTTTGCACGCGCTCTGCGACTGCGCGCGAGCGGGCGCGCGCGGCGAGGAGAGCTACGCCGCCTTTGCCGCGCAAATTTACCTCGAGGGCGGGTGCCTTGCCGAGGCGGTCTTTCGCGCGCTGCGCGAGAGCGAAAATCCGGCGGTAAAGAGAGCCGCGCGCGGGCAGGATCTGCCGCCCTCGATGCGTGATGCCCTGCGGCGCGATCTTTCTATCCTCAATGAGGCGGCGTCGCTCACGCCGCAAAGCCTTCGCGCGCAAATGGGCCTAACAAGCGAGGATTACCCCGCGTGGGAGCTGCCGCCCTCCCCCCCCGACATCGCGGGGCAGTACCTATCGCGCCTCTCGCACATCGAGCGGGTGGGCTACGGCATTTTCGCCGATAGCGGGATGTTTTACCTCGATGAGGCGCGCGCCATTCGCCCGGCGCGCAGCCCCGACCCTGTTCGCCTTTCGGATTTATTCGGGTACGAGCGCGAGCGCGCCGCCGTCCTTGACAATACGCGCGCCCTGCTTGCCGGTAAAAGCGCGGCGAATCTGCTCCTCACCGGCGACGCGGGGACCGGGAAGTCCTCGACCGTCAAGGCGGTCGGCAACGAGCTCTTTCCCGAGGGGCTGCGCATTCTCGAGCTGCGCCGCGACCAGCTGACCGCGCTCCCGAGCGTCCTCGAGACGCTCGCGCGAAACCCCTTGCGTTTCATTCTCTTCCTTGACGATCTCTCCTTCACGCACGAGGACGAAAATTTCAGCACGCTCAAAGCCCTGCTTGAGGGATCGGTCTCCGCGCGCTCGCGCAACGTGGTGATTTATGCGACCGGCAACCGCCGCCATCTTGTCGCCGAGCGCTTTTCCGACCGCGAGGGAGACGAGGTGCACGCGCGCGACAGTATGCAGGAGCTGATTTCGCTCTCCGAGCGCTTCGGGCAGCGCATCACCTTCTCCCGCCCGGACAAGGCGGCCTACCTTGACATCGTGCGCCGCATCGCCGACGCGCGCGGCATTACGCTCCCGCGCGAGCAGCTCGAGCGGGGCGCCGAGCAGTTCGCTCTGCAAAAGGGTCAGCGCTCCCCGCGCGCGGCAAAGCAGTATATCGAGGGGCTGGAGATGTAGCTCGAAAACGCCGCTTAACGGCGCAAACCCCCGCAAGCGGCAAGCGCCTCTCGCCGCTCGTCGGCGCAAAAACCGCCCCGCGCGGGCAAGCGCCTCCCGCCGTACCGCGAAAAAAGCCTCCCGCCGGGAGGCTTTTTCGGTTGAGAGCAACCGCCGCGAAGCGTTTCTTTGGGAAAAGGGTTAATTCTCGCGGGAGGCGGCGTTTTTCACCCGCTCGCGCACCATCTGCCCCGCCATAGCGTTTTCTTCCTTGGAGAGGGTGGGGTCATCGCGCACAACGGCGCGGGCATGGTCGCTCGCCGCTTTAAGAAGGTCAAGGTCGGTGCAGTGCTGCGCCATGCGGAAGGGGGTGTCGCCGTGCTGGCGCGTGCCCTCGCCGCCCGGGAGGAAATCCCCCGGGCCGCGCTCGCGCAGGTCCTCCTCGGCAATGGCGAAGCCGTCGCTGCTGCGCCGCAGAATATCGAGCCGCTCGCGCGCGGCGCTGCCCGCCGGGGCGTCGGTGACGAGGATACAGTAGGACTTGTCGCGCCCGCGCCCGACCCGCCCGCGCAGCTGATGCAGCGCCGCGAGCCCGAAGCGGTCGGCGTTCTCCACAACCATCAGGGTGGCGAGCGGGTTGTTGACCCCGACCTCCACGACCGTCGTTGAGACGAGCACCTGCACCTCGCCTAACGTGAAGGCGTTCATCGCCGCCTCCTTCTCCTCACCCTTCATCTGCCCGTGAAGAATGCCTACCCGCGCGCGCGGTAGCATCTCCTGCAGCTGCGAGGAGAAATGAAGGACATCCTTGACGGCGGCGCGCGGAGGCGGTTCGTCTCCCGGGCGGTAAAAGAGCGGCACCGTCCCCTCCTCCTCGGCGGGGGGAGAATCGTGCGCGCCCTCGCCCTTCTCCTCGCTATCTACCGCCGGGCAAACGACATACACGCGGTGCCCCTCGCTCACCTGCTTTGCGATAAACGCGGTGAGGCGCGCGCGGTAGCTCTCGTCGACCACGAAGGTATCGACCTTTTGGCGGCCGGGCGGCAGCTCATCAAGGCGGGAGATCGCGAGGTTTCCGTACAAAATGAGCGCGAGCGTGCGCGGGATCGGCGTCGCGGTCATCACGAGGGTATGCGCGCCCGCGCCCTTCTCGGAGAGCGCCGCCCGCTGCGCGACGCCGAAGCGGTGCTGCTCATCGGTAATCACCAGCCCTAGCCTCGCGAAAACCGTGTCTGCGGTGAGAAGGGCGTGCGTCCCGATAACGAGGTCGAGCCGCCCCGCGCGTGTCTCTTCCTTCACGCGGCGCTTTTCGGCGGCGGGAAGCCCCCCGAGCAGCAGCCCCACGCGGATGCCGAGCGGCGAAAAGAGTTCGGTGAGGTCTGCGTAGTGCTGGCGCGCGAGAATTTCTGTCGGCGCCATCAGCGCCGACTGCAGGCTGTTTTTCGCCGCGACATAGGCCGCCGCCGCCGCGCAGACCGTCTTGCCGCTGCCGACATCCCCGGAAAGGAGGCGATTCATCGGCTCGGTGGCATCGGGGGAGGTGAGATCGGCGACAATCTCGCGGATAGCGCGCGACTGCGCCCCGGTCAGCGCGAAGGGAAGGCGCGAGAGGAAGGGGCGCGAGGAGGGTTTTGCGAGGCGCGGGAAAGGCTCTCGCGCGCGGGCGTGGGAAAGGCTCTCGCGCGCGAGCGTGTAGAGATAGAGCTCCTCGAAGGCGAAATAGTTTCGCGCGCGGTCAAGCTCGGCGTAGTCGCGCGGGGAGTGAATGCCGCGCACTGCCTCCCAAAAAGAGGGCAGCCCTGTCTCCTCTCGCACGCGCGGGGGAATGAGCTCCTCCCCGCCGCAGCTCTGCCCGCGCGCGGTGGCGTCGCGGATAAGTCGGGTCATTATCCCCGCGCTGATACCGGCGTTTAGCGGATAGACCGCGACGAAGGCGGGCAGGGGTTTATTGGCGACAATCTTCTCGAAGGCGGGCGAGGTGAGCTCATACCCGGAGGCATAGCGCGAGCGCTTGACCTTGCCGAAAAAGCGCACGGCGTCTCCGCGGCGGAAGATTCGCTCGACATAGCTCGAATTGAAGAAGGTGACGGTCGCGCTGCCCGATTCATCGAAGGCGGTGAAACGGGTGATGGTCATTCGCGCGCGGCCGCGCACAAGGTCTGTCACCGGGTTGCTGCCCACCGTGAGGCGCAGGGCGCAGGTCTGGCCGTCGGCGGCATCCGCGAGGAGCCGAATGTCCGCGCGGTTCTGGTAGGCGCGCGGGAAGTGGGTGAGCAGGTCCCGCATCGTCGCGATGCCGAGGCGCGCGAGCGCCTTCTCCTTGGCGGGCCCCACCCCCGCGAGCGTGCAGACAGGCTCGCGCAAAAATTCCGAGAGGGTCATACCGTGCGATAGGAAAGGGAGTACCGGGACCGTGTGGCGCGCTCGGCGGGGAAAAGGCAAGAGCGCGGCGGGAATCGCCCGAGAGTCGGCGGTGTGCCCGAAACCGCCTCGCGGGCGGCGCGCGCCGCTTCTCCTGATGAGACGGTCGCGGGATATGTTTCACGCGAAGTGCTCTTTTCGCAGAATGGCGACGCGGTCGTTGCCGCCGTAGTCGCGCCGAATAGAGCAGGAAAGGCGGCGCTCCCGCGCGAGCGCCTCGATGTCGCCGCGCTGATCGTAGCCTATCTCAAGGACGAGCGACCCGCCGGGCGAGAGCAAGGCCGGCGCGCGCGAGAGAATTTCGCGGAAAAAGCGCAGCCCGTCCTCCCCGCCGTCAAGAGCTGCGCGCGGCTCAAAGGAGCAGCCGCGATCAAGGGTCGGCAGGACGCTTGTCCTCACATAAGGCGGGTTGGAGACCACCGCGCGAAAGGGGGCGAGGCGCGAAAGGCGCTCCCACAGCCCCGGCGAGAAGATGTCTCCCCGCTCGAAAGTGACGCGCTCGGCGACGCTGTTGCGGGCGGCGTTCTCGAGGGCGATTGCGAGCGCCTCCCTCGAAATGTCGACGGCAATCGCGCGCGCGCGGGGGCAGTGCGCGAGCGCAGAGATGGCAAGGCAGCCGCTCCCGGTGCATAAGTCAAGGAAAGTAGCCGGCGCGCGGCCCCTCCCCCGCCCGCTCGTCCCGCGCCCTTCCGCCTCGCCTTGGCCTGCGGGGGAAATCTCCAAGAGAACCTCGAGCAGCGCCTCGACGACGCGCTCGCTGTCCGGGCGGGGAATGAGGACGTCGGGCGTGACGGTGTAGGTCTCGCGGAAAAAGACCGTCTCGCCGAGGATATAGGCGAGCGGCTCCCCCTCCGCGAGGCGCGCGCGCGCGTCGGCGAGGCGCGCGGGGTCATCGCCGAAATAAGAGAGCAGCAGCCGCTCCTCGAGCGGGAGCGGGCGGTCAGTGGGGTTCATGCGGGAAATGGACTCAGGCGGCGGGGAGGAGGCGGCCGCTCCTACTATAAAGCAAAACCGGCGCAATGCCAAAAAAAGAGCGCGGCAATCCCGCAAGGCGGTCGCTCCGTAGCAGGCGAGAACAACGGGGAGCGCGGTGGAATATCGGAAATTGGGGAGTTCGTCGTGAGAGGGGAAACCGCGCGGGCGAGGTTACTTTCGCTCCATTAAGTAAAAATAGGGCGAGCGGGGCGAGTTTTGAATGCGAAAGAGCGAGTTGCAGTACTCACGGCGCGGGTAGGCGGCCTCGTCCGAGAGCATTTGCCCGAGCATTTCGCCCTCGCGCGCGCCCTCCGGGTGCCCGGGGTAGACTGCGATGAGCAGCACTCCGTCCGGCGCGAGTAGCGCCGCCGCGTCCCGCACGGCAACGAGGGTCGACTCGTGGCGGGTGGTCAGCGTATGATCTCCGCCCGGCAGCCACCCGAGGTTGAATACCCCCGCCCGAATCGGCTCGTGAATGTAGCGGCGCAGGTTCGCGTGCGAGTCGCAGATTAGCGTGACGTTGCGCGGCGCGCCCGCGCGCGCGAGCCGCTCGGAGGTGCGCGTAAGCGCCTCCTCTTGCAGGTCGAAAGCGTACACTTTCCCGCGCGGCCCTACCGCGCGCGAGAGCCAGAGCGTGTCCGCGCCTCCCCCCATCGTGAAGTCCGCGACGCTATCCGCCGGGCGGATGTGCCGCGCGAGAAAGAACTTGTGAAGCTCGAGTAGATCTATCATGTTTGTGGGTTTGCCACCACATTCGGCGGGGGGGGAACCGCCTTTGCCGTGAGGCGAACTGTCTCGCTGCGGGGGAAGGCGTGTGGCGAGCGCACTTTGTCGAAATTTCGACTGATCCTTCTGGGATATTGTTTTCGGGAAACGGAACTGCCTCTGTCGGAATTTGCACTGCCGTTTCTAAATTTAGTTTTCGGGAAAACGCACTGCCGCTGTCGTAATTTGTACTTCCGTTTCTGGATTTAGTCTTCGGGAAACCCTACTGTCCCTGTCGTAATTTGTACTGCTGCCTCTTAGCTGTTGTTTTCGGTTAACCCTCACTTCCGCACGGTCATTTCCACTGCGGCGAGCCGCACCTACTGCTGCCGTGGCGGGAACCGCCACCTCGCTCCTCCGGAGGAGTACTCTTTCCCGAAAGAGCCCTCCCCCGGCTCTCTCGAGAAGCGGCCAAGGATGGGGGGCTGTGCCCCCCTGTTGCCACTTCCTTGGATGTTTCCTACCAAGGGGGAGCTGCGCTCCCCCTTGGAACCCCCACATAACGAACTGTTTCGGTGAGCGGGGTGTGTTCCTCAAAGCGAGGTAGATTCGTGACGCGGGGGAAAGCACAAAGAGATTGATAGAATATTCGGAAGCGAAATGTTTTCTCTGCCCTTCGGGGTGGGGGTGTTTTCGGGGGGCGGGGTGAGGAGTATCGTGATTTTGCGCGGCCCCGCCCACCCACGCGGTGGGTATCCCTCCCCCTCTACTGCCCCGGTTCGCGGTGGCGCGCAAAACCCCGCGCGAAGCGCGGGTGACGGGCGTGTGCCGCCACGCGTTGCGTGGCGCGGGCGCATCGCGCCCGCTCTCGCGCCCTGCGGGCGCGAGGGGCGCACGTCCGTCACGCCCCTTGAGCAAAAATCGCCCCCGGCGATTTTTCCTCAAGGGGCGGTTTTGAGCCGCATCTCCCCCGCGCCGCATCTCCCCCCGCGCTGATCCCTTCGAAAAAACGCCCGCGCGGGCGTTTTTTGCGTCGCGGGGGGTCAGTCTACTCGGATACTCCTGCCTTGCTCTATTGCCTCGAGCATACGGAAGGCTTGGTCGTCCCCCTGCCGCGCGGCTTTGTCAAACCAGTATTTCGCGCGCTCAATG
Organism: uncultured Lachnospiraceae bacterium; assembly: GCA_964645985.1. Classification (GTDB taxonomy): domain Bacteria; phylum Bacillota; class Clostridia; order Oscillospirales; family CAG-272; genus CAZYCC01. Next base: position 25,491 of record CAZYCC010000005.1, on the reverse strand, counting down.
TCCTGCGCCGCGCCATCTCCCGCGTAGTAGCAGTAGCCGAGGTTGACCATCGCGTTCTTTCTCCCGCGGTTCGCGGCGCGCGAGAGCCACTTGACCGCGCGCTCGCTGTCCTTTTCAAAGCAGCCCTTGCCGAAGAGATAAATTTCGCCCATCGCCTCGGCGGCGAGCGGCGAGCCGTCCTGCCCCCCGGCGTACTTCTCGGCGAGGGCGAGAGCCTCGGCGCGATCCGGCTCAACGCCGGTGAGAAAGTCCGCCCCGGCGTAGAGGTTGATGAGACGCGCCATCGCCTCCTCATTTCCCATTTCGGCGCAGGCGCGCAGCACCTCAAGCTCGCTGCCGTATTTGTCCCGCCCGATGAACTTGCGCGGTGAATCGAACATCTCCTCGGCGAGGGCGAGCTGCTCCTTTCTTGCCTCGGTGTCGGCGACCATCGCGTCGTATGCCGCCTCCTTCTCTTTCTGCGCGCAGAGCCGCGCGCGCAGGGCGTCCTCGCGCTCTCGCTCCTCGCGCTCCCGCTCGGCGGGATAGTCGCGCGCGAGCGCCTCGCGCAGCTCCCGCTCCCTCGCCTCAAGGGCAAGAAGGCCCTCCTCCGCCTCCTCGCGTACCTTTGTCGCGGCCTCGCTTTTCTCGCGCGCCGCCGCCTCCTCCTCCCGCAGAGAGGCGATGAGCGTGTCGGCGCGCGCGAGCTTCTTTTTCTTGTAGAGAACGCGCGCTACTCCGAAGAGGACGAACCCGACCATCAGCGCGCCGAAGAAGATGCAGATATTCCACTTGCGGTCGGATTGCGCGTGCGCGGTCAGCGATCGCGCCACATAGTAGGCGAGGATAACGCCGCAGAGCGCGAACCCGATAATCGCCGGCAGGAGCGGGCGCGTCGCGGCGCGAAGGTCCCGGTTTCGCTGCTCGGTGCGCACCGCCTCGCTCTTATGATCGGAAAGATCCCGCGCGGCAGCCTCGCGCGCGCGGGCGGGTTCGAGCGTCCTTCCTCGGTATTCGGCGGTCTCGCGCGCCGCCGCGTCAATGAGGTCGCGGTACTGCTCAAGGGTGGGGGTCTGCTTTGACATAATCAAACCGTGCTGTGAGTAAGGGAACGGGGAGCGCCCGCCCCTCGCGGAGAACCGCGCCCCGTGGAAGACCGCTCGCGCCCAGTAATCAAAAAGCGCGGCGACGGACGGGCCGAAGCGCGCTTTTTTGGAGCAACCCCTCGTGGCACTCGCCCCCACAGCGCCCCCCGCGTTGCGCCCCCCGCGTTGCGCCCCCTCCCGCGTTGCGCCCCCGGCGAGCAGCCGCCCCCGCCGTGCGCACCGGGGCGAGCGCGGGGCTTTAGGTGCTGTAGACGTGGTTGCTCGTCGTGCCGCCGGCAGAGACCATGCCGCTGACGAAGAACATCGTGACGATAATCGCGACGAAGCCGAGCACGGTGACGAGCGGCACCCACCGCCGCGTTTTCTCGCGGCGGGCGAGATGGAGCGCGACCATATAGAGCATCCAGGTGATGAGCGACCAGCACTCCTTGAGGTCCCAGCTCCAGAAGCCGCCCCAGATCTGATCCGCCCATACGGCGCCGAAGAGCATTCCTGCCGTCATAAACGGGAAGAGCGTGCGCTCGCAGCAAGTCATCGCGCGGTAGGTATCGGGGCTGCGGCGGAAGAGATAGACCACCGCCATGAGGAAGGACACCGTGCCGAGCGAGTACGCCACCATATACATGAGGATATGGGGGACGAACCAGGGGGACTGCAGGGCGGGCGGGAAGGTCCAGACCGAGCCCTCTCGCATAAAGACCGGGCCTGTCATCACGATGGCGGAGGCGAGGGTGAAATACGGCCCGCACCCGCGGCAGCGGCAGAGATAGGTGAGGAAGAAGTAGACCGGCAGGAAGGTCAGCGCGAGGAAGGTCAGCACCTGAAACATCGACACGAATGGGACATACCCGTTCGCGAAGTAGTTGTTCAGGACGACGGCGAGGTTGAGCGCGGCGCCGCCGCACCAGAGCGCCATCGGCAGCGCCCCGCGCCCGCCTTTTTTCCCCTTGACAAGATAGGCGATGAAGGCGGCGTAGTAGAACGCGGCGGCGCCAATCATCACTGCGAGAAGGACGGTAGCGTTCATTTGCGCCCTCCCTTCTTGCCGGATTTACCGGACGCCTCGGGCAAATCTCCTCCGCGCGAGAAAATCGGCGCGATGAGGCAGCAGAGCACCGTCCCCGCGAGCAGCACCACGATCCCCGCGAGGATGGGGAACTCGGCGGGGTCGCTCTTTAGAAGAAGATACGCGGCGTTTCGGCCGGTCGCGGGGTCGGAGCCGAAGGACATGAGGTAGATTTTGTAATTCTTGTTGCCGCGCACGCGCAGAGGATGGTTGACGGTGAGAGACAGCTCCCGCGCGCCGCTGCCATCGTCCACCGAGAGGGTCGCCTCGTAGTGGCGGGGGTTCTCGGTGGGGTTGCCGTTTTCGTCCTCGTAATACTCGGTGACGGCGTTTGTCACCGAAAGGGAGAAGCCGAGCGGCACCACCCCGTCCTCGCCCTGCACCTCGGTGTAGGACGCGCCGCCCACCGGCAGGGCGACATTGTAGGAGGCCGCAAGGAAGTGCGAGAGCAGGAACCCGACGAGCAGCAGCACCACCCCGCCGTGCAGAAGATAAAACCCCACTTTGTAGACCCGCCCGCCCCGTGGCTGTTCAAGGCAGAGGCAGAGCGCGGTTAGCAGGCAGACGCAGACGAGCAAAACGACGGTGAGGGGGCCCGCGAAGACATCCTCGCGCGTGGCGTGAGCGATGGTCATGCCGAGCAGGACCGCGGTAACCGCGCCGAGCGCGAGAAGGGAGAGTTTGTACAGGCGGCTTGCCATCGATTCTCCTTCCAAATGGTTATTTTGGGGAAAGAAAAGGGAAAACCCGCACCCCACGGGGGGTGCGGGTTGGTGGAGCATAGGGGACTCGAACCCCTGACCCCAACACTGCCAGTGTTGTGCGCTCCCAGCTGCGCCAATGCCCCGTCGCGCGCCCGGCGGATGGTGCCGGTAGAGGGATTTGAACCCTCACGGTGTCGCCACCACCGGATTTTGAGTCCGGCACGTCTGCCAGTTCCGTCATACCGGCGCGAGGCAAGTATACCATAGCCGCGCGCGAAATGCAAGAGGGGGGAGAAAATTTTTTCTCACCCCCTGCCCCCTCCCCCGCCACCCCCCCCGCGCACGCGGGCGGGGAGGCGCCACACTCTACTCCCCGTCCAAATACCCCCGCGGCAAATCGGTCACCCACGACTGCGCAGGAGAAGAAGGATCGCCGGGAAGGGGTTTATTGATTTCGTATTGGTCTTTCTCCGAGCGAAAAAAATCTTTCATCGTTTTTTCCTCTGATTCAAAGACGATGCGTTCGAGCTGCGGAGCTATGTATTGCTTTTTCATCACTTCACCTCGTGGGTGTGTTATGCGGAAGCGCTTTCATTCACTATGTAGCCCCGAATTTGAAGTGCTGCACAGTTCCAAATAGAACGAGATCTTCGCTTCCGACGTTCACTCTGAACCAGCAAACACCCCAGCGTTCTCCACTATTGCAGTGCATACGAATGGAGAAGTTATCGCCAACGCCAAACTCTGATTCCGCAAGTTCATCGCCGCTATAGTAATAGGCATATATACTATCTTTTGCTTTGCCTAGCCAACCGGTTTCTCTTAAATCCTTGATACTTTCCTTTAATTTCTCATAATTACTATCACTAAACCGTTCTAGATTGTCCGAATAAAGCATTCCGGCAGCGGTAATTTGAATGTTGTCATCGAGAACAGTCATGATGTCGTCCGGGAGTTCATCCCCGCCCGTCCAACTGAGGCTGCTTCCAAAATAAGCCATTGTCTTATCGTCACCGCTTGGGGTAGCTTCACCGTCATCCATGACTGTCCCGAAGAACGGGCAGTGGTCGCCTTGTTCGTTTGCGCCCGGGTTTGCGCTTTCATTGCAAGTGTAGGTGCAAACCAAAATGACAGTCTTGTCGTCGGGTCCTTCTATTTTTACCGAATCGACTTTTCCGCCGCGTCCCTCACTTAGCCAGCCACCTCCGGTCGCGTTAAATCCCGATTTTTCAACTGAAGGAGGAGTATA
>CAZYCC010000005.1:16463-21377 GCA_964645985.1 uncultured Lachnospiraceae bacterium | reverse complement strand
ATAAGTAAGAGTACTACTTTCCCATTCGCCTATAGTAGGAGTTTCAGTTTTTACATCAAGATCAAATTCAGCATTTAGATCGTTAAATGTGAAGTCCAAGTCACCATATTTTACCGGCGGGCATTCGAGCTTAACGTGCAATTTGATCGTAGAGCAAGTGATATGTATTGTACCATTGCCGGTTATGTTTGCAATTGTGTACATGGATTTGTCAGACGGGCTTTGCGAAGCTGTGGTTATTACATGCGTTGCGCTGTCCTCAAATGTTACCCCATCGATTCGATAGCCATTGGTTGGCGTAATCGTTAATGTAATCGGCTTTCCGTATTCAATCTCTTTTTCGTCCGTCCAATCTGACGGTTCGGATACCTCGCAACCGCCTTCTGATCCTTTGTCCAGAGTAACTTTAAACTTGATTGTTTCAATCCCCCCGACCGTAATTGTTATGTTCCCCTTTATTCCCGTCAGCGTGTACTGTGCGGATTTTCCTTCTTCGGTGACCGTCGCCGCAAGTTCGGCATTCTTCGGCTCACCGAGCGAGACAACAGGCGTTTTGTTATCCTCCTCCGCTTTGAGCGTGTTGTTGTCGCTCAGCGTATACCCTTCCTTGAGCGTGAGAGTAAAGGAGAAGCTACCGCCGTAATTCACGGTCGTCGGGTCACTTGTTTGAATGGTGTACCCCGTCCCGTCTGTCGCGCCTGTGATGGTGAAGGTTTTCAGCGGCAGCGAGGTTACCGTGAAGGAAAGGTAATTGGTAAGTGAATCGAAAGTATAGGTAATTTTGCCTAGACCAGTTCTTTCATCATTGGGTTCGTCGGGCACCTGTCCCGAGAATTGCGCGCCGAGGTTCGCCGCGTCGCGTCTTTCTTGCGCCTTGAGCGTTACGGTAACTTTCGTGCCGTGTTCAATTTTCGTAACACCGCTCACGACGGGCGTGCCACTTTCCGGCCCGGATTTCACCTCCACATCCACGCCGTCCGCGCCCGTCCATGTAACGGTGTAGGAACGGCGGGTAGCCACAACAGTAATTACAAGGTTAGCAGAAGTATTCGTACCGGGAAAAACAACTTTACTTCCTGGAATGGTGCAAGTAATCGTTCCGTTCGCCGCAGGATCGGTTTTTTCTACCGGCTGTTCTGTTCCGGAGCCCACTTTAAAGCTGATTGATCCGATATTTACGCCTTCGTGCGGTCGAACTGTAAAAGAAATGGTTGTTCCCCAATTGACAGAGAAACCATCGTTTTCTTCTTTGGGGTCAACAAAATCAATATCGAAGAGTTCGCTTGTAGTAACTTTTTCTACAGTGAGCGTTTTTAGCTTAAGACCGCTGCCGCTTTCGTTTATCGTAATTGTAACATTTGTTGTTATATTTGGAATCGTTAAAGTGTAGGTACCGTCACCTGCTTCATCAGGTGAATGTTCAATACTACTGCTCGCACCTTTTTTTACTTCGAAAAGCTGACTTGTGCTAGTAAAATAATAGCCTTCATTCAATTTAAGAGTTATTTTAACACTTCCGTTATATTCCACCTCGTTTGGTCCGGGAATGATGGTATATTTCTCTGTGCTTTCCGGGTATGTGATGGTATATGTGTTCTTCCCGATTCCCTCTACGCGGATGCTTGTCGGTGCGGTCGGGGTGATGGTTTTTGAGTAGCCATTCGTTACATCCCTTTCGGGAATGTAAGAAATATCGTCTATAATAATCGTGGGTACAGACTGTGAGTATTCGGTGCTCGGGGTTACCGTAATTTTGAGCGGTGTATTGTAAGAAGCCCAGCCGTCGGTAAGCAGCGGATCAAATGATAATGTATATCCTAGTTTTTCCGACGGTTCGGTAATTTTTACCGCACTGATGGTTACATCGATTGTGACATTCGAGATGACGTTCTCAACCGTGATCTCTTCAGAATTGTTGGCTTCCGTCGGATCGTCGCCGTCGAGTTCTTTTTCGAGGAGATCTTTGCTTGTTCCGCGTACCTTCACTGCGCTAATCTTATATCCCGGTTTTGCCTTAATTTTGAAAACTAAATCATCATTATAAGAAACGGTGTGCGGCGGCTCTCCATCGCTCTTCGCTGCCGTTATCGTGTACGCGGGGGAATCCGGGTAGGTGACCGAGAGAGCGTCCTTTAAGTCAATAATCAAATTTACGTCTCCGACTATTTCGTTGATTGTATAAACTCCCTCGATTGCCGTTAAAACTTTCGCTTCTACTCCTGTTCTTTGATAAACGACCGGCGTTAAACCTTCTTCCAGCGATTTAACTTGAAATTCAAAATGGCCTTTGTCAACTACTGTTTGCGGAGAATCAAGTACATCATTTCCTTCTTTATTCAAAACCAAAGCAGTACTCGGAGCTGTCCAAGAGACAGTATGCGTTACAGGAGGCTCAACGGGAGAAACAGTGACCTCGCCGCTTAAATCAGTTGCAAGAGTGGACATGAAAGTAAAATAAGCCTGTTTGCTGTTGGTATAAGTTGCATCTACAGTTTTAGGTTCTGAATCTGAATCGTCAAGAGTCCATTGCGCAATATTATCTGTATTCGCTATTGCAACGACAAAAAACGAACTTGAGAAAGTACCTGAAACAGTTGCAGTTAAATCATCCTCGTTTCCTGTAAAAGCAACCGCCAAATCAGTATTTTTTCCTGCAGAAAGAGTAGTTTCTTCCAACTGATGTAGCATAAATAATGACGTAGCAGAAACATCGTTGAAATTTCCCGTTAAAACATAGTCGAGATCCGCCGATACATTCTCAAACTTAATGCTCGTAATGTCAGAAATAGCCCCAAATACTTCCACGGCGGGCACTGCCGCGGCGACCATGACGAGCGCGAGGAGGGTCGCGAGGGCGCGGGTGAGGGCGCTGCGCGGGCTTCCCTTAATTTTTCCCTGTTTCATAACGGCTCCTTTCGAAAAAGAAGAGAAGTTGCCCCCGCGGGAGAGCGCCCCTGCGGGAACACGCCCCCTTATGGGGATTCACCATCACTATAGCACAACTTTCGCGCTTTGTAAAGAGGGGAGGGCGAAATTTTTTCGCGCGCGGGGGAGGGCGGCGCGCGCGGCTTGACAGCGTGGGGGTTTTCTGCTATATTGTGGCTATGCGATATAAGATAGCGGCGCTCACCGTGGCGCTCAACCCGCTCTACCCCACCCTGCGCACCCGCGCGGCGCCCTACGCTCTGCCGCCGGAGAGCTGCGCGCCCGTCGACATTGACGCGACGCTGCCGCCCCCGCCCCCGGACCTGCGGCCGGATGACATGGAGGGCGACCGCGCGGAGTACGGCAACGCCGGGGCGATATTCTACCGGCGGCTGCTGCGCTACGGCGGCATGATGCTGCACAGCTCCTGCGTCGGCACGGGGGGGAGGGCGTACCTCTTCTCCGCGCCCCCCGGCACCGGCAAATCGACCCACACGGCGGCGTGGGCGGCGGCTCTCCCGGACGCCGTTATTCTCAACGACGATCAGCCCGCGCTGCGGCTCGTGGAGGGGCAGGTTCTCGCCTGCGGCACGCCCTTTTCCGGGCGATCGCCTCTCAACGCGCCGCTCAATTTGCCGGTGGGAGGCATTGCGCTGCTGCGTCGCGCCGCCCCCGGCGAGCGCGACCGCATTACCCCCCTCTCCCCGCGAGAGGCGCTGCCCGGCCTTTACCGCGAAACCGTGCGCTTCCTCACGGCCTCCGACGCCGCGAGAATGCTCGACATTCTCACCGAGGTGTGCGCGCGCGTGCCGCTCTGGCAGCTCGTTATCTCCCCCTCTCCCGCGGCGGCGCGCCTATCCTACGAGGCGATGACCGGGCGCGCCTTCCCCTCGCCGCTCCCTTCCTAAGGGGCAACCGCTATGCTCAAATTTTCAAGCGATTTTATTTATAAGAGACTGAAGGACAGCGGCGCCATTGTGCCGGTGGGCGAGCGCGCGCGATCCTTTCCCGGTATGGTGACGGTCAACGAGACCGGCTGCACACTCATTGAGCGCCTGCGCGAGGGCTGCGAGCGCGAGGACCTCGTTGACGCTCTCCTTAATGAGTACGAGGTGACGCGCGAGGTCGCCGAGGCGGACACCGACGCTTTCCTCTCGAAAATGCGCGATGCCTCGCTCCTTGAGGAGTAGGGCGGAGCGCGCCGGGGCGGGGGACATTTCGAGTCTGCCGCGCCGAGAGCTCTCGCGCGGGGAGATGCTCTTGCTTATAGAGGAGGTCTTCGCCGCGGGCGGGCGCTTCACCTTCGCGCCGCGCGGGAGATCCATGCTCCCCACCCTCGCCGAGGGGCGCGATCTCGTTGAGCTCTCCTCCCCCACCCTCACCCCCCCGCGCGTCGGCGACATTCTGCTCTACTCGCACCCCGATAGGGGCGCGAGTGCCTTGCGCGGCGGCGCGGGTGCGGGCGAACTCCCCCCCGCGCGAGGGGGAGAGGGCGAACCCGCGCGAGGGGGAGAGAGTGAGGCAGCGGGCGAGGGTCTCGCGCTGCACCGCCTCGTCAAAATCGCGCGCGATGGCACGCTCGTTCTTTGCGGAGACGCGCAAACGGCGCTCGAGCGGGGCGTATCCCCCGCGCGCGTGCGCGGGGTCGTCACGGCGGTCATCCGCGGCGATCGCCGCCTTGACGCGGGAAGCGCTCCCGCGCGGGCAAAAGCTCTCGCGCGGGCGCTGTTCCTTCGCGTGCGCGCGGCGGCCCACGCCGCTGCGGCCTCTCTGCGGCGAAAACAAAAGTAAGCGCGCGGCACGGGGGGCGAAAACAACAAAGGTTAGAGGGGCGCGGGGGCTACTCCTATTCGCGGGGCGCGGGTGTGGCACGGCGCGCGGCGCGCGGCGCGGGGCGTGCGTGGGAGCAAAACAACAAAGGTTAGAGGGGCGCGGGGGCGGCCCCTTGTCGCGGGGGCGAGGTAAGTGGCGCGCGGCGCGCAGAGCGCG
>CAZYCC010000005.1:0-16363 GCA_964645985.1 uncultured Lachnospiraceae bacterium | reverse complement strand
GCGCGCTCGGATGATTCCCTGAGGCGGTGATGATTTTTTGGACATAGGCATAGACCGATGGTGGTGCCTCGCTCTTTATTTCGGCGTGCTGCTGCTCGTCTCCTTCCCCATATCGTTTGGGATGGCGCAGCTCGGCGCGCTCGGCGACTCGGCGCTTGAGCGGGACGCGGCGGCGGGAGACCGCGCGGCCGCGCGCCTCCTCTCGCACGCGCGCGATCGCGTGAGAACTTTCGGCACGCTGCGCACAGGTCTCGCTCTCGCCACGGCGAGCGAGTTTCTGCTCATCGCGGCGGCGTTCTCCTCTCTGCCGGGCAGGCTCGGCGCGGCTCTCCCTCTCGCCGCGCGGCATCTGCTTTTAACCAAGATTCTCTGCACGCTCGTGCTGCTCTTTATTTTCGGCGGGCTGCACCTTCTCTTCGGGATGTTTTTGCCGGAGGCGCTCGGGCGGCGCGCCGCCGCGTCGAAAAAGCCTTACCGGGGCGGCTGGATTGTCGGGGCGGCGGGGGCTCTTTTTCGCCCGTTCTACGCGGTCTTTCGCGCGGCGGCGCGGGGGATCCTCTCGCTCTTCGGCCTTCGCGAGGACGAGGGCGCGCCGGTCACCGAGGAGGCTATTCTCGACTTAATGGATCGCGGCGAGGAGAGCGGCGGCATCGAGCGCGGCGAGCACGAGATGATCGAGAAGGTCTTCGAGTTCACCGACCGCACGGTCGGCGAGGTGATGACCCACCGCACCGAGGTGGAGGCGATAGATCTTTCGATGACCGACGAGGAGGTGCTCGCCCTCATTTCCGAGAGCGGCTACTCGCGCTTCCCGGTCTACGAGGAGGACATCGACCGCGTGAGGGGGGTTCTCGCGGCGCGCACCTTCCTGCTCGACCGCATGAGCGGAAAGCGAACGCCGCTTTCCGCGCTCATCTACCCGCCCTATTTTGTCCCCGAGAGCAAGCACGCCGACGATCTTCTTCAGGAAATGAAGAAGGACAAGCTGCATATGGCGCTCGTCAGCGATGAGTACGGCGGCACGCTCGGCATCGTCACGATGGAAGACCTGCTCGAGGAGATCGTCGGCAACATCTACGATGAGACAGACGATCCCGCCGGGGAGGAGGAGGAGCTTGTTCCCCTCGGGGAGGGGGTCTACCGCGCGGCGGGCAGCACCCCGCTCGACCGCCTCGAGGAGGCACTCGGGGTGGATCTTGCCGAGGAGGAGTGCGAGACGCTGGGGGGCCTCGTCTTCAGCCGGATGACGCTCATTCCCGAGGACGGCGCGACCCCGGTCGTCGACGCGGGAAACCTGCACATCGAGGTGGAGGAGCTGCGCGACCGCAGAGTCGTGCGCGCGAAAGTCTCCCTGCGGCGCGAGGAATCTGAGGGAGAAGAGGAGAAGTAAGCCGCGCGCGAGCCCCGCCCGGGGGCGCGGGGGGTCGCGCGATAGATATAAGGAAGAACCCCCTCGCCGCCCCGCGGCGGGGGGTTTTCTTATGAGGAAACGCAAGTGCGCGGCGCGGGGGACAACCGGATACGGGGCGAGCAATCCGTGGGAGCGCGAGTGCGCGGCATAATTCGCAAGAGCACGGCGGCGCAGGGAAGCGCGGCGGCGCGGGGGAAAAGTGCACGCAGAAACCGCGCGCGAAGTCACAACTCGCGAAAGCGCAAGGGACGCGGCGTGGGGGCGCGGCGCGCCGCGTGATATAGCTTCTATCTATACCTCGCTATCTCTTATTTGTATTTGACAGGGGCGGGGGAGGGGTGTATAATCGCGGCAGATTCTCGAAACGGAGGTTTCTTATTATGAAAGCAAACAAGTTTACCCGGGCGCTCGCCCTTCTGCTCGCGGCGCTCCTCGCGTCGGTTTCCTTCAGCCTCATTGGCTGCGGCGGCGATGAAAAGACCATTATCGATGATGTCGACCCCGGCGAGGAAATCACCGTCGCGGTGCCGAACGACACGACAAACGAAGCGCGCGCGCTCAAGCTCCTTGAGAGCGAGGGCATCATCAAGCTGAAAGAGGGCGCGGGCCTCACCGCCACCGTGCGCGATATTGAAACGAAGCCCGACAATCTCACGATAAACGAGATCGAGGCGTCGCAGATCCCGAACGTCCGCGGTGACAACGACTACGCCATCATCAACACCAACTACGCGGTGGACGCGGGCCTGTCGCCCAAGAAGGACGCGCTCGTCCTCGAAGGGTCCTACAGCGCCTATGGCAACATCGTTGCGGTGAAAGAGGGAAATGAAAAGGATCCGCGCACGCTCGCGCTCGTCGCCGCCCTGCAGAGCCAGAAGGTCGCCGACTACATCGCCGAAACCTACGACGGCTCGGTGATCACCGCGGTGGAAAACCCGGGCGACGGCTTCGACAGCTCTGTCGATTACGACGCGCTCGCCGGCACGACGATTACCGTCGCGGCGTCCCCCGCCCCGCACGCGGAGATTCTCAAAGTGGCGGCGGAAATTCTCGCCGAGAAGGACGTCACGCTCGATATTAAGGAATTCACCGACTACGTTCAGCCCAACAACGTTGTGGAGAGCGGCGAGGTTTACGCCAACTACTTCCAGCACAAGCCCTATCTTGACGACTTCAACAGCGAGAACGGCACGCACGTCGTCGCGGTCGGCTACGTCCACATCGAGCCGATGGGTCTATATGGCGGCAAGCAAACCACACTCGACGCACTGAAAAACCTCGTGAAATAAGGCGCGATTCCCGCCCGCGCGCCCGCTCCTCTCGCGGGGAACCCTCCCCACGCCGGGGGCGATCCCCCTCCGGGGATGTTCCCCTCCCGCCGCGCGGCGGGATCGCGGGGCGCGCCTTTCCGGGTAGCACCTCGCCTTTGCGGGCGGCGGGCGAATTTCCTTCCGTCAAGGCTGCCCGGGCGCGCAGATGCACCCGCCGCGCCCGTCCCCAAAAACACACCGGGGAACCGGTGTGTTTTTGGGCGAAAAGTAGGGGATGAGCGGTCTTCTCCCGCCCCGCCCCGCCGGGGACGCGCGTCCTCGTGCCACCCGCACGCATTCCGGGGCAATTCCTTGGGCACCCGCGAAAGTGCCGCTGCCCGGGGCAATCTCTTTAGAATATCCGACGGCGCGCCGCCCGCTCCCGGGGATAATCCCGCGAAAAAGCAAACGGCGCGCCGCCTGCCTCGCTCTCGGGCATTACCTCGCCGATCTCGCCCATCTTCTTTGCTATGATCGAACTTCGCAATCTCAGCAAGACCTTCTCCTCGCCGGGGGGGAGCGTGGAGGCGCTCAAACACATCAGCCTCACCGTGCGCGACGGGGAGATCTACGGCATTATCGGGATGAGCGGCGCCGGCAAGAGCACGCTCGTGCGCTGTATCAATATGCTCGAGCGCCCGAGCAAGGGGCAGGTGCTCATCGACGGGGTAGACATCGGAACTCTCCCCGAGAAGGAGCTGCGAGAGGTGCGCCGCAAAATCGCGATGATTTTTCAGGGCTTCAACCTCTTAATGCAGCGCAATTGCCTCGATAACGTCTGTTTCCCGCTCGAGCTCGCCGGCAAGTCCGGCAAAGCGGCGAGAGCGCGCGCGATGGAGCTGCTCGAGATGGTGGGGCTGCCCGACAAAGCGAAGTCCTACCCCGCGCAGCTCTCGGGAGGGCAGAAGCAGCGCGTCGCCATCGCGCGCGCCCTCGCCACCGACCCGCGCGTCCTTCTCTGCGATGAGGCGACGAGCGCGCTCGACCCCAAAACGACGCACGCCATCCTCTCTCTTATCGGCGAAATCAACCGCAGCCTCAATTTGACCGTCATCGTCATCACTCACCAGATGAGCGTCGTCGAGGAGATCTGCTCACGCGTTGCCATTCTCGATGAGGGGATTGTCGCCGAGGAGGGGGAGGTCTCGCAGGTGTTCGCCTCGCCCCGATCGGCGGCGGCGCGGCGGCTTGTCTTCCCGGACGAGAGCGTCAATGTCCTGTCCGAGAGCTTTTCGGGGCGGCAGGTGCGCGTCGTCTTCAACGGCGCGGAGACTGCGGGGACCCCGCTCATCGCGCGCATGGCGATCGAGGAGAAAATAGCGGCGAATATCCTCTACGCCTCCACGCGCAGCATCGGCGAGCGGGTCTACGGCAGTATGCTCTTGGGTCTATCGACCGATGACGAGGCGGATCGCACGGTCGCCTATCTCTCGCGCTACGACAATATCGCGGCTCTCCCGGTGACCGAGGAGGAACTCGCGCAGGCGGAAGAGCAAACCTCGTAGAGCGCGGGGACGTTCTTTGACTATATCGGCGAGCATGAGCGCAAGGACGGTATGAACAGTTTTTCGCAAATTTTTTCCGAGAAGAACCTCGCGACGGCGTGGGATATTCTCCTGCACGAGATCCCCTTCGCCATTTGGGAGACCTTTTATGTGACGGTGCTCTCCACCCTTTTCGCCACGCTCATCGGGCTGCCGCTCGGGGTGCTTCTCGTCGCGGGGGAGAAGGGCGGCGTGCTGCCGCTGCCCACTTGGCTGATGAAAATCCTCAACGCGGTCATTAACCTGCTGCGCTCGATCCCCTTCCTTATCTTGATGATCGTCGTCTTCCCGCTGACCCGCCTCATTATGGGGACGGTGGTCGGCACCGCCGCGTCTATTGTGCCGCTGGTGATCGCCGCCTTCCCCTTCATCGCGCGCTTAGTTGAGACGAGCCTGCGAGAAATCGACAGCTCGGTTATCGAGGCGGCACAGAGTATGGGCGCGTCTCCCCTGCAGATCATCTGCAAGGTGATGATCCCCGAGAGCGTGCCCTCGCTCATCTCCAACCTGACGATAGCCCTCACGACCATCCTCGGCTACACCGCGATGAGCGGGACGCTCGGCGGCGGGGGCCTCGGCAAAATCGCGATTACCTACGGCTACAACCGCTACATCTACCTCGTCACGCTCGAGGCGGTCGTTATCCTCGTGCTGATGGTCGAAATTTTTCAGACTCTCGGCACGAAAATCGCCGCGAGATGCGATAAGCGGGGCAAGAGATAGCGCCGCCTCTCCTCGCGCGGCAAACATCTGCCGTGCGCGATAACCCCGTGCGCGATAAACCCGTGCGCGCCCCAAGGCGGCGTGGCGGGTTCTCTTCACCGCGGCCGAGGGCGCGGCAAGGGCGGGGGGCCGCGCGGAGCTCATTCAAGAAAGAAGATGACCGACAAGGATAGCGAAAAAAAGACAGGCGCCGGCGAGCGGAGGGGGCGGCCGCGCAGCGCGCCTCTGCCCTCGCTCCCGGTCGCGCTGATCGGGATGACCGGCTGCGGCAAAACGACCATCGGGAGTCGAGTGGCGAAACTGCTCGGCGCGCCATTCCTTGACCTTGACACCGAGATTTCCGCTCGCGCCGGTATGGAAATCCCCGACATCTTCGCCGAGCGCGGCGAGGAGGGGTTCCGCGCGCTCGAGAGCGAGCTGCTCGAGGAGCTGCTTTCGGGGGAGGAGTTCGCCATCCTCTCCTGCGGCGGGGGCATTGTCCTGCGCGAGGAGAACCGGGTTCTGCTGCGCGAGAGGGCCATTCCCGTGTGGATTCGCCGCGCGGTGATCGACGTGGTGCGAAACGAGCGCGTTCTCTCGCGCCCGCCGATAAACGGGGACCCGGCGGTCTACCTGCGCCTGCTCGATGAGCGCACGCCGCTCTACCGGCAGACCGCGCGCTTTATCCTCCAGAACCACACCCCCGACGCCACCGCCAACCGCCTGCGCAAACTCATCGCGGAGGTCGGCCGCGAGGAATGGGAGCAAAAGGTGCAGCCGGAGCAAGCGAAAAAGTCCGGCGCATAGCGCCCGCCGCATATCGCACCCCCCGCCACGTCGCGGGGGTGATTTGTTTTCCGTGCCCCGCGCTCACCCCCGCGCCCCGTGCCGCACCCCTGTGCCGCGCGCCCCAAAACTTCGCACAAAATACCCCCCTCATCGGCGTGGCTGCTCCCCTCGGGAGAACACACCGGGCAATGCGGCAACCCCCCGCTGCGCCCCCGTGCCGCGCTCCCCATCGCACCCTGCTTTTACTCCGCGCCACGCCGCCTTTCTTCTCTTTCCCTGATGGTCTGCGTGAAGTATTCTCGCGCTCCGTCGAGGTGTTTCTTCCCCCGAGCGGGAGATCGCCGCGCGGCAACTCCCCGCGCGCCGCGCCCCGAAACTTCACACAAAACACCTCCTACCGGCGGGGCTTCTTCCTCGTGAGAACATACTGCGCGACGCGGCAACCCCCCGCACCGCGCCTACCCCCGCACCCCGCTCCCGCGTGCCGCGCGCCCGCGCCGCGGCGCGCGGCACGCTTGCATTTTCCCGCTGTTTCTTGTATAATACCGTCGGTGATTTGTTTTTTTCATCTCGCGCGCTCAGCCACCTGATTTTTGCTATGAGGGGGTTTCCCTTGACCGGGCTGGTTCTGGAAGGCGGCGCGATGCGCGGGATGTTCACCTGCGGCGTCACCGATGTCCTCTCCGAGGCGGGCGTTTCCTTTGACGGGATGGTGGGCGTTTCGGCGGGCGCGGCGTACGGCTGCAACGTCAAGTCCGGGCAGCCGGGGCGCGCCTATCGCTACAACCGCCGCTACTGCCGCGACCCGCGCTTTTGCGGAGCGCGCTCTCTTTTGACCACAGGCGATATTTTCGGGGTCGATTTTTGCTACCGCGAAATTCCGCTGCACCTCGACCCCTTCGACCTTGATGCGTTTGAGAAAAACCCGATGGCGTTTTACGTCGTCTGCACCGATGCCGATACCGGGGAGCCGCTCTACCACCGCTGCGACACGCTGCGCGGCAGTGAGATGACTTATCTGCGCGCCTCGGCGTCAATGCCGCTTGTCTCGCGCGTGGTTGAGGTGGACGGGCTGCATTTGCTAGACGGCGGGGTTGCCGACGGCGTGCCGCTTTCTTATTTTGAGAGTATCGGCTATGCCCGTAACCTCGTGGTGCTGACAAGGCCGCGCGGCTACCGCAAGGGTAGTGCCCGCTTCCTCGGGGCGGCGAAGCTCTCCCTGCGGCGCTACCCCGCGATGGTCGAGGCGATGCGAACTCGCCCCGCGCGCTACAACGCGACCCTTGAAGAAATCGAGCGGCGAGAGCGCGAGGACCCGTCCTCACTCTTTGTCCTGCGCCCGCCCCGGGAACTGCCCATCCACCGCCTCGAGCACGACCCGGAAAAAATCGACGAGGCGTACCGCATCGGGCGCGAGACGGCAGCCGAGGCCCTCCCGCGCCTGCGCGCCTTTCTCTTGGAAAAGTAGCCGCCCCGGAGGACTGCCGTGAAAGAACGACTGCACACGGGGGAGCTGTATCTGCCGGATGACGAGGAGATTTTGCGCGAGCAGAGAGCCTGCCTTGACCGCCTGCGCGCCTTCAACGCGCTCCTGCCCTCGCAAACAGAGGAAAAAGACGCGCTGCTGCGGGCTATGTTCGCCGAGGTGGGAGAAGGGGTGAGCGTTGAGCAGCCGCTCTACGCCAATTTCGGCGGGCGGCATGTGCATTTCGGCGACTATGTTTACGCGAACTTCGGCCTGACGCTCGTCGACGACACGCATATTTTTGTCGGCGATCATACGCTCATCGGCCCGCACGTCACGCTCTGCACGGCGGGGCACCCCATTCTGCCCGAGCTGCGAGAGCGCGGGTATCAGTACAACGCGAGCGTCACCGTGGGGCGCAACTGCTGGCTCGGCGCGGGAGTCATCGTTCTGCCGGGCGTGACAATCGGAGAGGAGAGCGTCATCGGCGCGGGCAGCGTCGTTACGCGCGACATCCCGCCGCGCGTCGTCGCAGTGGGCACCCCCTGCCGCCCGGTGCGCGAGATCTGCGCGCGCGACCGCGAGGTTTACTTTCGAGATTGCCGTATCGATTGGGAGACGATCGAGCGCGATCTTTCATCGCGCTGACGCTCCCGCAAATATTTTAATCAAAACAAACCCCCTCTCGGAGAGAGGGGGTTTTCTCCTGCGCTCGCGCCGCGCAGAGAGGCGGTTTTTCGCGCGGGACACCGCTCGGGGGAGGATTTTGTTCGTGGGGAACACCGCTCAGGGGGTTTTGCGTAAGAGGGCGCGCCGTGGAGAGGGGGAATTTGTTCGCGAGGCGCATCGCGGAGAGGGGTTACGCCCTGAAAAAGAGGGGGAAGCTCCCCCTCTATTTCTATTCTTGGCAGACCGTGGGATTTCCCTCACGAGAGGGGTGGGGTCTCCTGAATGCGCCGCAGGAGCGCGGCGAACGCCGACGGGATGGCGTAGCGCGCCCCCACCTCCTCGCGCGCGGCGAGAAGCGCCCCCGGCGGAAGCGCGAACCCCTCCGGGAAGCGCCCGATCACCTCAAAGAGCCGCATGCGCCACTCGATGTGGGTGAAGAGATGGCGCGCGGGCGACAGCGCTGAGGCGCTCTCCGGGCGAAACCCAAGCTCCCGCGCGTGCGCGAGCGCGTCCCGCTCCGTGAGAAATCCCTCGTACCCCGGGAACTCGAACATCCCGGCAAGAAGTCCGCGTGCAGGCCGGCGCCGCAGGTAAAACCGCTCGCCGTCCTCCCCTCTATCGCGCAGGAGAAGCACCGTCCTCTCCTGCACGCGGCGGGGCTTTTTCGGCGGGGGAGAGGGATAGCGCGCGGGGTCGCCCTCGGCGCGGCCCCGGCACTCCCCTTGAAGAGGGCACCTGCCGCAAAGGGGCGCGGCGTGCGGCAGGCAGACAACCTCGCCGAGCTCCATTATCGCCTCGGTAAACGCGCCCGCGCGATCGCGCGGGATCATCGCGCGTAGCGCCGCCTCTCCCTCGCGGCGGGAGACGCTCCTGCGCGCGGCAAAGCGTGAGAGAAGGCGCGCGGCATTGCCGTCAAAGGCCGGCTCGGCGATATTGTAGGCAATCGAGGCGATCGCGCCCGCGGTGTACGGCCCCACGCCCGGCAGGCCCCGCAAGAGCGATCTCTCGCGCGGTAAAAGCCCGCCGTACTCGGAAAGGACCATTCGCGCCGCCGCCTGCAGATTTCGCGCGCGGGAGTAGTATCCAAGGCCCTGCCAGAGTTTGAGCAGCCGCTCCTCGGGCAGCGACGCGAGCGCGGGAAAGTCCGGCGCCTCAAGCAGAAACGCCGCGTAGTGCGGCAGCACCGCCTCCACGCGGGTCTGCTGGAGCATACTCTCGGAGAGCAGCACGCGGTAGGGGAAAGTCTGCCGCGGCTCGCGCTCCCGCCAGGGGAGCGGGCGGGCGTTCTCCCCGAACCACGAAAGAAGCCCCTCCACCGCGCGCGGCGAAGGGACTTTCAGAGTGTCGCACATCGTTTTTCGGTGCCCCGTCACTGCACGCGCATGAGGCGCGCGAGGAGAATGAAGCGCGCGTCCTCGAACTCGTAGGAGCAGGTAGACATCGTCAGAATGGTGTCATCCGGGCAGACGCCGACATCGCGGTAGCGCCGCGCGTTCTCCCTCGCGTAGTCGAGGAAGGTCTGCCGCTCGGCGCGGCTTTTAATGTAGGGGTTGTAGATCGTGCTGTCGTTACTGTGGACGACGAGCAGGGCGAAGATTTGCAGACCGTAGGTGCGGTCGGAGAGGTATATCTTGCCGGTCTCGTGAGAACTCCAGTAATCCTGCTCGGCAAAATGCTTGATGTCGCCAAACATCGTGCCGTTTTTCATATTGTGCCCGAAGAGGATGGTGTTGAAGCTCGAGAAGTCGCGCGTGCAGAGCGGCTCGAGGAAGAGCGTCCCCGCCGTCACATACTCGCCGTTGAGGTCGCGGCGCAGATACTCGTCGTAGTTCTCTCCCTGCACATAGAGGTTGTCGATGTTGGTGCCGTCAATGGAAATCCACCCGCAGACATCCGGGTAGGCCGCTTGCAGCTCGACAATCGAGGCGTTGGATCTGCCACCGCCGAGCGTGTAGTCGTCCTCCGCCGCCCCGGAGGAGGTCGCCCGCAGCGGTTCTGTCACCTCTCCGCTGTCCTGCGGGCGGAATTTGTCCCGCTGATCGGCGAGGATGCTCTGCCCGCGGTGGTTTTGGTATACGTCAACGCCGAATTTGACCGCGCAGACGACGAACACCGCCGAAAATAGCCCGATGGCGATATTGCAGGCAACGCGCACGATTTTTTTCTTTTTGCGCTGCGCGGCGGTCGCGCGGATTTGCTCGGGTGTGGGCTCGGGCTGCGCCTCGCGCGCGGGCGGCGCGGAGGTGAGATCGGCAACTTTTCGCCTCGCGCGCGGGCGATCTCCCTCCCCGCGCAATTCGGCGAGTTCCGGCAGGGCCGGGCGCACAGGCTTATTCGGGAGAAAATCATCGCCCTCCCCGGCATTGTCGAGGGGAGCCTCGCGCTCGCCGTGGGTTTCGCTCGCGGCGAGAGGAGTGCTGTCGGCGTTCTTCTCGGGGTTCGCTATGGCGGCCGCCCCGCCCTTGGCGGCGGAGTTACCGCTCGCGGGGTTGCCGGGGGCTGTCGCGGTGAGGGTTTCGCTCGCGGCGGAGGCTCCCCCGCCCTCCTCGCGGGGAGCGGGGGGCGTTTCGGGGAAGTCGCTCCCGAAGAACGCCGTGAAGAGCGCGCGCCCCTTCGCAAGGTCCTGCCCTTCCTCGCGCGCGGGCGTGCCGGCGCTCTCGGGCAAAGCGCTCGAGGACGGGGAGAGGGTGGCGCGGCGCGCGGGGCGCGGCGCGGGGCGATCGCGGGGGGTTCCCGGGGAGTTTGAGAGAGGCATTTTCGCGGAGATTAAATCTTCTCGCGCACCGAGAACTCCTCGGCGACGCAGAGAACTTCAAGGTTGCCGTTGCGGCAGCGAATCTCGTCTAGCATTTCCTTCTCGGCGGCGTCGTTTTTCTCGGTGATGTTATAGGTCAGCTGAAAGAGGGTGCCCATGCCCGAGCTCTTGACGCGCACGAGCTCGCAGCGGCTGGTGTATTTCTCGAAGATGTCATCGAACATCCCGTTATAGTCGAGCGACTCGGGGATGGTGATGCGCAGCTGTTTGCGGTAGTTGTTTTTGCCGAGGCGCGTCTTATTGAAGATAAGATTGACCACGCAGACCACCACGGTGGTGATGACGGCGTAGGCGATGAACCCGCAGCCGCAGGTGATGCCGATCGCCACCATCGCGAGGATGTTGGTCAGCTCCCGCCCGTTGACAGCCTCTGAGCGGAAGCGGATCATCGTGAAGACACCGGCGATGGAGAGGGTGATGCCGACATTGCGCGAGGCTATGGAGATGATAATCGTGATGAAGACCGGCGCGCCGATGAGGGCAAAGAGATAGCTCGTGTTGTAGTGCTTGTTGCCGATTGAAAAGAAGAGCGCGACGAGCGCCCCGCAGACAATCGACACCGCCGTGCAGATAAAGAAGTTGCGCCAGTTGAGCGCGACGAGCTGCGTGTTGATATTGTCGTATAAACTTTCAAAAAGCGCGTCCATGGCAAAAAAGGGGCGGCAGCGCGGTGAGCTATTGGGGAAAGGGTTTTGATATGCGGCGGTCAGACGCGGCGAGGGGAAATATTCAGCGAGGGCGCGACGCGCGCTCAGCTCGCTTTGTGCAGGCCCTCGAGGGCGAGGATCTCGTAGATTTTGCCGTATTTAGAGAAGGAGGTGCTCCACAGCCCGAGCTCGTAGAGGATTTTCACTAGCGGGAGAGGGTAGGCC
Organism: uncultured Lachnospiraceae bacterium; assembly: GCA_964645985.1. Lineage (GTDB taxonomy): Bacteria > Bacillota > Clostridia > Oscillospirales > CAG-272 > CAZYCC01. Next base: position 4,786 of record CAZYCC010000005.1, on the reverse strand, counting down.
TCGGGAACTTTAATTTCCATTAACACCTGCCCCGGCAAAAGGAGCTTTCTGCCGTAGATGCCGTGCTCCATGGACAGATCCTCCCGCCGCCAGGTGATGTCGCGGTCGAAGGTGATGCGCACCGGCCCCCCATCGCGGTCGGCGAGCGAGTCTCGCTCGTAGGAAATGAACATCGCGGGGCCGATGCCGCGGTAGCGCGCGAGAAAGAAGTCAATCTCGCGGCTTACCTGCGAGGGCGGGTCGGGCGGCGCCCCCCCGGAGAGGTACTCCTCCGCCGCGTCCCTCTCCATGGAGAGCCGCCGCTTGTAGACGACATCCTCGAACTTTTTCTTTATCTCGACGAAGACGTTATCGCCCTCCCGCGGCAGCCCGTAGGAGCGCAGGCGCAGCTTTTCCTTATAAAGAGGCTTTTCGTTTGAGAGGCGCGCGAGCAGAAAGTCCGGCGTATCGTAATAAATATTGACGATGGTGCTGTGCGGGTAGGCGTCCGGCACCATCATCCCCGCAAGGCGATCGAGCAGGCGCGCGCACACATCCTCGGTGAGGAGGAACTTTTTCTCGTAGCGCCGAAAGAGAACTTCGCTGCTGCCCACAGGGAAAAGAAAAAAGAGAAACGCCGCGCGATCGCCTCACTATAGCGCACAAGTGTGAATGTGTCGTGAACGTTGGGCAAATTCTCGGCGACGCGCGCGAGGAAAGGGTGTGACAGTGCGGGAGAGGTGACGCGGCGCATTTCATGCAGCACGCGCGGCGCATTTCATGCTGTCCGCGCGACGCATTTCACGCAGTCCCGCGCATAAACGCGAGCTTGGCGTGGTGAGCGACATCCTGCCCCAAGCCGCGCTCCGCGCTGCCCGCGCGGCGCATTTCGCTCGGTTTCGCGGGGCGCATTTCGCGCATTTCCGCGCGAAAAAGGGCGGCGTGCGCCGCCCTTTTTCGTGTGATGCCGGGAGCTACTCGCCCTTTAGGCGATCGGTTTATCGCAGAGGACGGCGGTGTCCGGCGAGATTGCGCTGACCTTGCTCTTGAAGGTGTCAAGCAGTGAGCCGTCGCCGTAGACCGAGAGGACAAACGCGCCGGCATCATCGCCCGTGCGCAGGATGAGTAGCTTCTCGGGGAAGCCGCAGACCCACTGCCGCCCCTGAAGGTTTTCCTCGATTGCGTCGGCGAGCGCCTCGCCGCCGCTCGGGTCGGTGAGGTGATACGCGCCGCAGGTGAAGGTGTTCGCGTTCATCATGTGAATGAGCGACGCCGCGTCATCGATTTTGTCGATGCTCCCCGCGGGGAACCCGAGCGTGAGGTCGAGCGCCTCCGTGTCGGCAATGCCGAATTTGCCGGGGCCGTCCATCGAAGCGTTCTCGGAGCTGCTATCTCCTCCCCCGGCGGCGAACTTTTCGCCCTCCCCGTAGCTGCTCCACACCGCCTGAAGTAGGGCGAGCGGCGTCTTGTAAGCGCCCTCGGTCTCCTCGCCGCCGCCGCCGCAAGCGGGCAGCGCGAGAATTACCGAGAGCAGCAGCAGCGCGCACAGAAGCGTGCGCGCTGCCCGGTTTTGCGTCATGGTAGCCTCCATTTGTGTACAGATAACGGGATAGCGCGGAAAATCGGTTGCTCAGCCGGGGAAACCCCCACCGCTACCGCGCCGATGAATGTATAATGAGGAAGAGCCCTGCGCCCCCGCACGCCGCTCTCCCGTGAGTATATGCTCGCCGCGCGCGTTTCCCGCGCGGATCGCGCGCGCTTACATTTGCGGGAGCGCCGCCTCGAGAATAGCGGCGGTGCGCGCGGCGGCGATATGCTTGAAGCGCTCGTAGTCATCGCCGCCACCGCCAACGCCGTCTGAGATCGCGCGCAGCAGTGCGAAGGGAACCCCCGCGAGAAGGCAGGTTTGCGCGACTCCGCCCCCCTCCATCTCGCAGGCGATCGCGCCGAAGCGCGCGGCGGCGTCGCGCTTGCCCTCCTCCGTGAGGAAGCGGTCGCTGGAAGCGAGCGTCCCCTCCATGAATCGCAGCCCAAGCGAGCGCAGCGCGCCGCGCAGCGCGAGGGTTAAGCGATCGCTACATGGGAGAGCGACCGAGGGCATCCCGGCGACAAGACCGGGCGGGTCTCCGAGGGCGGAGGTGTCAAAGTCGACCTGCACCACGTCTCGCGCGAGCGCGATGTCCCCCACCGAGAGGGAGGGCACGCACCCCCCCGCGACCCCGACGTTGAGCAGAGCCCCCGGCGCGTAGCGCAGAATCATCGTTTGCGCGCAGATGGCGGCGGCGACCTTCCCGACCCCGCAGACCGCGAGTACCACCTCCCGCCCGAAAAGCTCCCCCCGCAGGAAAGAAAAGCCCCCGGCCCGCTCGCTCACCCCGCCGGCAAGGCGGGAGCGCAGCGTCTCCATTTCAAGGTCAAGCGCGGTGAGAATCCCTAAAACAGCCACAGGTCACCTCTTCTTTTCCTCATCTTACCACAAGCGCGAAAAAATTGCAAGAGGCAACGATATACTATTCGAAGCGTTCTCCCTTGACAATTCCCCCGCGCGGGGGTATACTATCCCCCGTGCGCCCGGGGCGCCGCGAAGCTGCCGCCGAGGCGCGATGACCGAGCAGCGGCCCGCGAGCGCCCTCCCGTTCTTTTTTCCGAGGATAATATGTTTCCCTTTCTTTCCCCCACCTCGCTCTATATTGACCCCGGGACCGGGAGTATGCTCTTCACCATTCTGCTCGGGGTGCTCGGCGCCGCAGCCTACTCGCTGCGCATGCTCTTCGTCAAGCTGCGCTTTCGCCTGACCGGCGGCAAGGCGAAGGAGGGCGAGAGCGGCGGGGAGAAGATTCCGCTCGCCATCTTTTCAGACGATAAGCGCTACTGGAGCGTCTTTCTGCCGCTCGTGCGGGAGCTCGCCTTCCGCGGGCAGAGCGTGACCTACCTCACCTCCTCCCCGGACGACCCGGGGCTGTCCTCGGATCTGCCCCATTTCAAGGCGGAGTTCCTCGGCGAGGGGAATAAGGCGTTCGCGCGCCTTAATTACCTAAGCGCCCGCGTTCTCCTCTCGACAACGCCGGGGCTGGATGTCTACCAATGGAAGCGCTCGAAGGGTGTCGACTACTATGTCCACCTGCCGCACGCGGCGAGCGAGATTGTGATGTACCGGATGTTCGGCATCGACTATTACGACGCGATTCTGCTCTCGGGCGACTATCAGGTGAAGAATGTCCGCGCGCTCGAGGCGCAGCGGGGTCTGCCGGCAAAGGAACTTGTAAAGGTCGGCATTCCCTATATGGACGAGATGGCGGCGCGCTACCGCGCGGCGGGCCCCGCCCCCGCCCACGAGCGGACCGTCCTCCTCGCGCCGACCTGGGGCAAGAGCGGTATCTTCGGCGTGTACGGCGGGAAAATTATCGAGCTGCTGCTCTCTACCGGCTACCACATCATCGTGCGCCCGCACCCGCAGTCCTTCACCTCCGAGAAGGAAATGATAAGCGCGCTCATGGAGAAATATCCCGAGAGTGAGAGGCTCGAGTGGAACCGCGACACCGACAACTTTGAGGTGCTGCGCCGCGCGGACATTCTCGTATCGGACTTCTCCGGCGTCATCTTCGATTTCGCCCTCATCTACGATAAGCCTGTCATCTACACCGATCCGCATATCGACACCGGCGTTTACGACGCGTGGTGGCTGAAAGAGCCGATTTGGACGCTCTGCGCGCTCCCGCGCTTAGGCGAGCAGCTCACAGAGGAAAACAGCGCGAGCTTGAAGCAGCTTATCGACCGGTGCCTCACCGACCCGAAGTACGCCGAGGGGCGGGCTGCGGTCAAGGCGGAGACTTGGTGCGATGAGGGCGAGGGCGCGAGGAACGCCGCCGACTACCTTGTGGCAAAAGTAAAAGAGCTCTCGCAAAAATCCCCCGCCCCCGCCGCTCCCCCTCCTAAAAAGAAACACCGCCGCGCGAGCGCCGACGCCGGCGCGTGATCTTGCCCGGGGCAAACCTGTGACAATCCTCGAAACCGCCGCCGCGCAAAAGACGGCGCGGGCGAGGAGGGCGATACCGTCCTGCCGAAAAGCAACTCCCGCGCGGGGAAAATGAAGGAAATAACGCGAAAACCCGCCCCCATCTGGGGGTGGGTTTTTCTATCGCTGCCGTTTCGCTTTCCTCTTCCCTTATGCTCTATCCCCCCGGAAGCTCCTCCCGCGCCGGGAAACTCCGCGCCGCCTTACGCGACCGTGACCCCCTCCCACCCGGCGAGCGCGCGGGCGAGAGTCGTGCGGTCGCGCGCGGTCACCTCGCCGTCTCCGTCTAAATCCGCGCGGCTCACCTCGGCGGTGTATCCCTCCCACCCGGCGAGCGCCCTCGCGAGGGTTGTGCGGTCGCGCGCGGTGACAGAGCCGTCGCCGTCAAGGTCTCCTTTGCCGCCCACACCCGGTGCGAGCGTGGCGGGCGGGTCCGGATCAATATCGGTGAACGGATCGTTCTCCCAAAACGAAAACCGGTCTACCGTCGCTACGCCGCCCGCGCGCCGCTCCTCCTCCGCTCCTCCCTCCCTGGCGATCGCGGAGAGGGAAACCCCCGCCGCGCACAGTAGCGTGAGCGCGAGCGCCGCAAGCGCGAAAAGCGCCCGCCGCGCCGCTTTTTTCACTTTAGCCCTATTCATTTTTTCGCGTCTCCTTGTCATTGCCGCTCCTTTCGCCCTCGTATTTATATCGAGCCTGTCCTTCGAAATCAACGGATGCCCCCTTCCCGCAATCCCACCGCGCGAGAAGAGTATAGCAAACCCGATAGGCAAATGCAAGAGAAAGGAGCGT
>CAZYCC010000004.1:17621-44736 GCA_964645985.1 uncultured Lachnospiraceae bacterium | reverse complement strand
ACAGAATATAGTTTCTGTCTTTTGCCTTATTTTCTTTGGATCCGGCGCTTGCGCCGTTCCATAGCGTCATTGCGCGGAGCTAATGGACGCAACACTTATTCTTCGACCGACAAAGTCGGTCCCTCCCGCGGAGAAAACCCGCAGAAAGGAAATCACTCTTGACTACCAAACACAATTCCACTCGCGCCCGCCTTTTGGGCAGCTCCCTCGCAATGCTGCTTTGCGTCGCGATGCTCGTAGGCACTACCTTCGCGTGGTTCAGCGACAGCGCAACGACGGGAAGCACCACCATCACGGCGGGCAACCTCGATGTTGAGCTGGATGTCAATGGCGCTCCCGCAGACAGTGAAAAATCCATCTTCGAGGAGGGCAAACTTCCCAAACTGTGGGAGCCGGGCGCGATGGCGGTTAGCGAACCTGTCTCGGTGAAGAACGCCGGGTCGCTCTGGCTGCAGTACAAGCTGTCTATCAGCGCGACCGAAACCCCGGTGGGCGAAAATCGCCTGTCCGATGTCATCAAGGCCAAGATTACGACCGCCGATGACCCGGCTATTCTGACGCTGACCGACAAAGCCGAGGGAGCGACCCAGGCCGACCGCAAGACCGCGTGGGACGGGATCGCAAGTGAACCCGCCGATCTCGTCAGCTTCGCCGAGACCGGTGTTCTCGCTCCGGCGGGGCACGTGGGCGATGACGGCAAAGATGCGAGCGAGGCGCAGGTCATCGTGCTCTATTGGGAGCCCAATGAGAGCACAAACCCCGACCCCGCGATCAACCCCGACAACAAGTACAACATCACCGACGGTAGCTACACCGAAGAGAGCGCGCCTAAAATCGACTTCACGCTCAACGTTTTCGCGACGCAAACCGCGAAAGAGAGCGACAGCTTTGGAAACGGCTATGACGCTGGCGTTAAGCTCGCCGACGTGCCGAGAGCGAACGAGACTAGCGAGGACAAACCATATGACCTCGACGGCGGCACGGTTGTTTATTCTGGAACCGAGGTTAACGATGGTTCCGTCTTTCTTTCGGGGAGCGGGGAGGTGGACCTCGCCGATGGTTCGGCGGTTGAGAACACCGATGAGGTGAGCGGCTACACCTTCCGCGTCGGCGGTGACGTGGAAAACCCCGCGAATGTTACTTTCACCGGCAACGGCACGGTCACAGCGCCCCCGGACGATAGAACATCAAACCCCGGTCATACTTACTTTAGCCACGCCGTGCGTGTAGACGATAACGCTACTGTCATTATCGAAGGAGGCACATACGAGGGCGGTCTCTATCTTTCCGGAACGAATAGCAAAATCATCATCAAAGGCGGAACGATTACCCGGCTCATCGAAATCCGGAGCACAATCGAAGGAACCGACCTCATCGAGATTGTCGACCCCGACGCGGTCAAAGACGCTCTGTTTTTCGCAAGAGACATCGGAAAAATCAAAATCCCCGCGGACTATAAGTGGATTGATGCCGAAAAACAGGGGCCGCTCTCGGGAACTAATACATATAAACAGCTCGTTCCCGCGACCTAACCTCACCATCCGCGCAATGACATAAGTCGCACGCGGTGAGTGCTGCGTGCGGCGGAGAAAAGCCACCCCACCGGGTGGCTTTTCTTTATATTTGGCATCGCTCGCGTTTATTCGTAGTAGCGCACTGCGTTCTTGAAGATAGGAAGAGCGGTGTTTCCGGGGATGTTTTTGTAGAGATCCGGGGCGGTGCGCTCAGTGTGCCCCATCTTGCCGAGGACGCGGCCGTCCGGCGAGGTGATGCCCTCGACCGCCCAAGCTGACCCGTTCGGGTTGTGGCGAATTGCGCTCGAGGGTTTGCCGCGCTCATCGACATACTGCGTCGCGATCTGCCCGTTTCTCGCGAGCGATTCAAGCAATGCTTCCTCGCAAAGAAAGCGCCCCTCGCCGTGCGAAATCGGCACATTGACCACCTCGCCGGGAGAAACACCCGCGAGCCACGGGGATTTGTTCGAAGCGACGGCGGTGCGCACAATGCGCGACTGATGGCGCCCGATCTCGTTGAAGGTCAGCGTCGGGAAACTGCCGCTCGGCTCGAGAATGTCGCCATAGGGAACAAGCCCGAGCTTAATAAGGGCTTGGAAACCGTTGCAGATGCCCGCTATTAGCCCATCGCGGTGCTGCAGGAGGTCTCGCACTCCTTCGGTAATCGCCGGGCTGCGGAAAAACGCCGTGATGAATTTGCCGGAGCCGTCCGGCTCATCGCCGCCCGAGAATCCCCCCGGTAGGAAAACGATCTGCGAGCGCGCGAGATGGCGCGCGAAGGCGTCGACCGATTCGGCGATGTCGCGCGGGGTGAGATTGCGGAAAACAAACACCTCGGGCAGAGCTCCCGCCTCGCGGAAGGCGCGCGCGCTGTCAAATTCGCAGTTGGTACCGGGAAAGACCGGAATGAGAACGCGCGGCTTTGCCACTTTGAGAGGAGATCTTGGCAAAGTCGGCGAATTATAGCGCAAAACCGGGGGAGTTTTCGGGCTTTCGGAGTCTATTTCGCCCTCGCCGCGATGGTGTACCTTCAGCGGATACACCCCCTCGAGCCGCCCCTCATAGGCCGCAAGAAGCTCGGAGAGCGTCACGCGCTCCCCACCATAGGTCAGCACCGCGTCATCGCGCGTCCTGCCGAGAATGTCCGCGCGGAAGTTCTCCGCGGAAAGGTCATCCTCGCTATCGCCCGAGAGCTCGAGGAGAAAGCTGCCGTAGGCGTAGGAGAAGAGATCATCGCGGGGAATGCCGCCCGCGAAGGCAAAGCCGATACCATTGCCAATCGCCATCTTGAAGACCGCCTCGGCGGCGCCGCCATAGGTCGGTGTGAACGCGGCGACCGCCCTCCCGGAGCGCAGTAGCTGCGCTACGCGCGCGAAAACCGCGCGCAGCGAGGAGGGGTCGGGCAAACCTCCCTCGCCGCATGTCGGGCGCAGCCAGAGAACCCGGTGCCCCGCCGCTTCAAACTCGGGCGTGGCGATATGCTCGACGCGGTCGGTCGTTACGGCGAAGGAGACGAGGGTCGGCGGCACGTCGAGGCTCTCGAAACTGCCGGACATACTGTCCTTGCCGCCAATCGCGGCGACACCGAGATCAAGCTGCGCCGCGAACGCGCCGAGCAGCGCCGCCGCCGGTTTGCCGCGCCGCGCGGGGTCGGCGCCCGGCTTCTCCATATACTCCTGAAAGGTGAGATAGATACTGTCTTTGGCAAAGTCGGCGCCCGCCGCGACGAGCTTCGAGATTGACTCAATCACCGCGAGATAGGCGGCGTGATAAGGAGAACGCTCGGCGATGGAGGGGTTGAATCCCCAAGACATCAGCGAGCAGGTGCTCGTCTCGCCCTCCTCGAGCGAGATTTTTGTCACCATCGCCTGCGCGGGCGTCAGGCGGTGAACGCCGCCGAAGGGCGCGAGGACGCTCCCCGCGCCGATTGTCGAGTCGAAGCGCTCGGCAAGGCCGCGCTTTGAGCAGACATTGAGGTCCGAGACGAGCGCGCGATAAGCATCGGCGAAAGACGCGCCCTCCCCGAGGTAGGCGGGAGAGGCGGCGGGCAGGTCTGGGGCGGGCGGGAGCAGCACATCGGCGTGCTTTTCCGCACCGTTTGATGAGAGAAAATCGCGCGAGAGATCCACTATCGTCTTGCCGCGCCAGCGCATTCTCATCCGGGGGGAGGCGGTGACCGTCGCGGCGGGGGTGCACTCGAGGTTCTCCTCGGCGGCGAGTGCGAGGAAAGGCTCGACATCCTCCGGCGAAACGACGACCGCCATGCGCTCTTGGCTCTCGGAAATCGCAAGCTCGGTGCCATCGAGCCCGTCGTATTTTTTGGGGAGAACATCGAGGTCGATGTCCAGCCCATCGGCGAGCTCTCCGATGGCGACAGAGACGCCGCCCGCGCCAAAATCGTTGCACCGCTTGATCATTCGCGCGGCGGCGGGATTTCGAAAGAGCCGCTGCAGCTTGCGCTCCTCGGGGGCGTTGCCCTTCTGCACCTCCGCGCCGCAGCGCTCAAGCGAGTGCGCGGTGTGCGATTTGGAGCTGCCGGTCGCGCCGCCGCAGCCGTCCCGCCCGGTTCTCCCCCCGAGGACAATCACCCGGTCGCCGGGGAGGGGCTTCTCGCGGCGGACGTTGGCGCGCGGCACCGCTCCGATCACCGCGCCGATCTCCATGCGTTTGGCGGCGTAGCCCGGGTGATACAGCTCATCGACAATGCCGGTCGAAAGACCTATCTGGTTGCCGTAAGAGGAATAGCCGGCGGCGGCGGTCGTCACGATCTTGCGCTGCGGGAGCTTTCCCGGCAGGGTGGATGAAAGGGGGGCAGTCGGGTCGGCGGCGCCGGTGAGGCGCATTGCCGCGTAGACATACGCGCGCCCGGAGAGCGGGTCACGGATAGCGCCGCCGATGCAGGTCGCTGCGCCGCCGAACGGCTCGATCTCGGTCGGATGGTTGTGCGTCTCGTTTTTGAAAAGAAGCAGCCAGTCCTCGCTCTCCCCGTCGACATCGACCTTAATCTTGACCGTGCAGGCGTTGATCTCCTCCGACAAATCAAGGTTCTCGAGCTTCCCCTCGGCGCGCAGAAGTTTCGCGCCGATCGTCGCCATATCCATGAGCGTCTCGGGGGAGCGGCGGTCAAGCGTACGCCGCGCCTCCCGGTAGCGCGAAAGCGCTCGCTCGAGGAGCGGCGAGGGCGAGGAGAGAGAAATGTGGTCAAGGACGGTGAGAAAAGTGGTGTGGCGGCAGTGATCCGACCAATAGGTGTCGATGAGGCGCAGCTCGGTTAACGTCGGGTCGCGCCCCTCGCGCGCAAAATAATCGCGGCAGAAGCGAAGGTCGTCCGCGTCCATCGCGAGGGCGTAGCGGTCGATGAAAGGGGAGAGATCCCCCTCGGAAAGGTCGCGAAAACCGGCGAGAATCGGCACATCTGGAGGCTTAGGGTATACCGCGCGCAGGGTGTCGGGTAGGGAAAGCGACGCCTCGCGACATTCAACCGGGTTGATGACGTAGCGCTTCACCGAGGCGATGTCCTCGGGCGATAGCTCCCCCGCGAGGGCGTAGAGCTTCGCGTAGCGCACGGTCGGCCGCTCGCCTCCCGAGAGAATCTGGATGCACTGCGCCGCCGAATCGGCGCGCTGATCGAACTGCCCGGGCAGCGACTCCACGGCAAAGAGCGCGGCGGGAACGGGAGAGCTGCCCTCTCCCGCGGCGGGGAGGCAACTCGCCGAGGAGAGGAGAGGAGCTACTCCATCGGGCGGGTCGGTAGTCGCAAGATCCACCTGCGGCTCGGAGAAGACGAGCTTCACCGCGCGCGCGAACAGCTCCTCGTCGATGTCCTCCACATCGTAGCGATGGATGAGCCGCAGCGAGGTAACGCTACTGAGGCCGAGGAAGACGCGCAGCTCGGCGAGGAGCGCTGCCGCCTCGCTGCGCAGCCCCTCCCTCTTCTCCACATACACCCGATAGACCATAAAAGCGACCTCGAAAAAGAAAAGAGCGGTGCCAAAAGGACGGCGGCGCACCAAAAAACGGTCCGCGAGGGTGGGCTCCTTCACTCATGCTATGGTAGCAAGAGCGAACTTCTCGCGGCGCGAAGCGAGCTCTGCTCGTTGGGAGCCGCCCCGCGCGACGGAATCGCGGGGAAGATCCGCGCTGTGGGCGCGGTTCGGCCTATGCGCCGCTGGCCCCTCACAGTAAGAGCGCGTGACCGAGAAAAAGATGCTTTGCGCCGCGCGGCAGCCTCCGGGGAATGCGCAGCGACAGCGGAACTTCGTTCGGCGACGGGGCGGTACGCGAGCAGCGAGTGCGCGGCGCGGGAGCGGCTCAGGCGCGCGGGAGCGTATCGCACGCCGCGAGGGCGCGGCTGCCGATGTCGGTGCGGTAGGTAGCGTTTGTGAAATGAACTTTCATCACCTGGCGATAGCATTCCTCTATCGCGCTGGCGAGACAGTCACCAAGGCAGGTAACGCCGCACACGCGCCCGCCGGAGGTGAAAAGCTCCCCTCCCTCGCGCCGTACGCCCGCCGGAAATAGCTCGCCCGAAAAATCCTCATCGATGGTGATGGGAAAGCCGGTCTCGTAGTGCCCGGGGTAGCCGCGCGAGGCGAGGATAACGCAGCACGCCGCCTTCTCGCTCCACTCGATCGGCAGATCCGCGAGGCGCCCGTCGGTCGTCGCCTCCATAATGTCAAGCAGGTCTGTTTTCAGCAGGGGCAGCACAACCTGCGCCTCCGGGTCGCCAAAGCGGCAGTTGTACTCAATGACGCGCGGGCCGCTTTGCGTCAACATCAGCCCGAAGTAAAGGCACCCGCGAAATTCATAAGCGGGGCTCTCCTCCTTGAGGGCGCGAATAGTCGGGAGGAAGATCTCGCGCTCACACTGTTCGGCTACTTGCGCGGTGTAGAAGGGGTTGGGCGCGATACAGCCCATCCCACCGGTGTTAGCGCCCTCGTCACCGTCAAGCGCGCGCTTGTGATCCATCGCCGAGATCATCGGACGCACGACTCTTCCGTCGGTGAAGGTGAGCACCGATACCTCCGGTCCCTCGAGAACCTCCTCGATGACGACCCGCGCGCCGCTCTCCCCGAAAATTCGCTCGCCCATCATTGCGTGAACGGCATCGCGCGCCTCATTGAAGCTTCGCGCGATGCGCACACCTTTGCCGAGCGCGAGACCATCTGCCTTAATCGCGAGCGGCAGCGGCGTCCTCTCAATATACGCCATCGCTTCGGACTCATCCGAAAAGACCTCGAACGCCGCCGTTGGGATGCCGTATTTCTTCATCAGGTTCTTGGCGAAAACCTTGCTGCTCTCGATTTTTGCCGCCGCTTTGCGCGGTCCGAAAGCGCGGATACCCGCCTCCTCGAGCGCGTCCACCGCGCCGAGCGCGAGCGGATCGTCCGGCGCGACGACGGCGTAGTCGATATTGTTCTCGCGCGCCGCCGTAACCACCTGCGATATGTTTTTCGGATCTGCCGAAATGCAGGTAACGCCCTCCATGCCGCCGTTTCCGGGGAGGACGAAAATCTTTCCCGCGCGAGGGGATTTTTGCAAGGCTTTGACGAGCGCGCTCTCACGCCCTCCCCCACCGACTACAAGGATGTTCATAGTTTGATCGAAAATAAAAAGAAAAAAACAGCGCGCCGCGCTCTCTCGCGGCAGTTCGAGAAAACCGCGCGAAAATGTGCGCTTCCCTTCCCTCTCGCGGGGGGCGGCGCGCAGTGACGCGGCGATGTGAGACAATGGGAAAGTGAGCGGCGCGGATTATAGAGAAATCTGCGCCGCCTCGGCCGTCCTTGCGCTTTCCTTTCTCATTTGCGAGAGGGAGCGCGCCGCTTCAGTGATGGAAGAGGCGGACGCCGGTCAGCGCCATCGCGATGCCGTGGGCGTCGCAGGAGGCGAGGACATCCTCATCGCGCACAGATCCGCCCGGCTGCGCAATGTAGCAGACACCGCTGCGCGCGGCGCGCTCGATATTGTCGGAAAAGGGAAAGAAGGCGTCCGAGGCGAGCGATACGCCGCGAATTTCAGCGAGCACCGCGCGCTTCTCCTCCGGCAGAAAAGGATCCGGGCGGGAGGAGAAGAACCGCTGCCATGCGCCATCGCCAAGGACATCTTCCCACTCTTCCTCGCCGCCGAGGTAAAGATCTATCGCGTTGTCGCGCTCGGCGCGCGGCAGATCCGGCAGGAACGGCAACGAGAGCACCCGCTCGCATTGGCGCAGATGCCAGCGGTCAGCCTTATCGCCGGCAAGGCGGGTGCAGTGAATGCGGCTCTGCTGCCCCGCGCCGACACCGATCGCCTGCCCGCAGGCGGCGTAGCAAACAGAATTGGACTGCGTGTATTTGAGCGTCAAAAGCGCGACGAGAAGATCGCGCACCGCCTCCTCGGGCAGATGTTTTACCTTGGTGGGGAGGTTTGTGAGGAGCGAGCGGTCGATTTTGACGCTATTGCGGCGCTGCTCGAAGATGACGCCAAAGACCTGCTTGCGCTCGATCGGAGGCGGGGTGTAGCCCGCGTCGATTTGGACGATGTTGTAGTTTCCCTTTTTCTTTGTTTGCAGGATGGCAAGCGCCTCCTCGTCGTAGCCCGGGGCGATAATACCATCGGATACCTCGCGCTTAATGACGAGAGCGGTTGTTTCATCGCAGCGGTCGGAGAGAGCGATCCAGTCGCCAAAAGAGGACATCCGATCGGTGCCGCGAGCCCGCGCGTATGCGAGTGCGAGAGGTGAACTGTCAAGGCCGGGAATATCATCGACAAAGCAGGCCCGCTTTAGCGCGGGGGGCATCGGAAGACCCAATGCCGCCGAGGTCGGCGACACATGCTTGAAGGACGCGGCGGCAGGGAGACCTGTCGCCTCCTTCAGCTCCTTGACAAGCTGCCAGGAGTTGAGCGCGTCGAGGAAGTTGATGTAGCCCGGGTGCCCGCAGAGCACGGTGAGCGGCAGCTCCCCCTCCGAAGAGAAGATGCGCGCGGGATCCTGTCCGGGGTTGCAGCCGTATTTGAGCTTATATTCGGTCATGCTTGCTCCTCCTCGCGGCGGTTGTAGAGGCGGCTCTCGCTTTCCCCGGTGGATAAATCGACAGCGCGAGCATAGAGCGAAATTTTGTTCTCGGGGTGCAGGCTCGCCCACACATCGCGCGCGAGCGCGGCAAGATCATCCGGCAGAGAAATAGCGATCGGCTCCCCCGTGAAGGAGGGGAGCGGGTCGCCGCTGCCGCGGTAGGTGTGCAGAAAATGCCCGACGCCGGGCAGCGGCTCATAGGCATAGGTGAAGCGGCAGCACGCTTCGCCTCTCTCATCCTCACATCGCAGGAGGCTCATCTCGTAGGAAAAGGGCGGCGCGAGGTGCGCGATCGCCGAGATGCGCGGGGTGAAGTGTGGCGCATCCGGCTCGAAGCGGCGGCTCTCGAGAGACTTTGCGAAGGGGATTCCGCGCGATAAACCATCGGCAACAGTGTCGGTCTGGTCGCCGTTGGTGAGAATGATGTCGCTCCCGATAGTGCGCGCGGGGGAGTAGATAATCAAGGTGGGGTCGGCGACGCGGCTCTCATCGAAGGGGTAAATGCTGAGCCTCCCGCCCTCCTCCTCGCGGAAGACGCGGTTGCGCGAGTTCTCGCTGCGCCCCATAATGAAGTAAAACAGAATCGCGCGCCGCCCGTCGGGAGAAAGTCCAACGGCGATGCCGCGCCCGGGGTAATCATTATCGCACAGGATGTCCGGGAGCGAGGGGAGAGAGTGTGCCATAAGGGATGTGAGAAAAAACAGAGCGGTGAAATAAACTTTATCGGGAAAAAGCGGTAGGAGCGCGAGGCGTTCGCCTGTGCCCGAGGAGAGTAGCGGAAAGCCGCATGGTCGCTCCTCTGCGAGAATAGAGCGAGCGGCGCGTTTTTGCGGTACCGGGGGAGCGGCGATGTTATGGTTTTGCGGTGGGTGCGGGGCGCGCGAGGCGGCGGGCGCGGAGGATTTGCGCGCAGACCTGCTCGGTCGCGCGGGGGAGGATACTCCACTCGCACTTTTCAAGGACGCGGCGCTGTAGCGTCTGGGGTGTATCTCCCGGCAGGACGCGCGTTGCCTTCTGGAGAATGATCTCCCCACCGTCAGGGATTTCGTTGACATAATGCACCGTCGCGCCGGTGACGCGCACACCGCGCGCGAGCGCCGCTGCGTGGACGCGCAGCCCATACATCCCTTTCCCGCAGAAGGAGGGGATGAGCGAGGGGTGAATGTTGATGATTTTTCCGCGAAAAGCGGTGAGAAACTCCTCACTGAGAATGCGCAGGTACCCGGCGAGCACAATGAGGTCGATATTGTAGCGCGCGAGCGTCTCGAGGAGAAGCGCGTCGAAGCGCTCCTCGTCGGGCGCCTCCACCGCCGTGATGACGCGCGTGGGGATACCGGCATCCGCCGCGCGATGAAGGGCGGGAGCGTCGGGGTTGGTCGAGAAAACGAGGCACAGCTCTCCTGAGCGCAGTTTACCGGCGCGCTGCGCATCGATGAGCGCTTGCAAATTGGTTCCGTTCCCCGCGACAAAGACGGCAACGCGCGCGGGCGCGGCGGGGCTTACACGAGAGAAACCCGGCATGGCTGCCCTCCTTCCTCCCGGACGACGCGCCCGATGGGGTAGGCGTCCTCGCCGCTCTCACGAAGAACAGCGAGCGCGGCATCGGCGTCCTCCTCGGCGACGATCACCGTCATCCCGACGCCCATATTGAAGGTGTTGAACATATCGTGCTCGTCGATGTTCCCCTCCCGCTGCAGAAGGGAGAAAATCGGGAAAGAACGCACCGCGCGCTTTTCGATCACCGCGGCGACGCCGCTTGGCAGGCTGCGCGGGATGTTTTCATAGAACCCGCCGCCGGTGATGTGGGAAATCCCCTTCACCGCGACGCGCGCGAGCAGGGCGAGAATCGGTTTGACATAAATTTTCGTTGGAGTGAGGAGAACCTCGCCGAGCGGGGCGCCGTCCAGCCCCTCGCGGGGGGAAGTGAGGTCGGCGTGCTCGACATCGAAGACCGCGCGCACGAGAGAATACCCGTTGGAGTGCAGACCGCTTGAGGGGAGCGCGAGGATAACATCGCCCGGGGAGGCGGTTTTTGCGAGGATTTTTTCCCGCTCGACGATACCGACCGCGAACCCCGCGATGTCGTAATCGTCCTCGCGCATAACGCCGGGGTGCTCCGCTGTTTCCCCGCCGATGAGGGCGCATCCCGCCCGCACACACCCCTCGGCGACCCCGCCGACAAGCGTGGCAACCTTCTCGGGGATATTCTTCCCGCAGGCGATATAGTCAAGGAAGAAGAGCGGACGCGCGCCGCAGCAGAGCACATCGTTGACGCACATCGCAACGCAGTCGATACCGACCGTGCTGTGGCGGTCAAGCAGCTGGGCGATACGCAGCTTCGTGCCGACGCCGTCTGTCCCCGCAACGAGCACCGGCTCGCGATAGCCCGCGGGGAGCGGGAAAAGCCCGCCAAAGCCGCCGATGGAAGGGGCTCCGTCCGGCATCGTGCGGGCAATGTGAGATCGCATGAGATCTACGGCGCGGTATCCGGCGGTGATGTCCACCCCGGCGGCGGCGTAGCTGCGATTGGAATCGGTGGCCATAGGAAAAGGGAGCGGGGGAAATTAAGGGAAGAAAAACATCCTGCCGCAAGAAACGCGCGGCGACAGAGAAGGACCGCCCGCAAACCGGGGCAAAGGGGGGCGCGGGGTCCTGCGCGCGAGGGGCAAGCGCGCGCGGCGCTCTCCCGCCGCCGCGCGGGGTACGGCGACTCAGAAAGGGCGTGACGCCGCGCTTATCCTTCCCGGTTTTTGCTGATTTTCTCCTCGAAGCGGTTTTTGCCGTCGGATGGGATGCGGGTGGGATAAGCGCCACTGAAGCAGGCGGTGCAGTAGCCGCGATCGGGGCAGCCGGCAAGGTTCTCCACATCCTCGAGCCGCAGATAGGCGAGCGAGTCCGCGCCGATGAGCGAGGAGATTTCGGGAACTGTGTGGTGGCAGGCGATGAGCATCTCGCGCGAGTCGATGTCGGTGCCGTAGTAGCACGGGTTGAGGAAGGGCGGCGCCGAGATGCGCACATGAATCTCGCGCGCGCCCGCCTCGCGCAGCATCCGCACGATGCGCGCCGAGGTTGTCCCGCGCACAATAGAGTCGTCGATCATCACAACGCGCTTGCCGGCGACCGTATCCGAAACCGGGTTGAGCTTAATTTTGACCTTGTCCTCGCGAGACTGCTGCCCGGGCGAAATAAAGGTGCGCCCGATATATTTATTTTTAATGAACCCGATGCCGTAGGGGATGCCGGACGCCATCGAGTAGCCGAGCGCGGCATCGAGACCCGAGTCGGGCACACCGATGACGACATCCGCGTCGACCGGGGAGGACGCGGCGAGCATCTGCCCCGCGCGCAGGCGCGCCGCGTGCACCGTCTTGCCGTCTAGACGCGAGTCGGGGCGGGAGAAGTAAATCAGCTCAAAGACGCAGAGCCTGCGCGCGGCCTTTCCGCAGTGCTCACGGCGGGAGAAGACGCCGTCTGGGGAGAAGACGAGAATCTCCCCGGGGTCTATTTCGCGCAGATAGCGCGCACCGACGCTCTCGAGGGCGCAGGACTCGGACGCGACGACATAGCTGCCGTCCTCGCGCACGCCGTAGCAGAGCGGGCGAAATCCGAGCGGATCACGCACGGCGATCAGCTTCTGCGGGGACATAATGACAAGTGAATACGCCCCCTCTATGCGGTCCATCGCGCGGGAAACCGCCTCCTCTATGGAGGCGGAGGTCAATCGCTCTTTGGTGATGATGTAAGAGATGACCTCGGTGTCGCTCGTCGTGTGGAAAATCGATCCGGACAGCTCGAGCTCGCGCCGCAGCTCTCCCGAATTAACGAGGTTGCCGTTATGCGCGAGCGCCATGCGCCCCTTGATATGGTTGACGACGATCGGCTGCGCGTTGCCGCGCTCGCTGACACCGGTCGTGCCGTAGCGAACGTGCCCCACCGCGATGTTCCCCTCCCCCAAACTCGAAAGGACTCGCGGCGTGAAGACATCCCCGACGATGCCGACATCGCGGTAGTCCTGAAAGAGCCCGTCATCGTTGACAACGATGCCGCAGCTCTCCTGCCCGCGGTGCTGCAGGGAAAATAAGCCGTAATAGACGGTCGTCGCAACATCGGCGCGCACGCCCGGGCGCTCGAACACGCCGAACACCCCGCACTCCTCCCCGTGCGCGCGGGCGGGAACTCCCATAGGCAGCGGGGCGCGCGCGAGAGGTGCCTCCTCCCCGGAGGGGGAGAGATCGGGGAAACTCTCCCGCGCGCTCGCGGGATGTGAAAGGCTGCGCTCTTCCATCCAAGCCTCCTCGTTTACTAAGCAATCATAGGACGACCATCACCGCTCGCAAGGAAAGCGCCCCGCCACCAAAGAGGGGAAACTCCCGCGGCAAGAGCCGATCGGCGCGCTATGCCGGGGTGCCGTGCGGGCGGGGCGAAAAGCGAAGCGCTACTCTCCCGCGCTCTCTCCAAAGACGCGGCGCGCCATCTCCCGGTATGCGCCCTCTACGCCGCCGAGATCGCGGCGAAAGCGGTCTTTGTCGAGCTTCTCGTGGGTCGCCGCGTCCCAGAAGCGGCAGGTATCGGGGGAAATCTCATCGGCGAGGAGAATCTCGCCCTCTCCCGTCTTGCCGAACTCAATCTTAAAATCGACCAAATCCACGCCGATCCCCTTGAAAAACTGCACAAGATAGCGGTTAATGCGAAAAGTGTAGTCGGTGAGGGTGTCGAGGTCTTCTTGGGTCGCAAGACCTAAGGCAAGCACATGATAGGAGTTGATCATCGGGTCACCGAGCGCGTCGTCTTTGAGCGAGAACTCAAGCGTGGGGCGCAGAAGCGCCTTGCCTTCCGGCACGCCGAAACGCGAGGAGAAAGATCCCGCCGCAATATTGCGCACGATCACCTCGAGCGGCAGAATGGAAACGCGGCGCACCAGCGTTTCGCGCGAGGAGAGCTCTCGCACGAGGTGCGTCGGGATACCCGCCTCCTCGGTCAACTTTTGCATGAGGAAGTTGGACATACGATTATTGACGACGCCCTTTCCCTCGATGGTGCCCTTCTTCTGCCCGTTGAAAGCGGTCGCGTCGTCCTTATAAGAGACGATGCAGAGCGCGGGGTCGCTCGTTGCGTAGACCTTCTTCGCTTTGCCCTCGTAGAGCTGCTCGCCCATCGTAATGCCGGAATACTCCATAAATCAAACCTCGCAGAGCAAAAAATATAACAAATGAGGAAAGGGGGCGCACCCCCGAAAAATTGCCGCTCGCCTCTCACTTCCCGCCGTCATCGAATCTCGCCGCGATTTCCTTATCTTTCGTAAGGACGGCGGCGCGGTCGCTCTCGCGCACGGCGGTGAGGCGCGCGGCGAGCGCGTCGTCACAGAGCGCCAAAATTTGCGCGGCGAGGAGCGCGGCGTTGCGGCCTGCGTCGATGCCGACCGCCGCCACCGGAATGCCGGGAGGCATCATTGCGGTGGAGAGCAGCGCGTCTATCCCTTCAAGGGAGGCGCCCTTGCAGGGGACGCCGATCACCGGCAGAGTGGTCTGCGCGGCGAGCGCGCCGGAGAGCGCCGCCGACATCCCGGCGAAGGCGATAAGCACGCCGAACCCCTCCCCGCGCGCGCTTCGCGCAAACGCCACCGCCTCCTCCGGGGTGCGGTGCGCCGAGAGAACGCGCACGGCAAAGGGAATCTCAAGGGCGCGCAACTGCGCCGCCGCCTTCTCGGCAATCGGCAGGTCGCTCGCGCTGCCCATCACAAGCGCGACTTTTTTCATAAAAACCTCGTTGCGCCGGGGCGCCGCCCGCGGCGATCAAATCGGCATTATTTTACAACAAATCCCCCGCCCCGTCAAGACCTACCGCGCGGGAGACGCACCGCGCTTCGCGGCGGCAGCGCGAAATTGAGAGAGCGAGGCTCGCCACCGCGAAACGAAAAAGGAGTGCGAAGCTTTTCCCCGCCGCGTTGCCTCTCGGCGCGGAGAGGAGGGTTTTCCGCGGCTCCCCGGCGGGCTGCCAAAGGGGATTTGCGCGGTTCTTGCGAGGGCCTGCCGCCCCCGCCTATTGCGCGAACAACGCCCCTCACTCCCCCGCCCCCCGGCGAGCACGCACGAGCGCCTTGATGTTCGCGAGGACCTCGTAGGGGACGCGCAGGTTTTCGGTGCCGCTGCCAAGGGAGATGTGCGGCTTCATCGCCGCGTGAAAATCGCTCCCGCCGCAAACGGCAAGACCTCTCTCGGCGGCGAGCGCGCGAAAATCCCGCGACATGCGCGGCGTGTACTCGGTGTAATATCCCTCGATGCCGTCGAGACCCGCCTCGGTGAGCTCATCGAGGAGAGCGATCAAACTCTCGCGCGGGAGCTTTGTCTGATGAGGGTGCGCGAAGAAGGCGACGCCGCCCGCCTCGTGAATGAGAGCGATGGCGCGCGCGGGGTGCATCACGCGCCGCTCGATGTAGCAGGGCATCCCGACCCCGAGATAGCGGTCGAACGCCTCCTTGACCGAGCCGACATAGCCCTTGTCCATCATCACGCGGGCATAGTGCGCGCGCCCGATACCGCCGACCGGCGCGACTCGGCGCACCTCCTCATCGCTCATCGGGAATCCGTTTTCGGCGAGCAGGGAGAGATAGCGCGCATGGGTTTCGCGCCGCTCCTCTTGCAGCTCGGCGAAGGCGGCGGCAAGGGCGGGGCTGCTCGGGTCAAAATAGTACCCGAGGATATGCACCTGCGCCGTGGCTCTCGTGGAGAACTCCAGCCCCGGTACGACCTCGACACTGTATTTTTCCCCGGCGGCGAGCGCCTCAGGCAGGCCCGCGACCGTGTCGTGATCGGTGAGGGCGATGGCGGCAAGCCCCAGCTCGCGCGCGAGGGCAACCACTTCGGCGGGGCGCATACTGCCGTCCGAGTAGATCGAGTGCGTGTGCAGATCGATATAACCGGCAAGCGGTTTTCCATCGGCGCTCACCGCGCGCCCTCCTCCTCGGGAGCGGGTCTGCCGCCCGAGCGCAAAAGATCCTGCTTCACGCGCCAGAGCTTCTCCGAGAGATCCACATAGTAGTTGTGCGGGTTCTCAAAGCGGGTGACCTCCTCCCAGAGGGTACCGACCTCTGAGAGGCAATATGCGCGAATATCGGCGGTCGACGGGCGGCGGTAGACGCAGACGCCGCCCTTGAAAATCGGCACCTGCAGCTCGCGCGCCTCATAATCGGTGAGGGTTTTGCGCTTCCAGGTGTAGTCCGGGTCGAAGATGGTGAGGGGTTTCGTGAAATCGGGCGTTTCATCGAAAACGGTGAGGTAGTCGGCGCTCGCGCGCCCGCCCTCGTAGAGGCGGTAAACCCTCTTGTAGTGCGGCGTTGTGATCTTTGCCGGGTTCTCCGAGATTTTAATCTTTGGGACGACCTCCCCACTCTCCTCCACGGCGGCGAGCTTGTAGACCCCGCCGAAGACCGGGTCGGATTTCGAGGTGATCAGCCGCTCGCCCACGCCAAACGCGTCGATCTGCGCCCCCTGCCGGATGACATCGCGGATAATGTACTCATCGAGAGAGTTTGAGATGACGATTTTGATCTGCGGCAGCCCTGCCTCATCGAGCGCGCGGCGCACGCGGCGGGTGAGGTAGGTGATGTCTCCCGAGTCGATGCGCACGCCCCCCTCGGTGATGCCGCACTCCTTGAAAGCGCGAATGGCGTTCGGCAGGCCCGACTGCAGGACGTTATAGGTGTCGATAAGGAGGGTCGCGCCGTGCGGATAGATGCGGCAGTAGGTCTTGAATGCCTCGAGCTCCGAGTCGAACATCTGCACCCAAGAGTGCGCCATTGTGCCTCCGGCCGGCACGCCGTACAGCTCCTCGGCGATGGTGCAGGCGGTCGACGCGCAGCCCGCGATGTAGGAGGCGCGCGCCCCGAGTATAGCGCCCGACGCTCCCTGCGCCCGCCGCGACCCGAACTCGGAGACGGGGCGACCCGCCGCCGCGCGCACGATACGGTTGGACTTCGTCGCGACAAGCGACTGATGGTTGACGACAAGGAGAATATAGGTCTCGATGAACTGCGCCTCTATTGCCGGGGCGCGCACCGTGAGGATAGGCTCGCCGGGGAAGACCGGCGTCCCCTCGGGCACCGCCCAAATATCCCCCGTGAAGCGGAAAGAACGCAGGTAGTCGAGGAACTCCTCCGAAAAGCAGCCCTTTGCGCGCAGGAAAGCGATGTCCTCCTCGGCAAAGCGCAGGTTCTCGATATAGTCGATGACCTGCTCTAGACCCGCCGCGATGGCGAAGCCGCCACCGTCCGGCACCGAGCGGAAAAACATATCGAAATAGCACACTTCCCTGCTCTTCCCCGAGAGGAGATAGCCGTTGCCCATCGTCATCTCGTAGAAGTCGTAGAGCATCGTGTAGTTTTCGTTCCAAATGGGGCGAGTCGCGGGTTTGTTCTCGGGGGATGGCATAACGGCTCCTCTTGACAAAAAAGGCAAAGTAGGGTAGACTGAAGGGAAAAGGGGGCGACTGCCGCGCATGGCTGCGGCCCCGCGAAATAATGGCGTGGCGGCGCGAAAACCGCCCGCGGCAAGCCACTCCGACGAGCGTATTTTACCCCTTTCGCGCGGGTTTGTAAAGAGGAAGTGGGAAAGAAAATCGCGCGGGCGACGTGGCTCCCCGCCCTTCTCCCGCTCCCGCTCGGGCGCTTTTTCTCGGGAGAGCAGACGCGGCGGTGCATAACTTCGACGAAATAAGGTATTGATAAGTGGGAATCCCGCGCGGGCAGCTTCCCGCGGCTCGGGAGGGCGAGGGGGTTTGGCAAATTCGATTGAAGGATATGGTCGATAACTTTTTGCGCGTGTGCACGAGGGCGGGGAGGGTGTACGTCGGGGACCCCATGCGCTGCGCGGAGGAAATCCTCACGGCGGCGCGGGAGGTGGCGGCGGACGGCGTGAGCGTCCTCGTCACGCCCGAGCTGTCGCTCACCGGGTACACCTGCGGCGATCTCTTCCTGCAAGACGCGCTGCTCGCGGCGGCGGAGCGGGAGCTGCTGCGGCTCGCGCGGGAAACGGCGGCTCTGCCGCTCTTTCTCGCGGTGGGGCTGCCGCTGCGTGTGCGCGGCAAGCTCTACAACTGTGCGGCAGCGATCTGCGGCGGGGAGATCCTCGGCATCGTCCCGAAAAGCTTTATCCCGACCTACAGCGAGTTTTACGAGGGGCGGCACTTCACCCCGGCGCCCGAGGGCGCGCTCTTCCCCGTTATCCTCTCGGACGGGAGATCTGTCCCCTTCGGGGTGCGGCAAATTTTCTCCTGCGAGACTCTGCCATCGCTCTCGATCGCCCTTGAAATTTGCGAGGACGGCTGGGTGCCCTCCCCGCCCTCGGTCGAGGCGGTGACGCACGGCGCGACGCTCGCCTGCAACCTCTCGGCATCCGATGAGGTGATCGGCAAGGCGGGCTACCGCAAGACGCTCTTCTCCGCGCTGTCGGCGCGCGAGGCGGGGGTGTATCTCTACTGCGCGGCGGGGCGGGGCGAGTCGACGACCGACCTTGTCTTCGGCGCTCACCAGCTCATCTTCGAAAACGGCGCTCTTCTTGCCGAGGCTCCCCCCTTCACGGGCGGCATCGCGGTCGCCGATGTCGATTTGGGGCGGATTCTCGCCGAACGGCAGCGCCTCTCGACCTTCCCCTCGCCCGAGGGCGGCTATGAGACGCGCTCTTTTTCTCTGCCGGTGAAAAAGATCGCGCTGCGCCGCGAAATCTCGCGCACACCCTTCGTCCCGGATGACGCGGGGGAGCGCGCTGCGCGCTGCGCCCTCATCACGAGAATGCAGGCGGATGGCCTCGCGGCACGCCTCGAGAAAACAAACCTCGGCGCGGTGCTCGGCATCTCGGGGGGGCTGGATTCCACGCTCGCTCTGCTCGTTACCTGCAAGGCGTATGACCTGCTCGGGCGGGATCGCGCGGGGATCATCTGCGTCACGATGCCGGGGCTCGGTACGACCGCCCGAACCAAAGGCAACGCCGCCGCGCTCTGCCGCCTCCTCGGCGTTACGCTGCGGGAGGTGGACATTACAGGAGCCGTTCTCGGCCACTTCGCCGACATCGGGCATGACGGCAGCCCGGACCTTACCTTTGAGAACGCGCAGGCGCGCGAGCGCACGCAAATTTTAATGGACATCGCGGGATCTTGCGGGGCGATTGTCGTCGGGACGGGAGACCTCTCGGAGCTCGCGCTCGGGTGGACGACCTACAACGGCGACCACATGAGTATGTACGGGGTCAACTGCTCGATCCCGAAAACGCTTGTGCGCCATCTTGTCGCCTATTTTGCAGGTGATACGCAAAATGAGGATCTGCGCGCAACGCTGCGCGACATCCTCGCGACGCCTGTCTCCCCGGAGCTACTGCCGCCGGACGCTCACGGCGAGATTTCCCAGCGCACCGAGGAGAGCGTCGGGCCTTACGATCTGCACGACTTCTTCCTCTACTACTTCCTGCGCTTCGGCTTCTCCCCGAAAAAGATCTTTCGGCTCGCGTCGCACGCCTGGGCGGGGGTCTACGACGAGCGTACAATTCTGCACTGGCTGCGCGTCTTCCTGCGGCGGTTCTTCTCCTCGCAGTTCAAGCGATCATGCCTGCCCGACGGGCCGAAGGTCGGCACGGTGACACTGAGCCCGCGCGGAGACTGGCGCATGCCGAGCGACGCCTCCGCCTCCCTCTGGCTGCGCGAGCTCGATGAGCTCGAGGGGGAGATAGGGAACTAACCCCGCGAAGCGGGGAGCGGGGGTTACCTGCAAAAGCGGCCGGTTCGAAGCACCGCGGGCGATGGCGCGCGGACGCGGGAGTTCTTCTTTCAATCTATTTTGCGCCGCGCGCGGCTTTCTTTCCTCGCGCGGCGGGTTTTCTTCTTTTTGCACTATTGTCTTTTCCGGAACTGCTGCTCATCGCCGTAGGGTTATCGGCGGACGCCTTTGCTGTCGCGGTCTGCAAGGGGCTGAGAATGCCGCGCGTGAGGGCGCGCGACGCCCTGCTTATCGCCCTCTTCTTTGGGGGGTTTCAGGGGCTCATGCCGCTGCTCGGCTATTTCCTCGGGCGCACCTTTGCCTCGTATATTGACGCTATTGACCACTATATCGCCTTCGCGCTGCTTGCCATAATCGGCGGGAAGATGATATTCGACGCCTTTCACGAAAAGCCGGAGGGCGAGGGGGAGTATCGCTTTGATCTGAAGGAACTGCTGCTGATGGCGGTCGCGACGAGTATCGACGCGCTCGCCGTCGGCGTGACGCTCTCCTTCTTTGCGGGCAGCATTTTCTTCTCGTGCGCGGTCATTGCGGCGGTGACCTTCGTGCTGTCGCTTGCGGGGGTCGGCATCGGGAACTTTTTCGGCGCGCGCTTCGGCAAGGGCGCGCAGGTAGCCGGCGGAGTGCTGCTCGCACTGATGGGTGTGAAAATCCTACTCGAGCATCTCGGGGTGATTCCCGGCTAAAGCGCGCCCGAGGAGCGGCAGGGCGAGAGCGGGATCCGCGCCCACGCGGGGATTTCGATAACAAAAATCTTGCCGGCGAGCACCGAAAAAACTTGCAGGCGATACAGGCGATAAGAAAAAACTCCCCAGCGGGAGAGAAATAAATCGCCCGAGGCAAGTGAAAGCCCTCTCCCTTGGGGGCAAGAGAAAACCTCCCCCGGAGAGAACAAAAACTCGCCCGAGGGCGAGTTTTTGAGGGAGAGGGTAGTTGCCGCGTCATTGCAGGACGATCATCTTAACCGTGTCGTCGGTGAGCGAGAGGGTGATCGTCAGGGTGAGCGGGTCGCCGCTGCCCTGCCGGTAGACGAGGAGGAGGTTGCCGCTCTCATCGAGAGTGAGCTCGGTCGGAGTTCCGTTCATCGCGCTAACGACATCCGCGAAGCGGCTGCCGAGCCGCAGGCTCCCGATGGCGCAGGCGCGCCCATCGCCGGTGACCGCCGACGCTCCATCGGCAAAGGTAAGCGCCACGCGCCCGGGCGCGAAAGTCGCGCGAATGCCCTGCGGGAGAAGAGCGATCGTCGTGTCCTCGGCGGTCGTCAGGGTGACGGTCTCGGGCGGGAGAGCCGCAAGCGAGGCGAGGAACGCGCCGCGATCGCGCAGATAGGTTCCCGCCGTGGTGAGGGCGCTGCCGCAGTTGAGCGGCAGGGTGTCAATGGAGTAGGTTGGCGGGGTGATCGCGGCGGGGCGAAGTCCGGCTGCCGCCGTGAGGATGGCGGTGCAGGCGGCGCGCGCCTCCCCGTCGGTCGGGTTCTTGCCGTCGGCGATGAGGTCTTTCCCGGCGTTGACCGCGTCGTTGAGGGCGATATAGCCCGCCTCCTCGTAGGCGGAGGGGTCGCCGAGATAGCGCTTTGCCGCGAGGAGAATTAACCCCTCAAGCTCCGCGGTGTCTGTCTTCTTGGCGAGCGCGTCAAACGCCGCTTGCAGCTTCGCCGTGACCTCGTCTATCTGCGGCTGCGTGAAGTCTCCCGAGTTGAGGACGGAAAGCGCCTCGTCGAGGGCGGTGCCGAGCGCGCTGTAGCTCGCGGGGGAATAATACTGCGCGGGGGCGTAGCCGGAAGTCTGCTCGGAAGGGGTGGTGTAGACAGCGAGAGCCTTCTCGTAGAGCGTGCGAAGAGCGGAGAGATCCCCGCGGCGCTCAAGACCCGCTATCGCGGCATCCAGCTCAACGAGGCAAATTGAAACGTTCTGCTCGTACTCCTTCGCCTGCTCCTCGCTCATGTCCTCGTCATATTGGTTATAGAGGTCTCGCGCCTCGTTGTAGACCGAAAGATATGCGGCGTAGCTCGCGCTCGTGTATTCCGCCTCGGGCACCAGCTCCATCACGAGAGAAGAGAGGCGCGAGATGTCCGCCTTCTTCTGCAGCGCGTCGATCGCCTTTTGAAGAACATCGCGCGCGCTGTTGACGACCGACTGCTTGGAGTCGGTGGCGTCGCTGACCGTTTTCGCCTTCTCCCAGGCGGTGCGGTAGCGCGCGTAGCTCTCGGTCGTGTAGTTTTCCTCCGGGAAGTCCTGCGCGAGCAGGTCGTTTAGCGCGGAGAAGTTCGCGCGCCGCACGAGGGCGTCCTTCGCGTCCTCCATTCCCTTCTTGCAATTGTCGAGCAGCTCCTTGCGCGATTTTTTGTCCTGATAAGCGCGCATCGCGCGGTCGTACGCCTCTTTGTAGGCGGCGTAGCTGTCGGCGGTATAGTCGGTCTCGACGAGTTTCGCCCCCTCTGTGAGCAGCTCGCCAAGCGCGTCGCGGCTCTTTTGCTTGCCGCCACACCCGGTGAGGAGAACCGCTGCGCCAAACAAAGCCGCGATCGCCATCGCCCCCGCCGCGACCCGCCGCGCCGCCGCGCG
Organism: uncultured Lachnospiraceae bacterium; assembly: GCA_964645985.1. Lineage (GTDB taxonomy): Bacteria > Bacillota > Clostridia > Oscillospirales > CAG-272 > CAZYCC01. The sequence goes on along the minus strand of CAZYCC010000004.1, from coordinate 22,842 downwards.
AGAGGTATCGCCACTCTCGGATGTGTGCCTTCGCGGGGCGCGGGAGGCGGAATTTTTTTCACTCATAAAAGTAGCCCTGCACCTTTCTTTGCGGCGAGGCGGGCAATACCGTGCCGCTCGCCGTGAGCGATAGTGTAACACAAAATGGCGCTGCTGTCAAGATAGGGGGGCGCTCCCCCCTCTTCCCTTCCCTTCTTTATCCGATGATATGTTCGGGACTATGTCCATTTCTTCTCGCCCTCTCGCGCTCCTGCTCGCCGCGGTGATCCTCGCGGGGGCAATGCTTCCCGGCTACACCGAGACCGACGACTTCTTCCGCTACCGCGCCGATGAGAGAGGCGACCTGCACATCGTCGGCTACGAGGGATACGACAAGAACCTCACTATTCCTGGGGAGATCGACGGCGCGCCGGTCGTCGCGATAGACGAGACCGCCTTCTACGGCAACAGCACGCTGCGATCGGTTACGCTCTCGCCCGGTATTTCTTGCGTCGAGCGCGACGCCTTTGCCTACTGCGAAAACCTCAACGAGGTGACCTTCTCGGAGGGAAGCGGCGTTTTTATCGGGGAGGCGGCGTTTGAGGGGTGCACTCTCCTTGAGAGCGTGACCTTCTCGGACGATCTTACCGAGATCGACGATCTCGCCTTCCGCGGGTGCGTGCGCCTCGGGCGGGTGCGCTTGCCATCGTCGCTCACGCGCATCGGCTACCACGCCTTCGCCGACTGCGAGCGGCTGGTCCTCGACGCGAGCGAGTGCGAGGCGGGGCGCAGCTACGCCGCCGAGAACGAGATAGATCTCTCCTACCGCGAGAGCGCTGGGTTTCAGTCGATTGAACTGGTACTGCTCATCGCGGCGGGTCTGCTGCTCGCGCTCGCGGTGTTCCTGCTCCTGCGGCATCGCCGCAAGGGGCGGCGCGCGGGAGCGTCTCCCGCGAAAAAGTAACATCGCTCGCCGGGGCCGCGCCGGGGATGTGCTTTGCGGTTAAAGGATGGGGAGCGAGCGAGCTTGCATTTTCACGCGGGCGGGGGTATAATCGGGGGTGGGCGGGTTTTCTTTCCAAACGATCACGCGGGGAAACTATGGCGGACAAGGACAGCGGCGCGCGGCGCATTACGTCTGCGCTCGGGAAATTCTCCAACTCGACGGTCGAGGGAGACGATGTCACCTTCAAGAAGGACAACGTCGCCGATTTCACGGTCAAAAAGAAGGTTGAGGGCAAATATCTCCTGCAAAAAATCCTCTACTTTGTGCTGTTCTTCGCGGTGATCATCGCTATCATCGCGATCGCCGCGATCACGGGGACGGGGCTACTCATCGTCGCGCTCGGCGCGATCAGCGTCCTACTCGCCTGGATCGTCTGGTATTTCACCTACCGATATGTCGATCTATCCTACTCGTACGCTATCGAAGGGGGAGAGCTTGTCGCGACGGTGATCTACGGGGAAAAGTCAGATAGGCTCCTGCTGCGCATCAAGATGTCGCAAATCGACCGCGTCGCGCCCTATGAGGGCGAGGAAAAGGCGGCGATCGAAGCGGAGCACTTTGATGAGAAAATCTCGCTCGTCTCCTCGCTCTCGGCGCAGGACATTTATTTTGTGAAGTTTCACCGCGAGGACGGGCGGCGGGGGCTCGTCCTACTCGAGGTGTGCGAGAAGACGCTGCGCGCCTTTAAGTATTACGGGGGCGAGAGCGTCACAGTGAAGAAAACGCGGCGGTAGCGGCAGCCCTCGCGGGAGAGCGGGAACACGAGGGGAGAAATCCCTCGCGCCGGGAAGCGCGCGATCAAAAAAGGTCAGCCAAAGGCTGACCTTTTTGCATGGAAAAATTCACTTTTCGCCGGTGCTGCCAAAGCCGCCCGCACCGCGCGCGGTTTCGGGGAGAGAAGTTGCCTCGATAATCCGCGCGGCGGCGACCGGGAGGAAGAGAATCTGCGCCACGCGCTCCCCGCCCGCGACGGTGACCGGGGCGGTGCCGTGGTTGTGCAGCGCGACAATCAGCTCTCCGCGGTAGTCGGAATCGATAACACCCACTTTGTTTGCCGGGGCGAGCCCCTTTCTCGCGGCGAGGCCGCTGCGCGCGCAGACAAGGCCGACCACACCCTCAGGGATGGCGAGCGCAACCCCGGTGTGGAAGAAGGACGTCTGCCCCGGCGCGACCACGCGCCCCTGCCCAGGTAGAGAAAAGAGATCCGCTCCCGCCGCGCCTTCGGTCGCGTAGCGCGGCAGGATGGCGCGCGGGTCGAGCTTTTGCGCTTGCACTTCGATTTGCGTTGCCATAGAGGCTCCTTTGCATTTACTCATCTAATAAATAGGCGACGGCGAGGTCGACGACGAGGCCGTAACTGCGCGTCCCGGCGCTCTGCCCGTTCGCCTTAAGAAAGTGATCGTTTAGTGTGTCGGTGACCTGCGCCGCCTTATTCTGCTCGTATTTCTCGTAAAAATCGCTGTAGGCGCGCATCTCGCCCCGAACGGGCGGGGAGAGGGAGGCGACCACCCGCCGATAAGCGGCCTTATCGGCGGAGTAGAGGGCGCTTAGCACATATTCTAGCAGATTCTGCTCGCCGCTGTAGCGAATGTAGGCATCCTCCGATTCGCGGCAGACGAGGTACGCCATGAAGTTCGCCTCGTCCTCGCGCGCGATGCCGCGCTGGTGAGACATCTCGTGTGCGCAGGTATAGGGCGTTGTATAATCGGGAAAGACGACGTTGATGTTCGCCTCGCCCGTGTAGTAGGTGTACATCCCGAGCAGATGCGCGTAGGACATCCCCTCGGAGAGCAGCGCCGGCTTGCAGCGTGAGCGGAAGGAGAAAATGAAGGGATATTTCTCGGCGGCGCGCGCAAAGGCATCGTTGAGGAGACGGTTGAGCTCGGCAAAGTCATAGGGCATCACCGAGGAGGAGCCCATGACAAAGGAAACCTCCTCCGCCTCGGTATTGACGCGCTCGGCAAGGAGCGATGCCGTCCGCTCGAGCTGTGCGGCGCTGACCTCGCGCTTCGCCGCGCCGAGCTTCTCATCGAGTGTGCTGCCGTGATAGGCGACGCCGTAAGTGAAGATAAAGAGCGTGAAGAAGAGCGTTACGGCGGAGAAGGCGGTGACGAAGAAGCGGCGCAGGCGCGCGTCATCACCATCGCGCGAGAGGTGAACGACATGAGCGACAAGCGCCGCAATCCACAGCGGGAGGAGAAGGATCACCGTCTCGGCGAGCGAGCAGGGGAAAATCCCCGAAACGGTCGCGAGCACCGCGCGCACCGGACCCGCGATGTTGCGGGTGAAAAAGTCGGCAAAGGCGGGCGAGAGGCAAGAAATGCCGAGAACAGCAAGCGAGAGCGCGGCAAGGGCGAGAAAAATCGCCGCCGGCAGCGAGACATAGGCGCGAAGGACTTGCTTTAACTTCGTCAAAGGAAAAGGGGAAGGCGGGAGCGGGAAACTTCGCGGGAAGGCGAGAGCGATCTCCCCCGCGCGATTTCGCGAAAAGAGCGGCGGGAGCGCACGCTATCCGAGAAGCGCGCGCATATCCTGTGGGAGGGGAGCGAGGAGAGTGAGCGGTTCGCCGGTTAGCGGGTGCGGGAGAGCGAGCTTCGCTGCGTGAAGCGCCTGCCGCGCGATGCGGCTGTCCGGGCTGCCGTAGAGCGGGTCGCCGAGGATGGTGTGACCGATCGCCGCGAAGTGCACGCGCAGCTGATGCGTGCGCCCGGTAAACGGATAGGCGCGCACGAGCGTGAACGGCTCCCCGCGATCTCGCACGACCCGCACAACCTCATAGCGCGTGATCGCGCGCGAACCCTCCCCCGGCGGGCAGACGACGCGGCGCGGGGAGTCCTCGCTCTCGCGGCGTATGCCGGTGTCGAGGGTGCGCAGGCGCCCGTCGGCGGGCAGCTCCCCGGAGAGCAAAGCGAGGTAGGTCTTGCGCACGCTCTTGCCGAGGAAGGGATCCGCGGGAGTGAAAAGGGAAGGCGCGGCGGGAGGACGAGCGCCGAGGAGCGTGAGGGTTTCGGTAGAAATGCCGATGGGCGCGCCCTCTTTCCCTCGCGCGCGAGCGTGGGCGGGATCGCAGGAGGCGGCGCGGGCGGCCTCGCCGATCATCTCGCAGAGAAGGGATGCCGCGTGCGCGGTCTTCGCGAAGAGGACAACGCCGCTCGTGTCACGGTCAAGGCGTGTGATCACGCGAAAGACGGGCGGCCTGCCCGCGCGCGATGCCGCGAGGACGCTTTCGAGCGAGTCGCGCGGGTGCGCGCGCGAGGGGTGGGTCGGAATCCCGGCGGGCTTCGCCGCCGCGAGAAGCGCCTCGTCCTCGAAGAGAATCGGGACGGGGACAGGAGATGTCGAGGGGAGAACATTGCCGGGGGCGGTATCCTCAAGGTGGAGGGACAGCTCGTCTCCCGCGTGAAGAACCGCTCTCACCGTGACGCGGGAACCATTGCGAAGAATGCCGTCCGGCAGAGCTTTCAGTCGCACAAGCTGCGTGTGCGAAACGCGCAGGCGGCGTAGGATCGCGCGCACGGGAAGACCCTCCCACGCCGCGGGAATGGTGAAGCACACTACGGCTCCGTGCCCGCGTTTGAGATGTCGTTGTTGAAAACGACAGCGTCTGAGGGGTAGAGCCCGTGTGTGCGGCGCGCCACGCGCAGGACATACTCATCGTCGATTGGAAGATCAAGCTCGTACTGCAGCTCGGCGACCTCCTCGCGCAGATCTTCCAATTCGAGCTCGCGCGCCTGCGTCTCTTCGCGCAGATCGCTCACCCGCTGCTGACGCAGCATCATCATGACGACCGCGAAGAGCAGGAAAGCCGCAAGGGCGAGCTTGACGAAAAAATTCGCTTTGGGTTTCATTTTTACGGCAGGGGCACTATAGACGCTGATCGTCAGCGAGGACCTCGTACAGGGAGGAGGATTCCTCGCGGCGCGGGTTCTCGCGCACCGAGAGAACGCGCACGCGAAGGTGACGGCTGCCGAAGGAGATGTCGAGGATGTCTCCCGGGCGCACGCGGTGGGAGGGCTTGACCTCCCGACCGCCTACCATCACATGGCCTTCCTCGCACGCCTCCCCCGCGACCGTGCGCCGCTTAATGAGGCGCGACACTTTGAGGAATTTGTCAAGGCGCATCTCCTCGGCGGGCGCATTGGTGAGTTGGGATTTGGGCATATAAGATAGAGAAAAGGAGAGCGCGGCGGCGGTGATTCCCGCTCGCGCGGGGCATAAATCTATCGCGGCGCGCCG
>CAZYCC010000004.1:0-17521 GCA_964645985.1 uncultured Lachnospiraceae bacterium | reverse complement strand
TTTTGCGATTCGAGGTATTCATAAGGGTATTTCGGCATATACAGGCGGCGGATATTGCCGCTCGCCGAGACGAGCTTTGTCACCGCGCCCGCGCCGACCGCGAAAATGCTGTGCTTCTCCGCCATAATGAGAGAATTATAATATCCGTCGTGCGAGGGGAGGGTGAACCCGACATTTTCAAGGTTGCCCTGCATATTTTTCTGGCGGTAGAGATAGTAGGGCGCGTACCCGGCGCCGGCGAGGGCAAGCTGTGAGTAGTCGACGCTCTTAACGGCGTCCTCGCCGGTGCGCGAGTAAATATCCCCGCCCCCCCGCCGAATGTCTGCCGAGCGCTTGACGCAGAAGGTGTGCACGGTGATATTCTCGGGGCGCAGAGCGAGGATTTTGTCCACGGTGAAGGCGAACCCCTCGAAGCTATCGCCAGGTAAACCCGCGATGACGTCGGTATTGATCGCCGGGATGCCGCTTTCGCGCGCGAGGTCGAACCCGCGGTAAAAATCCTTCACGGTATGCGCGCGCCCCATCACGGCGAGAACCTCATCTGAGAGAGTCTGCGGGTTAACCGAGACGCGCGTGACGCCCGCCTCCGCGGCGGCGCGCAGTTTCTGCGCGGAGAGCGTATCCGGACGCCCCGCCTCGAGGGTGAACTCGCGAAGTGACCCCGGCGGGAAGCGCGAGGCGATTTTGTCGAGCAGACGTGAGAGCTGCTCCTCGGTGAGGACGGTCGGCGTCCCGCCGCCGATGTAGACCGTCTGCACGCGCAGCCCCCGCGCGGCGACGGCATCCGCCATGCGGTCGATGTCCCGAAGCAAGCGCTCAAGATAGGCGGGGATCATCGAGAGAAGCCGCTTTGTCGCGTAGGAGACGAAGGAGCAGTAGGCGCAGCGCGTCGGGCAGAAGGGGATGGAGATATAGAGGCTGCAGCTATCCGGACGAAAGCGCGAGAGGTTGCGCAGCTCGCGCACGGCGACATTGGTCAGCAGCTGCGCCTTCTTCGGGGAGACGAGGTAGTCGGTTTTGAGGATTTTCTTGACGGCGGTCTTGGTGCCGAGCTCGCGGTAGAGCTCCTCGGCGAGCTTCGCCGGGCGGATGCCGGTGAGCAGACCCCATGGCGGCATGTAGGCAAAGAGCTTCTCCCCCGCCTCGCAAAAGGCGGTGCCGACCGCGAGCTGCGCGGGCCTCAGGCGGTAGTGGTCGGTGTGCGCCTCGCAGTACGCCTCCTCGCTCGCCTCGCGCCCGTCCTCATCGCGCAATGTGACGACGGCGCGCGCCCCCGCCTCGTCAGTAGATAGCTCGACGCGCGCGAAAGGCAGCTCCTCGCGCCCCTCCTCGGAGGAGAACTTCGACCCCGGGAAAAAGAGCAGAAAGAGGTTCTGCACATAGCTCGGGCTGATGTCGCCGTGAATCTCGAGTTTCATTTGTCGGGGGAGCGGAGTTGGGTGGCCGCGGGAGCGGAGTGCAAGAGCGGAGAAGCCTCGGGGAGAGCGAAGCGGGAGGTCAGGCGCGGCGCGGCGCTTTGAGCACCTCGCTGTCAAGGACAATGGTCAAGGGGCCGTTGCAGATGGGTTCCACCTGCATATGTGCGCCGAAAACGCCCTTTTGCGTGGGCTTGCCGAGGCGCTCTTCGAGCAGCTCCGCGAGGCGCAAATAGAGCGCCTCCGCCTCGCCGGGCTTCGCCGCCGCGAGGTAGTCCGGGCGGTTGCCGTGGCGATAGTTGGCGCAGAGCGTGAAGTTGGAGACAAGCAGAACCTCTCCGCCGACGTCAAGAAGAGATCGGTTCTGCTTGCCCTCGTCGTCGGCGAAGATGCGGATAGAAGAGATTTTCGCTGCGAGGAGCTGCGCGTCGCGCCCCTCATCGCCCTCTTTCACGCCGAGCAGGACAAGCAGGCCCTGCCCTATCTGCCCGGAGGTGACCCCGTCTACCGAGACGCGCGCGCGGTCTACCCGCTGCAAAACGGCGATCATGCGACATACCCCCTCTCCGCTTCGAGAACGCCGGGAACCGTGCGCAGCTTTGCGAGGATGGTGCGCAGGTGATCCGATCCGCGGCAGCTCACCGTAAGGGAAACCTGCAGCGCGTGCTCGCCCTGCTTTTTCGTGCTGATTTGGTGCAGCGACACCCGCATATCGGCGAGCGCGCGCGCGATGTCGGCGATGAGGGTGAGCGAGGGCTCCGCCGTCACGCGGATATACGCGTCGAAGCTGTCTCCCTCGCTGCCGGGAGAGGGCTGCTCCCAGTGCGCCGAGACGATGCGGTCGGATAGCTCTGGCTTGCCCTCGCTACTTAGGATATTGGGGCAGTTGCTCTTGTGCACCGAAACGCCGTAGCCCTTGGTGATGAACCCGACGATGCTGTCTCCCGGGAGCGGGTTGCAGCAGCGCGCAAACTTGACGGCGAGCCCCTCCACCCCGTCGATGACAACGCCTCCGCTGTGTTTCTTGCTCGGCTTGACAGCGACCTCCTCCGCCGTCAGAGTTTTGGGCGAGTTATCCGCCGTCACACGCAGAAACTCGTCGCGCAGCTTCATTGAGAGTTTGGTGACCGACAGGCCCCCGAACCCCACCGTGTTGTAAAAATCGTCCGCGCTCGACATCCCGAGCCGCCCGGCGACCGCCGTGACGATCTCGTTCTTCTGTGTCTCGGTGTATGGCCGCCCGTAGCGGCGGAACTCGCGGTCGATCTCCGCTTTGCCGACGGCGATATTCTCGGTGCGCTTCTCCTTCTTGAACCACTGGCGGATTTTGTTGCGCGCCTCGCCCGTGCGCACGATCTTCAGCCAATCGCGGCTCGGCCCCTTTGCCGAGGAGGAGGTGAGGATCTCAACGATCTGCCCGTTCTCGAGCTTGCTGTCGATCGGGGTGATGACGCCGTTGACCTTCGCGCCGACCATGTGGTTGCCGACCTCCGAGTGGATGGCGTAGGCAAAGTCGATGACCGTGGAGTTGACCGGCAGCGTGATGACATCCCCCTTCGGCGTGAAGACGAAGGTCTCGTCCTGAAACATATCGATTTTCAGGCTGCGAAGGAACTCGTCGGGGTCCATCGTGTCCTTTTCGTCCTCGACAAGCTTGGAGATCCACTCGAGCTTCTTGTCCATATCGGCGTCGCTCTGCTCGCCGGATTTGTACTTCCAGTGCGCGGCGATACCGTACTCGGCGACCTTATGCATCTCATAGGTGCGGATCTGCACCTCGAAGGGAATGCCCTCCCGCCCGATAACCGTGGTGTGAAGCGATCGGTACATATTGGTCTTCGGGGTGGAGATATAGTCCTTGAAGCGCCCGGGCATCGACTTGAACATATCGTGGATGATCCCAAGGATGGTGTAGCAGTCGAGCTCTGTCTCGGTGATGATGCGCAGGGCGTAAAAATCGTAGATCTCATCGAAGCTCTTGCCCTGCTCGTACATCTTTTTGTAGATGCTGTAGACAGACTTCACGCGCCCCTCGAGCATATAGCGAAAGCCCTGCTCGCGCAGTTTCTCCTCGATGGTGACGCGCGCGCTGCGCAAAAAGTCGCGGTTCTGCCCATAGCGGCGCTCGATGTCCTTCTGCACCTCGGCGTAGCCGATCGGGTCGAGGTAAGATAGGGACAGGTTCTCCAGCTCCTGCTTGATTTTTTGGATACCGAGGCGATGGGCGAGCGGCGCATACACCTGCATCGTCTCCAGAGCCGTGAGGCGGCGCTTGTTCTCGGGCTTCGCGTCGAGCGTGCGCATATTGTGCAGGCGGTCGCAGAGCTTGATGAAGATGACGCGGATGTCCTTTGACATCGCGAGGAACATCTTGCGCAAGTTCTCAATGTCCTGCTCGTCCTTGGCGAGGGGGTCGTCTTTTTCCGAGAAGGGCAGCTGCACGAGCTTAGTTAGACCGTCGACAAGCATGGCGGTCTGCTCGCCAAAGCGCTCACGAATGATCTCAATCGAGACCTTCTCCGAGCAGTCCTCCACCGTGTCGTGCAGGAGCGCGGCGCAGATCGAGTCGGTGTCGAGCCCAAGCTCTGCGACAATCTCGGCGACGGCTATAGGGTGAGAGATGTAGGGCTCGCCGCTCACCCGCTTCTGCCCGGCGTGCAGCTCATTCGCGAAGAGATAGGCGTCCTTTATTTTGGGGAAGTCGTAGTGCTTGCCGCGGTTGCTCTCGAGCTTCGAAAGCAGCCCCGCAATAGGCGCGAAGCGGTCCTCCTCCGGGGCGGGGGCGGAGTTCGCCTCCGCGCCGAGGGGCGTGTCGTTAGGGAGCGAGGCACCGCTCGGATCATCGGGGAAATCAGATGAAAAACTGAACATAAAGGAACTCGATAATCGGCCCCGCCAAAAGGGCGGGAGTTTTCGTGATGCGGCGCGGGAGCGTCAGTGCGCCGAGCCGGCTTTGACCTCGGCGTGCGGCGAGGCGCAATGTCGCAGAGGGTACGCGCGCGAGCGGAGAGGAGCGGCGCGAGGGATACGCGGAGCGCCGTGGCGCGCGCTTAGCTCTCGGCGAGAGAGCGCAGAGCGATGCGGGCGCGACGGAAGGTGTCGGTTTGCTCAAGGTCGCGTTTCGCGCGCGCGGGAAGGGTGCAGAGTTTCACCGAGAGCGTTTCGGGATAGGTCTGGCGCAGCTTAACCTCGAGAATCCCCGCGTCGGCAAAGCAGGCGAGAGCGAGGCGCGCGCGGGTGGGCGGCATCGGCGCTCCGCCGGTCATTCGCGCGGAAAGGACGGTCAGATTGCGCGCGCAGACGATGATCTCCCCGCCGCCGGTTATCCCGCGCAGATAGGTGTAAATCTCGACAAAGTCGCGCCGCGCAGGAAGAAGCGAGAGCGGATCGCGCGTCGGGGAAAACCCCTCGGGGAGGGGGTCGCCGCCGATGAGGTGACGGGTGAGCGCCTCCTCGCGTGAGATGCGCGCGCGCGTCTCCCCCGCGTAGCCGATTTCCTTCGCGATGAGCTGCGGGGTGCGAGTTCCGGCGAACTCGTTAATTTCAAGCGAAAAGGCGGCGTCGATGCAGTCTCCCGGGAGAATGCCGCAAGAGTCGGTTTCCCTCCCCCAAAGGAGAAGCGGCAGGGTCGGGGGCGGGAGGAGCGCGTCAAGATCGTCGCCCGCGGGAGGCGGCGCAACGAGAAGCTTTGTATGCTTCCCGCCCGAGAGCGGGACTACCTCGCGCACCGTGAGATTCTCGCAGACGAGAATCGGCTGCCGGTTGCCAAGACCATAGGGTTCAAGGAGAGCGAGCTCCTCGGCGAGGCGAAGAGCGCTGCCCGGGGAGGAAAATAAGCTCTTCGCCGAAAGGAGCATATCGGCCGCAACTGCCGGCTGCTCGCCGCCCTCGGGCAGCGCCTCGCGCGCCATCTCGCGAATGCGAGCAGTGAACTCGGGCAAGCACGCGCGTCGGAGAGTGAAGCCGGCGGCGAGCGCGTGCCCACCGAAGCGCAGCAGAAGATCGGAGCAGGAGGCGAGGCTGTCGACAAGGCTGAAGGGCGGAATGCTGCGCCCCGAACCCTTGCCGGTGTCGCCCTCAAGGCAGATGAGAATGACCGGCAGGCGGTAGCGCTCGGAGAGGCGCGCGGCGACAACGCCGATAACGCCCTGATGCCAGCCCTCCCGCGCGAGTACGGCAACCCGCTCGCCCGAAGGCAGCGCCTCTATCATCTCCCGCGCCTGATCGAAGATTTCCCCCTCGAGGCGGCGGCGCTCGTCGTTTAAATGATTGAGCGAATCGGCGATGCGGCGCGCGTCGGAGGAGGAGCTTGTGAGGAACAGCTCGACCGCGACCCCGGCACTAGCAAGGCGGCCCGCCGCGTTGAGGCGCGGCGCGAGATTGAAGCTCACCGCGGTAGAGGTGAGCGGCCGATCTTTGCCGTCCCTCTCCCCGGTCTGCAAGAGAGCGCGCAGGCCCGGGCGCGGGTTCTCGCGGGCGATCGCAAGCCCGCGCGATACAAGGTAGCGGTTCTCGCCGAACATCGGCATGACATCGGCAAGTAGACCTATCGCCGCAAGGTCTCCATAGGCGCGCATCACGCGCTCGGCGGCGTCCGCGAGGCAAAGACCACTCCGGCGCATCTCCAATGCGCAAACGAGTTTGAGCGCGACGCCCACTCCCGAGAGGCTTGCCGGCGGCACCGGGACGGCGCTGTTCTCGGGCGAGGAGGAGGGGTAGCGGGAATCGGCGCGCATCGGGTTGACGACGGCGAGCGCGGGCGGCAACTGCCCCGTCGGAGTGTGATGATCGGTAACTACCGTGTCGACACCGAGCGAGGCGGCGAGCGCAACCTCGCGCGCGGCGCTCACGCCGTTGTCCACCGTGATGAGGAGGCGCACCCCACTATCGGCAATGCCGCGCACCGCGTCCTCGCTGATACCGTAACCCTCTTTTTGCCGGTCGGGGATGAGATAGCCGGGGTCAGCGCCACGCTCTCGCAGATACAAAACGAGAAGTGCCGTCGAGGTAATGCCGTCGACATCATAGTCGCCGTAGACGAGGATTTTCTCGCCGGCGGTGAGCGCCTCCTCAACGCGGCAGACCGCCTTGTCCATATCCGGTAGGAGAAAGGGGTCGTGAAAGAGGTCGATCGACGGGCGGAAGAAGTCTCGCGCCATCTCACGGGTGGTGACGCCGCGCTCGAGAAGAAGCGCCGCCGTCTCGGGCAGAAGCCCCAATTCCGCGGCAAGCGCGCTCGCCCGCTCCTCGCAGGCGAGCGGCGGGGGTGAATAGGAGAGCAAACCCGGTTCAGCAGACAAAGCGATACCTCAAAAGAGAGGGAAATAGGCGGCGCGGAGGTGCGGGGGGCAAGAAAAGCGCGAGAGTGCGCACGAATTTTCACCGCGGCCGGCGAAAATCCGGCTCAGAGCGGCGCGCGAATCCGTTCTTGCAAACGGCGAGCGCGAGTTTTCGCGAAGAGGCAGTCACGTCGGCGGGGCGTAGCGCTCGATAATCTTTTTCGCGAGGTGCAGGCCGTCGACGGCGGCGGATACGATGCCGCCCGCGTAGCCCGCGCCCTCTCCGCCGGGATAAAGGTTCTCGGCGAGGGGGGAGGTCAGCGTTTCGCGGTCTCGATCAACGCGAAGCGGAGAGGAAGTGCGCGTCTCCACGCCCGTGAGCGGGGCGTCCGGGCGGTCAAAACCTCGGATCTTGCGCCCGAAGAGGCGAATGCCGGTGCGCAGGAGCGAGGTGACACCGGGCGGGAGAATTTCCGCAAGGTCGGCGGGGCGCACCTTGCCGCCCATATAGCTTGGGACAATGGCGCGCGGGCGGGTGCCGGAAGTACCCTCGAGAAAATCGCCGACGGTTTGCACCGGCGCGAAATAATCACCGCCGCCCGCGGCAAACGCGGCGCGCTCGATTTCCATGCGATAGGCAATCCCCCCGAGGGGCGTGCTGCCGTAGTCACGCCGCAGAACCGAGACGGCGAGCGCGCTATTCGCGTTCTCGCCGTCGCGCGCGTAGCGGCTCATTCCGTTAACGACAACGCCGCCCGCCTCACTCGCCGCCGCGACGACCTGCCCGCCCGGGCACATACAGAAGGTGTAGACCCCGCGCTCGCCCTCTCGGTGCGAGAGGGCATAGGAGGCGTGCCCAACGAGAGAAATGTCGGCATCGCGCCCGAGCAGCGCCTCGTCAAGGTCGCTCTGGCGGTGCTCGATGCGCAGGCCCACCGAAAAATCCTTTGGGGAAAGTTTCGCGCCGGCGCGCGCGAGCATGACGGCAACATCGGAAGCGCTGTGTCCTGTCGCAAAGATCGCCGCGCCGCAGGGGATTTCTCCTGCGGTGGTTTGAAGAGCGGCGACACGCCCACCGCGCAGGAGAAGATCGGTCACCCTCGTGCGATAGCAAATCTCCCCGCCCGAGGCGGTCACGCGCGCGGCAAGATTCGCGACGACGCGGCGCAGGTTGTCGGTACCGATGTGGGGCTTGGCGAGCTTTAGAAGATCCTCCGGCGCACCGAACTCAACGAGGCGGCTCAAAACCGTTCGGCAGAGCGGATCGCCGATGCGCGTCACACACTTGCCGTCCGAGAAGGTGCCGGCGCCGCCCGCGCCGAAGGCAACATTGCACTCCTCATCGAGCACCCTCTCGCGAAAAAAGCGTGAAACCGCCGCCTCGCGGTCGGGGATGTCCCCGCCGCGCTCAAGGACAAGCGGACGGTAGCCGTATTCGGCGAGGGCGAGCGCGGCGAACATCCCGCATGGGCCGAACCCGACGACTACCGGGCGCGAGGGCAGCTTTTCCTTCCCCGGGCAAGGAGCGAAGCTCTCCTCGCGCAAGGGCGAAGCGTGAAGGTCTGGCAATCGCTCGTCCGGGAGTGGCGCGGCGAGCGTCAGCTCAACCGCGCAGACGAAGCGCAGATCGCTCTTCCTTCGCGCGTCAAGCGCGCGGTGATAAAGTGACGATGAGAGCACCTCCCCGCCGGCGCACCGCGCAAGCTCCTGCGCGCGCGCAAGGGCCGCCGCCTCTCCCGCGCTCACAGGAACCGCGATGTCACGAAAAAGATAACGAAACATAGGGCGAGGGCTTAGGGTGTGAGGGGCGAAGGCGCGAAAAGAGAGCCGATTCGGCGGGGGGAGGCGTGAAATCTCGCGGGACAACATAAACTGCGCCGCGCGGGGAAGGTGACGCGGGCTCGGGCGTGAGGAGCGCGGTAGAGCGCGAAAAACGAAGGGCGGCGCGGGGTGCGATGGGGCAGCGAAAAATCTCGCGGGGGCGGACGAAGAGGAGCGCGGGCGCGGGGGTGAGGGGGGTCGGGAATGGAGGGGCGAAACCCACCGGGCCGGGCGCCCGCGCCGCTGGGGCGATGTACGGCGTTTCACATGAGAGGTGGAACCCTCTCGGGCAAAATTCCCCGGGTGTGCCGGGGAGAGGGGTCGGGTATGGATCGCCGAGCGAGTCTATGGAGAAACGACCGCTCGAGAGGACGGCGCTCATTTTGCAAAAAGCGATGCCCCGCCGCTTCGAGGCAGGCGCAGATCACGCGGGGAGCCGAGAACTCCTACGGCGAAAGCGAGAATAGCGCGGGAAGACAGAATCCGGGCGCGCGGCGGATCTGCGGTTTTTCTCGGGCTTTGTTCGCTTTGCCTTGCCGATTTTTTCCCGCGCGCGCCTATTCCTGCGCCGCGGCGCTTGATGGCTCGGGCGGGAGCAGCTCGACCGTGACGCGGCAGGCATCCGGCTCGAGGAGGTAAATCTCGGGCGAGGCGCCGCCCGGTATTCCGACGGTCAGCGTCTTCTGTATGGTGCCCTCGGTCTTGTCCAGCGCGGTACCGAGGTCTATGGACACCGCGAGGTCCGCCGCGGTGAGCGTCGCCGCGCGATCCTCATCGCAGCGCAGTCGAAGGTCGACGCTCGGCTCCTTGATGCGGTAGTTGAGCCCCTCTCCCCCGTGGATGACGATGTCGGAGGACTGCACGGTCACCGTACGAACGGTCGTGCCGACATGGTGAAGCGTCACCGTCGCGTCCTGCGTGCCGTCCGCCGCCGTCACTCCGGCGGGGAGGGGAATCGTGTACTTGCTCAGCATATCGTCGGTGACCGTCGTCTCATCGAGCGTGGCGAGGGTGATTGAGCGCAGCGAGGAGACCGTCGCGGGCGCGCCGTAGACGCGAATGCTCGCGGGGTCTATGGTAAGGGCGATGTTGTCGGAGGTGAAATAACCGTACTTATAGTCGAGCGTGAGGTCTACTGTCTTGTAGAGATAGACCGGCACGGTGACGGCGACATTGTCGACATTGAAGGAGAGCGCGTCCGAGACGACCGGCTGCCCGTTCTCATCGCAGAGAACCGGCATCACCGTCGCGGTGAAACTGTCTGTGAGTGCGCGGTTTTCCATATCGACGATCGCGCGCGCACTCGCCACGCGCGCCAGCTCCCGCGCGGGGCCGCTTACCGTAATCTCGGCGGTGTTGCACTGCAAGCTGCCGACCGCATAGTCGGTGCCGGTCGAGTAGGAGGTCAGCACCGGCTCAACCGGAACGCGCTGCTCGAGCAGCTCGTCGACCTCGACCGCCATGCTCTTTTCGCTAAGGCAAGTGACCCCCTCGGGCAGCTCGTACTCAATCGGCAGCTCGCTGCGCCCCGCGCTCTCGATTTTCGACAGATCGACGAACGCGAGGATGTCCTCGCTCGATAGACCGGACAAAAGCGATTTTTTTCCGCGCAGCATCAAATCGACCGTGCGGCTTCCGGTCGTGATCAGCGACCAGCCCTTCTCGGCGCGCATCTCGTACTCGCCGCGCAGCTCGACGCTCACTCCGGTGAAGTCCTGCTCAGCGTCCGGCGAGTCGACCGCCATCACATAAAACCAGAGCGAGAGCGCGACGAGAACCGACAGGACAAGCGCGATGATGTCGCCCTTTTTCATGCGCGGATCGCGCGCGAGGCCTTCGCCGCCGCCCGAGGAGAGGTCGCTATCTAAGTCCGCGATGTCGCGAATGGTGCGGTTTCTCGCACTCTCATCGATGCGCTCGCTCACAGCAAACCTCCTTTGGGCGGGTTTTCAGGGAAAAAGGGGAAGCTCGCCGCGCGATCGTCTGCCGCTCTTGCGGGAGCGGCCTCGCGCGAGGGCGGCGAGGTCGGCGGCATAATCAAAGCTGCCGCCTAAGCGAACTTTGCCAAAGCTGCCGGATAAGGGAGGAGCTGCAAAGTTTCTCGCGGCGCCGCCCTTCCGGGCGGTTCGGGATGACGGCGGGGTCGGTAGGATTGTCGGTTTAGTCGACTTTCTCGGATTTTTCGGGATTACCGGTTTTACCGGGGTCCCCGGGGTTGCCGGGGGCCGGGGGGGAGATCCTTCGCGCTCATTTTCGGGGCGCGCGCCGCGGCGGCGGACTTTCCCGCGGGGCGTGGCGAATCCGGCATCTCCAAGGGAGAGGTCATGGAGGGCTTGCCCGCGCTTTGCGCGGCCTGTCCGCTTGCCTCCGGGGCCTCGGGCAAGGCGCCCGGGGTGCGGTTTTCTTTCTTTCGCTTGCCGCCCTTGGCGCGGGGCTTTTTCTCGCCAAAGAGTAACTTTATGATCGCCGCCTTCAGGCACGCAGCATTGCAGCCGGTATAGAGACTGCCACGGTAGGCAAGAGAAATCCCCCCGGTCTCCTCCGAGACGACGAGGACTATCGCGTCGGTCTCCTCGGTTAGACCAATCGCCGCGCGGTGGCGCGTGCCGTAGGTCTCGTAAATCTCCTCGTTGGTTGAGAGGGGGAGCATACATCCGGCGGCGTACAAGCGCGGCAGACGAATGATTAGCGCGCCATCGTGCAGGGGCGAATTTTTGAAAAATATATTGCGAATAAGGTAGGAGGTGATGTCCGCGTCGAGGAGGGTTCCCTTGGGGTTGGCGTAATCGGTGAGGCGGGAATAGCGCTCGATCGCGATGAGCGCGCCTGTCTTCTCGCGCGACATCTCGACGCAGGCGGTACAAATCTCATCGATGATTGTCTCGAGCTTGCCGCGCGCGCGCTTGCCTTTCTTAATGATGTTCGATCCGTTGCCCACCTGCTCGAGCATCGCGCGCAGCTCCGGCTGAAAGACGACGATCAAAGCGAGAATGCCCGCTTGGTAGACATTTTGCAGCAGATAATTGACCGAAACCAGCCCGATACTGCGGCTGATCGCTTGCAGGACAATGAGAAAAAGCACCCCGACGAGCAGTCGCCCCGCGCGCTTGCCGCGGATGAATTTGAAGAGATAGTAGAGCAGCAGCGCGACGAGAAGGATGTCGACGACATCCATCACGCCGATGCCCTTCGCTTGTGTCAGGACGAAGTCCCACAGTTCGCGAAAAAAGCTGCCGATCTTCTCCAAAGAACCGCCCTCCGCAAGAATTTCGCCGAGAAATGCCGCACCCGCTCCCTAAAATACACCATTATTAGTATAGCACAATCGGGGAGAATTTGCAAACGCAAAAAGAAGAAAAATGAGGGGGAGGCGGGCGCCGCTCGCCGCGCACCTCGCGCGACCGCCCCGAATTTGGGGAGAAAACCGCACGGCGGCAAAGGCGGCAGTTTCGCGCTACTCACCCGTTCGCTGCTGCCCCCTCGTGCGCTCCGCTCGCCGAATTTGCCGCGCTCTTGAAAAAAGTGCGCGCGGGGTGTATACTTTGCGCGGAGTCGCGCTGCATAAAGTTGAGTTTTACTTTGGTCAAAGGGATGAATAACGATCATCCGTCCTCCCGCGAGGAGGGGAGCCCCCACGCGGGGGTGCTTTTTCGCGAGCGGCGCGAGGGGCGGGTCTGCGCGCTGCTGCTCGCTGCGGGAGAAGGCTCACGCATGGGCGAGGGGCCGCGCAAGCCGCACCGAAAGCTCGCGGGGGTTCCGGTCGTCGTGCGCGCCGCGCGCGCTATAGAGAGCTCACGCCGGGTGGATCTCGTTATTGTTGTTGCGCGCGAGGAGGAGATACCGCTCTTCGCGGACTACCGTGCGCGCTATGCTCTATCGAAGTGGGCGGCAATCGTCCCGGGCGGGGAGACGCGCGCGCAGTCGACCGAACGGGGGGTCGCCGCGCTGCCCGCGAGCTGCCGCGTCGTAGCCATTCACGACGGATGCCGCCCGCTTGTCACAGCGGAGGAGATTGACCGCGTCATTAGCGACGCGATCACATTCGGCGCGGCGACCGCCTCCACCCCCTGCACCGATACGGTCAAGGTCGCGCGCGAGGGTTTCACTCTCCCCGGCGAGGAGCCGGAGCGCGCGCGCGCGGTTCTCGTGCAAACGCCGCAGGCCTTTCGCCTCGCGCTCTACCGCGAGGCGCTCGCGCGCGCCGCGCGCGCAGGAGCGCTCGGGGTAACCCTCACCGACGACTGCGCGCTCGTCGAGAGGCTGGGCGTTTCCTGCCGCCTGACACCGACCTCGCGCGAGAACATCAAAATCACAACGCCAAGCGACCTCATCCTCGCCGAGGCGATCCTGCACGCGCGGGGGGAGTAGAGGCGCATTGCCATCGCGAGCGGGCGGCTCTCTCTGCACTCGTGAAGAGGCGATCCACACCACATTCATGAAAGGGTAGCCCCACCTTGCGCGAGGATGGCTCACCCGCCTTCGCGAGAGGGCGGACGTCACAGCTCGCGATGCACTCACCGCATCGAAGCGCGCGGCGAGCGACGCGGCGCGAGCGTCCTCGTCAGGCAGTTGCACGCGGCGCGTTCGGGAGCGCGACAAAAGTGTTATCCGCGTTTATCACAAATTCGCGAGGCACGATGCGCGCGGGGAAACGGGATTATCCCGCAAAGAGGCTGCGCGGGGTGTGAGAGAATTCGCGAGGCGCGACGCGCGCGGGGGCGGCGCGGGCGCACTCCTCGGTCTGCTTCATCGATACCCCAAGAAGAGGCGGGTGCACGAAAAACACCCGGCGGGAGATCAGCGCGCGAGAATTGTCGGATCGGAATACACCCTCTCTTCTTCCATCGATGAACCCGGCGAGGGGCGGATTCGTAAAGCAGGCGCGGGAGGTCAAAACTGAGTTCTCCCGTTCTCTTTGTCATTTTTTTGCTTATGATTTCTTCTTCAGCATTGCCCTTTCGCGTGGGGCATGGATATGATGTGCACGCGCTCGGGGAGGGGCGCGCGCTTATTCTCGGGGGGGTGCGCGTCCCGTTTCACCGGGGTCTGCTTGGGCACTCGGATGCCGATGTTCTCACACACGCGGTGATGGACGCGCTCCTCGGCGCGGCGGCGCTCGGCGACATCGGCGTTCACTTCCCGGACAGCGACCCGGCCTATGCGGGGGCGAACAGTCTTTCGCTCGCCGCGCGCGTGCGCGAAATGCTCGATGCGGCGGGCTACACGCCGGTCAACATCGACGCGACGGTTATCGCACAGTCCCCGCGCCTTTCGCCGTATATCGCGCAAATGCGCAGCGCGCTCGCCGAGGCGCTGCGACTGCCGCAGGACGCCGTTTCGGTCAAGGCGACCACCGAGGAGGGCCTGGGATTCACCGGGGCGGGCGAGGGTATCGCCGCCCACGCCGTCGCGCTCATCGCGAAAAAGACGAGCGTGGCGCCGCTCTGAAGCATTCTCGCAAGCCTCTCGCGGCGGCGCAGTTTTCCTTTTTTCAAAAAAGTTCATTTCTCAATCTCCCGCGCTTCCCTCGCGCGCCGCTGCGCGGCCCTCTCGCGCGAGAGCTTTTTGCGCCAATCCCCCGACTCTTCCCCGCTTGCCTCTTTTCGGCTTCGCCGAATCCTCTTCCCCGGCGGCACTATGTTCAAAAGCGTTTTTGCCCGCTATATTTCCGCCTTTATGGTGATTTTCCTCGTCAGCTTCACGCTGCTCGGGGTGGTTCTCGGCGTGATGGTCTCCGACTACGCGCGCGATGAGAAAACCGCCGCCGTTACCAACGCTGCCGAGAACGTCAAGGAAATGGTCAACAAAAGTTACTACGCTTACCTCTCCCGCCTTGAGGAGGAGGGCATTGCCGCCGACCCCGCGCGATTTCTCCTCACCGAGCGGGCGTCGCTCGCGGCGGGGATGTCCGCCGTCTCGGATTACAGCAACTTCGGCGTTTTCCTCGTCGATCGCGAGGGCGCGATTCTCATTACAGACAGCAACAGCGAGGGGCTGCACGGCCGCTTGCCCTCTGATGTGATGGGAAAAGTGCTCGATCCCGCGCAAGGCAGCGTCTCGCAGGTCGGTACCTTAGGGGATCTCTTCGAGGAGAAGCAGGTCATCTACGGGGTCAAGCTCGGGCTGAACCTCGCGGCGGAGCAGCCGGCGGGCGCGGTCTTCGCCGTCTCCTCGGCGAGCGAAATGTCCTCCTTCGTCAGCCGTATGATGTCGACGATGATCACCGCCTGCGTCATCGTTATGGTCGCGGGGCTGCTCGCGTCCTATGTCCTCAGCGAGCGCATCAGCACGCCGATACGCAAGATGTGCCGGGCGGCGGAGAGCTTTTCGCGGGGTGACTTTTCAGTGCGGGTTGAGACCGGCGGCAGCGACGAGGTTGCAGGGCTCGCCGACGCCTTCAACCATATGGCGGAGTCGCTCGATGAACTGGAGAAAAAGCGCGACAGCTTCATCTCGAGCGTGGCGCACGATCTGCGCACCCCAATGACCTCGATCTCCGGCTTTGTCGACGGAATCCTCGACGGCGTGATTCCGCCGGAGAAGACCACCTACTACCTCGGCATCGTCAGCGCCGAGGTGAAGCGCCTCTCGCGCCTCGTCAGCTCTCTGCTCGACGTCACGCGCATCCAGGCGGGAGAGCGCAAGTTCAAAATGGCGCCCTTCGACATCTGTGAGACGGCGCGGCAAATTCTCCTCTCCTTTGAGGAGAAAATTGACGGCAAACACCTTGAGGTGGAGTTCGACTGCTCGCAGGACAACATCCTCGCCGTGGGAGACGAGGACGCGATTCATCAGGTGCTGTACAACCTAATAGACAACGCGGTCAAGTTCTCGCGGGAGGGCGGGCTGCTGCGCATCTCGGTACAGGCAGAAAACCGCGCGCGCAAGGTGGCAATCGTCGTCTACAACGAGGGACAGGGCATATCAAAGGAGGATCTGCCGCACATTTTCGAGCAGTTTTACAAGGCGGACAAGAGCCGGGGGCTCGACAAGAGCGGGGTGGGGCTCGGGATGTACATCGCGAAGACAATTCTTGTCGCGCACGGCGAGGACATCACCGTGGAAAGTGAGGAGGGGAAGTACTGCGCGTTCACCTTCCGCCTCCCTCTATCGAAGTGATATTCGCGCGGCGTGTGCGCGGCTTGCACGGCGCGCGGGATATAAAAACACCCCCACTGCGGGGGTGATTTTTCAATGGAATTTCGCGAGCGCGCTTTTTCGTCTCTTTGCCTCTCTTTGCCGATTTTCCGGCGGTGCGGCGGCTTGCCGGCTGCCCCCCGGTCCTATGCGCGCGAGGTCACTGCCCGGCGCGGCGAAGAGCAGCAATCGCCCCCGCCATATCCGCGGCGCGGAAAACCGTCGATCCGGCGGCAACGACGCTCGCGCCGGCGGCGGCGACCTCTCCGGCATTCTCCAAAGTGATCCCGCCATCGACCGAGAGCTCGACGGGGAGGCCACTCTCGTCGATGCTCTCGCGGCAGGCGGAGATCTTCGGCAGCGCCTGCGGCAGGAACGCCTGTCCGCCGAACCCCGGGTGCACCGACATCACAAGGACGCGGTCGAGGAGGGGGAGAAAAGGAGGTAGCATATCGGCGGGGGTTTCGGGATTCAGCGCGAGCCCCGCGCGCATCCCGCGTGCGCGAATTTCGCGCAGAGCGGCGGTAATAGAGGCGGGGTCGGCGCTCTCGGCGTGGATCGTGAGGATGTCGCTGCCCGCGTCGGCGAACGCGCCGATATAGCGCCCCGGGTTTGTGATCATCAGGTGCACATCGAGCGGGAGCGCCGTGCGGCGGCTAATCGCGGCGATAACGCATGGCCCCACCGTGATGTTCGGGACGAACACGCCGTCCATCACGTCGATATGCAGCTCGTCCGCGCCGGCGGCGGCGGCGCGCGCCACCTCCTCCCCGAGGCGGGAGAAATCACACGAGAGCAGCGACGGCGATACGCGCAGCATAAGCGAGGCGAAGCGAGAGGCGGGAAGCGGAGCGGAGGGCGCGGGAGACGCCGAGCGTCGCAGCAGCGCTGCCCCATCACGGGAAAGGGAAAAAGGAGCAGTAACGGGAAAACCCGCGGGAGATGCCGCGCGGGATTGGCGGCGGCGATTTTGCGCATAGCGAAAGAACTGCGCGCGCGCAGTTCTTTCTTTTTTCGGATTATTGCACCGCCTCGAACTTGTAGCCCACACCCCAGACCGTCTTAATCCCCCACTTGTCGGAGACGCCCTCAAGCTTCTCGCGCAGACGCTTGACGTGGACATCGACCGTGCGCGAGTCTCCAAGGTAATCGAAGCCCCAGACCTTGTCGAGCAGTTGGTCGCGCGTGTAGACGCGGTTGGCGTTGGACGCGAGGAAGTAGAGCAGCTCCAGCTCCTTTGGCGGCAGGTCGACCACCTCGCCATTGAGTTTGAGCTCGTACTTGTCCCGGCTGATTTCGAGGTTCTCGAAACGTACGACATCGCTGTCGCCGGTGTCGTGCGTGGCGACGCGGCGCAGCACCGCCTTGACGCGCGCAGAGAGCTCTTTCAGATCAAAGGGCTTGGTGACGAAGTCGTCTGCGCCGAGCTCAAGCCCGAGAACCTTGTCGAAGACCTCGCCCTTCGCCGTGATCATGATGATCGGTACGGTGGAGACCGCGCGAATTTCGCGGCAGACCTCCCACCCGTCTTTTTTCGGGAGCATAATGTCCAGCAGGATGAGATCCGGTGAGTACATCTTGAAGTAGCTCAAGCCCTCCTCGCCGTCTCCCGCGGTCTTGACCTCAAAGCCCTCTTTTTCAAGGTAAACGCGCAGTAGCTCGCAAATGCTGGGGTCGTCGTCCACGACAAGAATCTTGGAATCCATGGGGAACCTCCGTTTGCTCAACCTGTGGAAAAAACATCGCTGCGAATCCACCCCCTATCATACAGAGACAGTATACACCACTTCCCCGCCTCTGTCAAGAGTTGTGAACAATATTTTCATCGCGGGCGGGTTGTCGCGCCGTTTTGCGTTGCAAAAACGCGCG
>CAZYCC010000003.1:13942-48970 GCA_964645985.1 uncultured Lachnospiraceae bacterium | reverse complement strand
GTGATGTCGCCGCCGTAGCACTTGGCGAGCACGTCCTTGCGCAGCGCCTTGACCGTCTCGCGCGCGATGATTTTTCCGCCGATCGCCGCCTGCACCGGAATCTCGAAGAGCTGGCGCGGGATATTTTCCTTCAGCTTCTCGCAGAGCTTGCGCGCGCGCGCGTACGCCTTGCTCTCGTGGACGATGAAGGAGAGCGCGTCCACCGGCTCGCCGTTGAGCAGGATGTCGAGCTTGACGAGCTTGCTCTCGCGGTAGCCGGTCAGCTCGTAGTCGAGCGAGGCGTAGCCCTTGCTGCGGCTCTTGAGCGCGTCGAAAAAGTCGTAGACGATCTCGTTCAGAGGCAGGTCGTAGTGCAGCTCGACGCGCGTTTGGTCAAGGTAGGTCATGTCGAGAAACTCGCCGCGCCTGTCTTGGCAGAGATCCATAATCCCACCGACAAACTCGGCGGGCGTAATGATATTCGCCCGCACCATCGGCTCCTCGGATGAGAGGATCTCATCGCCCGAGGGAAACTTGGAGGGGTTGTCGATGGTTAGAATCTCGCCTCCGCGCTTTGTGACGCGGTAGATAACGCTCGGCGCGGTCGTCACAAGGTCGAGCGAATACTCGCGCTCGAGCCGCTCCTCGACAACCTCCATATGGAGCAGGCCCAAAAAGCCACAGCGAAAGCCGAAGCCGAGCGCGGTCGAGGTCTCCCCCTCGAAGGTCAGCGCCGCGTCGTTAAGCTGGAGCTTCTCGAGGGCATCGCGCAAATCGCCGTATTTCGCGCCGTCCTCCGGGTATATCCCGGCAAAAACCATCGGCTGCACAGGCTTAAAGCCGGGCAGAGGCTCGGGAGCGGGGTTTGCGGCGAGCGTGACCGTGTCGCCGACGCGCGCGTCCGCCACCGTCTTAATGCTCGCGGTCAGATAGCCGACGTCTCCCGGGTAAAGGCAATCGCAGGGAGCTAGGCCAAACGGCTCCATCACTCCCACCTCCACCACGTCAAACTCCGCGCCGGTGTGCATCATTCTCACGCGGTCGCCCGCGCGAAGGCATCCGTCCATGACGCGGATATTGGCAACGACACCGAGGTAGGGGTCGTAGTTTGAATCGAAAATGAGGCAGCGCAGCGGCGCGCTCTCCTCCCCGCGCGGGGCGGGGATGTCGCGCACGACGGCGGCGAGCACATCCTCCACATGAAGACCGGTTTTCGCGGAGATCGCGGGGCAGTCCATCGCGGGGATGCCGATGACCTCCTCAATTTCGCGGCGCGTGCCGTCGACATCCGCCGCGGGAAGATCGATTTTGTTGATGACCGGGAGAATCTCAAGGCCCGCGCCGTCGGCAAGGTAGGCTCCCGCGAGGGTCTGCGCCTGAATGCCCTGCGTCGCGTCGACAACGAGGATTGCTCCCTCGCAGGCGGCAAGCGATCGGGAGACCTCATAGCCGAAGTCGACGTGGCCGGGCGTATCGATGAGGTTGAAGCGGTAGCGCTCCCCGCTCGGCGCGTCGTAAAGAAGGGTGACGGCGCGCGCCTTGATGGTGATGCCGCGCTCGCGCTCGAGATCCATATTGTCGAGCAGCTGCTCGGTCATCTCGCGCGCGGGAACCGTGCCGGTCAGCTCAAGCAGCCGGTCGGCGAGGGTCGATTTGCCGTGGTCGATGTGCGCGATAATGCAAAAGTTGCGCGTGTGCTCCCTGCGGGAAGAATCCATTGCAGTAAAAAGAGAAAACGAAAAAAATGCCGGGGCGGGCGTGCGGCGCGCGGCAGATTCGAAGCGATAGCGCGTGGCGAGCCTCCTTGGGGCGCGGCGCGCGTCAGCCGCTCGCGGCGGGATCCGCCGGGGGCGTATCGGGGGCGGGTTCGGGGGCGGGGGCCGCGGAGGAGGTCACCGTGAGCCCGACATAGCTGCCAGCGGGGACGACCTGCCCGGGGGTGCGGCTCTGCGAGAGGACGATGTCCGGCGTCTCGCCCGGCTCTCCCGGGGAAATCTCACCGACGCGCAGCCCCGCCTCGACGATTTTCGCGGACGCCTCGGCAGAGGTCATCCCGCGCACATCCGGCACGGTGACATAGGTGATGTCCACCCCGCGCGAAACGGTCAGCGTCACGATCTGCCCGGGGGAGAGCGGTTCGCCCGCCGCCGGGTCGGAGTAGAGAATAACCCCCGCGTCGAAGACGTCGCTCTCCACCTTCTCAACATTGACGACATAGCCGCGCTTCAGCAGATCTATCTTGACGGCGCGGTATTCCTTCATCGTCACGTTGTCCATCGCGGTGACCTCGGGGCCCTTGGAGACGGTGAGGTGCAAAGTGAAATTCCCCTCCTTGCGCACAGCGCCCGGGAGCGGATCCTGCGCCATCACGGTGCCAGCGGGCGTTTCCTCACTAAACTCGTAAGTGACATCAAAGGAAACGCCGTCCATTGTGAGGTCGGCCTGCATGAGGTCGTCGTAGGGGGAGCCGGCGTAGCTGCCGACCGTCACCTCCTCGGTCTTGTCGCTCTTGAAAAAGTTGAGCGCGCTTTTTGAGAAGAGGTCGCTCGCGACATAGTACCCGGTAACCAGACCGACAAGGAGAAAGGCGAGCGACACGCCCAAAATGATCGGCAGGTTCGAGCGCTTTTCCTCGTGATAGCGCGAGGGTTTGAGAAAGGAGGCGTGGCGGCGCTTTTTCGTCTTGCCGCCCTCGGTCACCTCAAGGCGCCCGGTGCGAATGTGCAGATTGGCGCGCGGATTGCGCTCGACTTTGCGCACATAGGAGAGCATTTCCTCCGCCGAGGAGAAGCGATCGTCCGGGTTTTTCTGCATCGCGGTGAGAATAATCTCCTCAAGGCCGGGAGACATCCCGGGGACGAGCTGCGAGGGGGGCGGAGGCGGCTCGCTCACCTGCTTTTGCGCGATTTCGAGCGGGGTTTTCCCCTCAAAGGGCAGAACACCCGTGATCATCTCGTACATCGCAACGCCGAGCGAGTAGAGATCCGTGCGCGCGTCGACCTCCCGCGCCGATGCCTGCTCGGGGCTGATGTAGTTGACCGTGCCGATGGCGCGGTCGGAGGGGGCGGCTCCTTCGGCGTCGGGGTCGGGGAGAAGGGCAATGCCGAAGTCTGTCACCTTGACGGTGCCGTCTCTTTGGACAAGGATGTTCTGAGGCTTAATGTCGCGGTGGATAATGCCGCGCTCGTGCGCGTGAACGAGCGCTTCAAGCACCTGAGCGGAAATCGAGGCGGTCAGATCATGGCTGAGGCGCTTTTTCGTTTCGATGAATTTTTTCAGCGTCACCCCGAGAACCCGCTCCATCACGATGTACTTGCGCGCGTCGCTGACCTTGACATCGAAAATGCGCACGATGTTGGGGTGGTTGAGGTAGGAGACGGCGATGCTCTCGTTGAGAAAGCGGCGCACCGAAACGACATCCCGCGAGATTTCCTCCCGCAAGAGCTTGACCGCGACGACGCGGTTTTCGCGCAGATCGAACGCCTCGAAAACAACCGCCATCCCGCCGACGCCGATCAGTTTATCGATGCGGTAGCGATCGTCGAAGATGCTGCCAATCGATCTTTCGTAAGGAATCACGGTGGCTGCTCCTATAGGGGAGATAGATGAGGGCAAGGCGGGGGCGGGGGTGAGGCGCCGTATCGGTCGCCACGGCGAAAGGCGCGCGCGGCGGGGCGGGTTAGGGACTGGGTTCGGTTTTGCGCGGCTCCCTCGCGCGCGGCGGCGCGGGCGGGGAGGCGCTACACTTTAATTAAAAGCACGGTGATGTTGTCGGCGCCGCCGCGGCGGTTCGCGCCTTGAATGAGCAGGTTCGTTTTGACTTCAAGTTCATCATACAGTGTGATTTTCGCGCGCAGAATCGCAAGAATCTCGCGGTCGGTGAGTGAGTTGGATAGGCCGTCGGTGCAGAGGAGGAGGTACTCGTCATCCTCCTCGCCGCCGCCCGGAACCGGCGGGGCAGGGAAAGGCTTCGCTAGCGCCGCCGTATTCGCGGGTCTCGCCGCGCTTGCCGATGCCGCCGCGCTTGCCGACTTTGCCGACTTCGCCGCGCTTGTCGGCGCAGCCCTGCCAAACGATTTTTCAGCTAGGGCGGCTTTCTCAGAAGGGTCCGGCATACTTGCCGCCGGGTGGCGCAGCTCGACGCGGTAGAGATCCGCCTCAACCTCCGCCTCGACACCGAGCGCGCGCGTGATGATGTTTTTCTTGTCGCTAAGCCGCCCCTCCTCGGGGGAGATGCGCCCTCGGTCGATGAGATATTGCACATAGGAGTGGTCGCGCGTCACCTGCTCGATTTTGTCGCCGTAGACGTGGTAGAGGCGGCTGTCGCCGATGTTGCAGGCGTAGAGAACGCCCTTATAAAGGAGCGCGGAGACGAGCGTCGTCCCCATCCCGTGCAGACCCGGGTCGCCTCTTGAAATTTTGTTGAGGAAGCGGTTCGCCTTGCCGACCGAGCGCACAATGAGGCGCGGCAGCTCAAGCGCGGCGTCGCGCTTGAGCGAGGTTTTGAGATACTCCTCGACATTGTCCGAGAGCTCCGACAGATACACGTCGAGCCCGATGGCGCTGGCCAGCTCTCCGCCCGCCGCGCCGCCCATCCCGTCGCAGACGACGGCGACCAGGGCGCTCTCGGTGCCGCTGCCGTTTCGAACGAGCTTCGCCCCGAACATATCCTCGTTGACCGTGCGCTGTCTGCCCACGTCGCTCTTGCCGAGATAACGCATACGCGAAGGAGAACCCGCCGATACCGGCGGTGAGAGGAAAAATGACAAAAAACAGGCGGGAGCGCGGCGCGCGGTGCCAAAAACCGATCGCACGGGCGAACCTGCGGCGCGAGGGATTACTCCCCCTCCTGCGGGGCGCGGGCGCGGTTGCGCAGCTGCCCGCAGGAGGCGGTGATGTCGCCGCCGAGGCGGCGGCGCACGGTCGCGGTAACGCCCGACGCCGCGAGAATGTCGCGAAAGCGCGAGACCGCGGCGCGAGGCGAGGAGCGGAAGGGGCGCTCCCTCACCGCGTTGTAGGGAATGAGGTTGACGTGGTGCGGCATCCCCGGCAGGTTTTCTTTGAGGAGCAAAGCGAGCTCGCGCGCCTCGCGCGGGGAGTCGTTAACCCCGCGAAGGAGCGTATATTCAAAGGAGATGCGCCGCCCGGTCGCGCGGTAGTAGCCCGCGAGCGCGGGAAGGAGCTGCCGCAGCGGGTAGCGGCGATTGATCGGCATGAGGCGCGAGCGGAGATCATCGCGCGGGGCGTGCAGTGACACCGAGAGCGTGAGGGGGATCCCCTCTCGCGATAGATCCCGTATGCGCGGGACGATGCCGCAGGTCGAGAGCGAGATCGCGCGCGCGCCGAGCGCGACACCGCCGGGGTCGGTCACGCGCCGCAGAAAGCAAAGGACACTGTCGTAATTGTCGAGCGGCTCGCCGATGCCCATAAGGACGACGTGCGCAATGCGCTCGCCCAAGTCGCGCGAGGCGGCGAGCAGCTGCCCGAGGATTTCCCCGGGCGTGAGGGCGCGGCGCTTGCCGCGCAGGGTGGAGGCGCAGAAGGCGCAGCCCATCGCGCAGCCCGCCTCGGTCGAGAGGCAGGCGGACAGCCCGTACTCGTAGCGCAGGACGACGCTCTCGACACACTCGCCGTCGGCGAGGGCAAAAAGATATTTGACCGTGCCGTCGCGCGAGACCTGTTTCTCGCGAACCTGTGGCAGCTCGTACACGCAGTCCTCGCGCAGCCGCTCGCGCAGAGCGCGAGGGAGGTTGGACATCTCCTGCAAGCTCGTGCCGCTCGAGATCCAGACGCGCAGCTGTTCCGCCCGGTAGCGCGGCTCGCCATAGGAGGCGAGAAGCGCCAAAATCTCCTCCCCCGAGAGCGCGAGCAGCTCGGGTTTCGCTGTGAGGCGGGGCGCGGGGGCCGGAGCGGTTGGCGGCGGCGCGGGCGCGGCGCCCTCCTGCCGCGGGGGTTCGGAATAGTTTAGCATATCGCCCCCGAGAAATCAATCGCCGCGCGGAGGTTTCTCCTCCCCCGGCGCGGCGGTGCCCGCTCCCGGCGCGGGGGCGGGTTCCTCCTCGGGGAGAGGCTCACCGGCAGGTCTCCCCGGCGCGGCGGGGGGTGCCTTGCGACGGGGACGCTCGCGCCTGCCGTCCGGGCGAACGATGGTGATTCCCTCGAGCTGCCCGCGCAGCGACGCGCGCACTCCCGCAAGGTACTCCTCGCGCAGCGCCGCCTGCTCGCGCTCCTCCCCGGGCGTGAGCCCCTCGCTCTTCTTCTTGCGCGCGAGCGCGTTGATGCGCGCGACTTTTTGCTCGTCCATAAATAAAGAAAATTCCGCCGCCCGCAAGGTTTTTTCGAAAACCCCCTCCCGCGCGCGGTTCATTGCGCCGCGCGGGTAAACCCTTACCGTCCCGGGCGGGTTCCCCCGCTGCGGCAGGTGCTCGCCGCCCGTGCTATTCCGCTCACCACCCGCCGCTTGCCGCGTCCTGAGGTCGCCGCGCGCCGAGCGTGTTTCTGCGCGGCCGCCCCCGCTATCATTTCAACTCACGCCCGCCGCGTGCCGCGCACCGAGCGCGATCTTTTGCCTCGGCGGGCGATGTGCGGCGGCTTACAATTTTTCGTCGAGGATAGTGCGGTATTTTTGGTAAAATTCGGGAAAATATCCGCCGTCAAGGGCCTCTCGGATGCGGCGCATGAGGTCGTTGTAGAAATAAAGATTGTGCAGGACGCACAGGCGCATCCCGAGCAGCTCCCGCGCCTTGAAGAGGTGGCGGATATAGGCACGGCTGTACCGGCGGCAGGCGGGACAGGCGCAGTCGGGGTCGATCGGAGAGTCGTCGAGGAGATATTTCTCGTTGAGAAGGTTCAGTTTGCCCTTCCAGGTGAAGAGATTGCCGTGGCGCGCGTTGCGCGAGGGCATCACACAGTCGAAAAAGTCAACTCCCCTTGCCACCCCCTCGAGGATGTTTGCGGGCGTGCCGACGCCCATCAAGTAGCGGGGCTTCTCTACCGGAGCATACGGCAGAACGACATCGAGGATGTGGTACATCTCCTCGGTCGTCTCGCCGACGGCAAGCCCGCCGACCGCTACCCCGTCGATGTCCTCGCGCGCCGAAATCTCCCTCATATGCCAAATCCGCAGGTCCTCGAAGGTCGAGCCTTGGTTAATGGCGAAGAGCATTTGCGCGCGGTTGAGCGTATCCTCGCGGGCTCGCAGCCGCGTTAGCTCCTCGCGGCAGCGGTCGAGCCAGCGAAGCGTGCGCTCGCAGGAGGCTTTCACATAGGGGTACTCGGCGGGGTTCTCGACGCACTCGTCAAACGCCATCGCAATGGTCGAGCCGAGCGCGCTCTGAATGCGGATGCTCTCCTCCGGCCCCATAAAAATGCGTTTGCCGTCGATATGCGAGGAGAAGGTCACCCCCTCCTCGGTGATTTTGCGAAGGCCCGCGAGCGAGAACACCTGAAAGCCGCCCGAATCGGTGAGGACAGGCCCCTCCCAGCGCATAAAGCGCCGCAAACCCCCGAGCGCGCGGATAACTCCCTCTCCCGGGCGCACATGGAGGTGGTAGGTGTTGGAAAGCTCCACCGTGCAGCCGACCGCCTCGAGATCCTCGGAGGACAGCCCTCCCTTGATCGCGGCGGAGGTGCCGACATTCATAAAGACCGGGGTCTCAATGTCGCCGTGGACGGTGAAGAGCCGCCCGCGCCGTGCGCGAACACTATTCGAGAGGAGGGTGAAGGAGGACATGGGCGGGGGTCGGGGGAAGGGGCGAAGAGCGGGATTCTTCTCGCCGCGCGCGGCGAGGGGGACTTATCGAAGGGACAGAACGGAGGCGCTCGCCAAAGGGAGCGATAGAGATGTTCACGCGGGGCGCGAGAGTACGCACACCGCCGGGAGAGCGAGGCGCGGAGCTTTTCCCGCGCGGCGGGAGGTCGCCCTCGCGTGGGATGGGGAAAAAGCGATCGGCGCGGTTCTTCTCTATGCGGGTGCGCGCGAGGCTCCCGCGGCGAGAAACGGAGCGCCGGGACGCGCTCGCTTCCCCGCTCTCCCGGGGGCCCGTGCGAGATCTCGCTCGCGCGGGGCGGGGCGCGCCCCCCGGTAAAAGCTCGGGAAATCGCCCGCGCAAAAAAGTCAAGCGATCGCTCGCCCTTGTGCTTTTCCCGGCATAGGCAATCCGGCGCGCGAGGAGCGGACCTTACGCGCAGCCCCCGCAACTTGCGCAGTCGTGCGTGCAGGGAGTTTCGCCGCTAACCTCGTATTGAATGGTCGCGTTGACCTGCCGCATCAGCTCGGAGACCTCGTTTTGCGCGCGCTCGTAGGCTTTGTAGACCTCGGTCGCGATGACCTGCTCGTAGATTTCGCTCACGCGGTTGTTAATCGCGGTTATGAGCGCCTCGTCGCGCTCGCTCTCGGCGTAGGCGGCGGCGAGCGCCTTCTGCTGCACGTCGTACTCGGTCGTCAAGGTCGAGATCGTGGGGTCACTCTCGTAGGCGGCCCTCGCCTCCTCGAGCGCGGCGACGCGCGGGTCGGCATGGATTAACCGCCCGAGCTCCGCCGCCTTCGCGAAGATCGCCACGCTTGTGCTCGCCGCGGCGGCGGGGGCGGTATCTATCGATTTTTCCATAAGAATAGAGGAGAAAAGGAGGGGTATCGGGAAAACGAAAAATCAATTTTATGCAAAACGCAGTCGTAGGACGCGCCCAGGGAGAAGCGCGAAATCGCGCGATTTTCGGGAAGCGGCGTGGCTTTCGCCGCGCTGATCTCAGGAAAGCTCTCCTATCAGCGAGGTCGCCTGCGCGCGCGTGACCTTGACCCGCGTAACCTTGCCGATGAGAGAATCGTCTCCCGCGAAGTGGACAAGCCTCCCGCCCTCGGTGCGCGCGGTGAGGCGATCGCCTCTCGTCTTGCTGAGCCCCTCAACGAGAACCGGGAGCGTGCGGCCGATAAGGCGCTCGGCGCGCTCCCGCCCGATTTGCGCTTGCAATTCGAGCAGGCGCGCCATGCGCTCTTTTTGCACGTCGGGAGGCACAAAATTCGGCATTTCGGCGGCGCGGGTACCTTTTCTCGGCGAGAAAATGAAGGCGTAGAGATTGTCGAAGCGCACCTGCCGCAGCACAGAGAGCGTCGCCTCGAAGTCGTCCTCGGTCTCTCCCGGGAAGCCGACGATAATGTCGGTCGAAAGAGTGATCTCGGGGATGCGCTCACGCAGATAGGCGGCGTAGGCGAGGTAATCGTGCGAGGTGTAGTAGCGGTTCATTCTCGCGAGTACCGCGTCGCTGCCCGACTGGAGCGGCAGGTGAAACTGACGCGCCACCCGCCCGTATCCCTCCCGCGTCCCGGGGGCGCAGGATGCCATCACGTCGGCGAGGCGCCGGGTCGCGTCCTTCGGGTGGCTGGTCATAAAGCGGACGAGGAAGTCCCCCGGAATCTCGCAAATCTGCTCAAGCAGCGCCGGGAAGTCCACTCCGCCGGGGAGCCCCTTGCCGTAAGAGTTGACATTCTGCCCGAGGAGGGTTACCTCGCGGTAGCCCGCCGCGGCAAGCTCCCGCGCCTCGCGCAGAATCTCCTCGGGCGGGCGGCTGCGCTCCCGCCCGCGCACATACGGCACGATGCAGTAGGAGCAAAAGTTGTCGCAGCCGCTCATAATCGGCAGCCACGCGCGCGTGTCGCTCGCGCGCTGCGGCGTCACCCCCTCAAGCGAAAAAGGCGGGGGCGGGGCGGGGGCGGCGGGGGAGGCGGCGGGAGCCGCGCGCGGGGAGCCTCGGAAGAGCGCAGTGGCGGGGGAGGCGGGTTTGCCGGGGGTAATCATCTCCTCGCCGATGACGAACTG
Organism: uncultured Lachnospiraceae bacterium; assembly: GCA_964645985.1. Lineage (GTDB taxonomy): Bacteria > Bacillota > Clostridia > Oscillospirales > CAG-272 > CAZYCC01. The sequence continues at coordinate 39,176 of CAZYCC010000003.1, read as the reverse complement.
CCGCTCGCCGCTTAACAGGCGGCGGTAGAGCGCCTCGGGGAAGCGCGCCGTCGCGGTTGCCGGCAGGAGAATATCAACGTAGGGGTAGCTGCGCGCGATCTGCTCGCGCCGCTCCGGCTCCCCCGCCATGCACCCGGCGAGGCAAAAGATAAGCCCGGGGTTTTTCTCCTTTCGCTTCCCGATACCGCCCGAAATCGAGAGCGCCTTCAGCTCGGCGTGCTCGCGCACGGCGCAGGTATTGAGGAGGATAAGGTCGGCGTCCTCCTCGCGCTCTGCCACCGTGTAGCCCATCTCGCGCAGCATCCCGCGCAGCAGCTCTGCGTCCGCTTCGTTTTGCTGGCAGCCGAGCGAGCGCACGAGCGCGGCGCGCGGCGCGCCCGCGAGAAGAGATCGTACCGCCGCGAGGTAGTTGGACGGAGCGCCGAGAGGGGAGTGGATCATGGGAGCTGCGTAAATAGGGAAAAGAGGAGGCTTCTCTTCAGATTGCGAAATGCGCGATGGGTTGTATGGTTTTTTAGAAAAAATATATTTTCGCTCTTGCCCTCGCGCGGCAATGCCGCCGCGATGGGGAACGCCGTTTGCCAAGCGAAAGCCCTACAAGGAGATATAGCCTTTTTCTTGCATCGCCTCTATGGCCGAGAGTACGCCGAGCTTGCCGTAGTCGAAGGTGAGGCCCCCCTGCAAATAGGCGGTGTAGGGCGGTTTGAGAGGCCCGTCGGCGGAGAGCTCAATCGTCGAGCCGCCGATGAAGCTGCCCCCCGCCATCACCTCAAGGTCCTCGTACCCGGGCATCTCTCCCGGCTCCGGGCGCGCGAAGGAGTCGATAGGCGAGCCGCTCTGCAGCCCCCCGCAGAAGGCAACAAGCGCGTCGGCGCTGCCGAGATCCACCGTCTGAACGATGTCGGTGCGCGGCTCGTCAAAGCGCGGGGAAACGCCGCGAAATCCGGCAAGCGAAAGAGCGCGCGCCGCGAATATCGCGGTCTTCAGGGCGGCGGCGACGACGCTCGGCGCGAGAAAAATCCCTTTGTATAAAGAAGAGAGCTGTCCGAAGTTCGCGCCGAGGTCCCGCCCGATCGAGGGCGCGGTCAGCCACTCGGCTATCTCGGCAATGAGGTCGGCGCGCCCGGCGCAGTAGCCGCCGGTGCTCGCCATCCCGCCGCCCGGGTTTTTGAGTAGAGACCCGACGGCGACATCCGCGCCGACCATCGTCGGCTCGCGCCGCTCGACAAACTCGCCGTAACAATTATCGACAAGGACAATAGTCTCAGGGCAGGCGTCTTTCACGGCGGCAATGGCGCGCGCGATTTTATCGATGCAAAGCCCGCCGCGCGCGCTGTAGCCCCGGCTGCGCTGGATATGCGCGACGCGCACGTCGCCCCTCGCTACCCGCGCGAAAATGGTGGGGAGGTCAAAGCTATCCCCGGAAAGCTCTATTTGCTCATAGCGCACGCCGCGCGCAAGGAGCGACGCGCCGCTGCCCCCGCTCGTGCCGATCACCGCTTGCAGCGTGTCATAAGGCGCGCCGGAGATGGCGAGAAGCGTGTCTCCCGGGCGCAGGAGCGCGCGCAGAGCGACAGTCAGCGCGTGCGTGCCGGAGAGAAAGGACAGGCGCACGAGAGCGTCCTGCGCGCCGAAGATCGCGGCGTAGATGCGCTCGAGCTTCTCGCGCCCGCCATCGCTGTAGCCGTAGCCGGTGACCTCGGCAAAATCGCCGCTCGAAACGCGCTCGCACCGAAACGCGGCGAGCACCTGCTCCGAGCGCTCGGAGCAAACCTCATCGGCGCGCGAAAAAAGCCCCGCCTCGCGGCAGTCACGCTCCGCCGCGCCGCCGAGCGCGCGCACCCTCTCGCTAAAATGAAAAGAGCTCATACCATCCTCGGTGCAATCAAGGAAAGTATAGCACGAAAAAGGCGGGGGTGTCAAGATGGGGAAAGGGAGGGAGGAGGGCAGGACGCAAGCTCAAGGCGCGCGCGGGCGGTGTTCTCCGCACGCAATCCCCCCGCGAAACGGGGGATTTGTTTGGGCAAAAACGAGATAGGGGGAGGATCGAGGGTGCACGAGACGTAAGCGAAGAAGCACAAATTGAAAACAAACCCGCGCCCGCCGCAAAAAATCAACTGCTCTGCCACTTCGGGGAAAATTTTCAAAAGAAACGAAAATTGTGCGTTTAGGGTTGACATAACCACCACTGATGTGATTTTCCGGCAGGGGGTAGGGCCGCGCCAAGGGAACATCTTCGCCGCGTCTTTTTCCTCTTTTTGCCCCGCCGGAAGCCTGCCGAATAAAGGCGCTCTTATCCTAAATCTCGCGATTTCCACCCGCGAAAGCAAAACACCCCGCCGTTTGGCGGGGTGTTATCTTCGCTTTGCTTGCTCATCGCCTCTCGCGGCGCGCGCCTCCCACCTCACTGCTCCGAAGCCGGGGCGAACTGCGCCTCCACCGCCGCGTCCCCATAGGCGATGTCGGCGCGCGTCGCGGTGAGGACGCCGTCGCTCCAGCCGGTGAAGCGGCAGCCGGGGGAGGGGATCGCCTCGACCGGGGAGCCGGTCGCGCCGTGCGCCACCTGCTGCAAGACCTCCCCCGCGACCGTGCCACCCTCCCCCGCTGTGTAGGTGAGGGTATACGGGGTATAGGCGTAGCTGCCGTCCTCCTGCAGAATCGGCGTGCGCGGGAAGGCGCTCTTATCGAACTGATAGTAATTCCACCCGTGCGACTTGCGGTTGTACCAAGCGGTAAACTCGTCAAGCTCGGCGTCGGTCAGTTTGAAGGTCTCCTTTTTCCAGTGAAAAACGTGCGGGCATGGGTCAAAGTGATACCACCCGTCTCCAAAGTCGGCGAGCAGCCAGTAATGGTCGCTGCGGCGATCGCCGGTGCGCGTCACCACGCGATAGGCGATACCCAGCCCGTCGAGCAGCGCCTGAGCCATGCAGCAGTAGGTGTAGCAATCTCCGCGAAGAGTCGTCAGCCCGTTATACGCCTCAAGGAAGGGCGGGTTATCTTTGTTGCTATGCACCTCGACATACACCATCCCGCTTGTGCTGACCATATAGTCAAAGACCACGCGCAGCTTCTGCTCGTTTGTCGCGGCGGAGGCGAGCGGCTCGGCGAGGCTGCCCGCGAGAATGCTTTGCACGAGCGCGCGCGTATCCTCCTCGGTGAGGGTCTTTTCCTGCACGAAGACGGTGAGATTTTGCGCCGCGGTCATCCCCATCTCATCGGTGAGGGAAACGCTCAAATCGTAGCTGCCCACGCGGGAGGTGTCGACAGAGCTTGCGTCAAAGGAGACGCGCGGATCATTGTAGAGCGGAACGGGCGCGCCGGAGGCGGCGATGGGCGTGATATAGCTGCGGTAGGAAATAGCCTCGCCTACCTCAACCGAAATATCGCGCGCGAGAATAACCGGGGCGGGGGCGCGGTCGGCGCGCTCCCAGCGCAGAAGCGTCACTTTGCCCTCACTTGCCGCGATAGAGAGGCGTGTGCTACTCGTGCCGATATGGTAGACCCCCTCGCTGTCCGGCGTGCCGAGCGCGCTGCCGAAGAGCGGCGCGAGCGCGGCGGTCTCCATCCCAACGAAAAGGCCCTCGCCGGTAGTGACCCCCTCGCCGGTCAAAATGACCGCGTCGAGAAGGTCAGTCTGCGCGCCGGGCGCCTCTGCGGACGTGCTGCCGGCCGCCGCCCCCGATGACTGCGCGGGAATTTCTCCCGGCGCGCCGGAGGACAAAGCGGCGGGCGCGGGGGAGGTGAGCAGCGCGAGGTTCGCGAAGAGATATTGTTTGCGCTCGCCGCCGCCCGCGGGGTCGGGAAAGGACGAGAGGCTCTCCCACTGCCCGAGCGTGGCGAGCAGAGGTGAAATATCCTCGCCAAAGGAAACCGGTACGCCCGCGAGGGTCAGCAGATCCGGCGTGAGCTTGGGCGCGGCGTCCTCGCTGTCTCCCCACACGCCGAGGCTTACCATCTCGGAGGAGCTCTCCCCCGAGGAGGAAGCCGCGCCGCTATCCGGCGGAGCGGCAATCTCCCCGCACGCCGCGAGCAGAACCGAGAGCAGGAGAAGCAAAGCGAGGAAAGATTTCATAGTGCAAAGCGATGATGACAAGGATAGTCTCCCTTTCCGCTGCCATCTTGCTGCAAAATACTGCCTTGAAGCGGCGGCAAAGCGAGTTTTGGAAAAAATCATTGCGGTAAAAGCTCCCGCCTTACGGCGGGAGCATTCGTTTTAGGAGGTCTCAAAGGAAAGATCAAGCAAGCCCGCACGAGAGGATTCGCTGCGCCGGAGACCCGTGTCGGCGATGCGTGTCGGCGGCGTGCACATCTTGTTAAACAAAACGTTCTGTTTTCACAAGAACAGATACCCCACCAAAGCGACGAGGAGCGCCCAGCCAATTTGGTAGAGGGCGGGGAAGACCGGGTTGAGGGAGGAGGCGGCGCCGGTGGCGAAGAGGAGGATACAGGCGATCAGCCCTCCCGCGAGCGAGAGCAGCCGCGCCGCAATCGCGCCGACCCGCGTCACCTGAAGGGTGCGCTCGCAGGTGGTCAGCGCCTCGAGCAGCACCTTCACCGACTTGTTGGAGACAACCCCGGAGCTGGCTCGCGGGCTGACGTTGCGCAGGGCGGTGCGCTGCTCGCACTTGAGCACGCGCAGCGGATAGCGCGAGAGCGGGACGCGCCGGTCGAGCATCGTGTCGTTGATGCAGGGGTCGAGCGTGCGCACGCCGGCGCAGACGCCCGAATTGCGCAGAGCGCGCACGACGCTCTCAAACTCCCTGTCGACGACATACTCAAGGTAAATTTTCGCCGAGAGCCGCTTCGCCTCGGCAAGATAGAGGATGCAGATCCGCCCGCGCTGCTGCAGTACGTCATCGCCCTGTGCTCGCGGAGGCGTAAGGCCCTTTAAGCGGATATACTCCTCTGTGCCGACGAGAACCTCCCGCCCGTCTACCGCCGCGTCGATACCGTCTTTATCGACGCTGAGGATCTCGCAGTCATTTGTGATCGGCACGCCGTCGATCGCGTTCGTGAAGACCGTGCGCAAGGGGCCTCCCACCTTCGCGAAGACCTCGCACAGGCGAAGGAGAACCGCGTCCGGCGCGCTTTGATTGAGCAGGCGCAGCGAGCGGATGCGCACGTTTCCGGCGGGGAAGACCTCCTCGTCGTTAAAGGAGACCACCGCGCCGCCCGCGTACTCCTCAAAGGAGCTATCGCCGACGATCGCGCCGCCCTCGCGCGCGCACTCCGCCGCCGCCTTGGAGAAGGGGATCGACAGGACGAGGAACCCGCAGGTCGGCAGGAGGAAGGAGATCGCCAGCTGCGCCGCCTCCATGCCGGCGGCGAGCCGCCCGGCGAAGGCGACCGCGCTCGAGTGATAGTAAGAGAGGGCGAAGAAAACCGCGCCGGCGATGAGGGCGGCGGGAATGAGCACGCCTAAGACGTTCGAGAGGGTGCCGGGCGTCTCGCAGCGGCGCACGAAATCGTCGACGAAGGAGGTACGCGCGACGCCGAAGATCTGCTGCTTCTCCTTGCCGTCGTCGGCGAGATACTCCCGGAAGGCGCGCTTTTCAAGCGAGGTTTCGCCCGAATATTCGTGCGTGACGACGAACTTTTTCTTCTTGGAGCTGAGGACGCGGAAGGCGAGCAGCTCGCGGTGGTCGCGCATCTTAGTGTAGAGGATGGCGGAGGCGGCGCAGACGGCGAGCGTCAGGTTGAAGGTGCGCGCGCCGGCGATCCACCCGGTACACAGAACGGTGACCTCATATATCACATTGGTGACGAAGAAGGTACACAGCACCAGCTCCGCCTGAGGCTTGCCCTTGAAGAGATACCGAAATCCGCGCACGAGCTCGGGCAGGGCGCACGCGCCGATCAGCAGCGTCAGCTGCAGCATGAGGAGCATATCGACGCGCAGAATAGTGTCGCTCCCGCTCGCAATAGCGGGGAAGAACCGCTCCTTGAAGCACTCGGCAAGGAGAGCAATGACCGCGAGCAGACCCGAAAGAGCGAGCCGCACGGTCGAGAGCACGCCCTTGCGGCGGTAACTTTCGAGGAAGTCTCCTCGCTCCTCCGGCGAGCGGTATTCCTCGCGTAGGGTCTGCTCGGGGGCGGGGGGCTCCTCTCCCGCCTTAATGCGCTCGTACTCGGCGGTGCCGACCTTCTGCTTGAGCTCGTCCGACATATCGAAAATCTGCATGAGATTTTTCTCAATGTCGTCGATTTCGCTGACCGGCGCCTTCGGCTCGGTGGGCGCCTCGGGTTGCGCGCCGCTACGTTTGTTTTTATTTTTAGAGGACGCTCCCTTCTCCTTCGCCACCGTCTCGCGCGCGAGGCGGTTCACCTCACCGTACTCGCCGGACATTTCGGCGGGAGCGGGTGCCGGGGCGCTCGCGCGCGGGGTATCGGCAGCCTCTTGCAGGGCGGGGTCGGAGGAGGGACCCCTCTCCTCACGCGCGGCAAGCTCGCGGCGGCGCTTCTTCGCGCCGCGCTGGCGGCGAAGAGCCTCCTCGCGCCGCCGCCGTGTCTCCTCCTCGGATTGCCTGTCCTCGAGGCGGTTAACATACTCCCTCGCCTCCTCAATGCTGCTCGCGAGGGCGGCGGGGTCGGCGGGAGGCGGCAGGCTCTCGCTCGGGCGGCGCGCGACGAAGGTGTAGCAGGTCTCGTACTTGCCGCGCGGCGCGACGAACTCCGCGCTCGTGCCGCGCACGCGCACCCATGTCGGCTCGCCCGCCGCGCCTGCCTCCGCAGGGGCGACGGGCGCGCTCGTCCCGTTATTCGCGGCCGCGCTTTGCGTAGCGCTCGCGCCATTTTGTGATGGCGCGCCACTATTCTGCGCGGGGCCCCCATTCTTTTGCGCGGTTGTCCCGCCCCCGCTCGCGGCGCTGCCGCCGGGTTGCGGTGAGTTTTCTCCCCTCGCGCCGCTCTGCGCCGTTTTTTCTCGATTTTGCAAAGTCGTCCCGCGCTCAGTAGCATTTGCACCTGTTTTAATCGCCGGCGCGGCGCTTCCTTGCGCGCTCTTGCTGCCGGACGGCGCGGCGCTTCCCTGCGTGGGGGTTTGCCCCGCTTTGTTTGGCGCGTGAGATTGCGCGCGCGCGCCGGGCTGCGCCCGGTTGCTGTCTGCGCCGCTCTGCGCGGGTTTGCCGCCCTTTTGCGCGGGAGCGGCGGACGGCGGAGTCGCTTTGTCCTCCCGGGAGAGCGGCCCCCCTGTCCCCGCGCTCGATTGCGCCGTCCTCTCAGGCTGCGGCGCGACGAGGTCCGCGACAAGCTCCTCCACCGCCCGCGCGTCCTGCGGCGAGAGCGTACCGCTCTTTTGCGGCGATCCCCCCGCTCTCGCGCCGTTTGTTTGCGCTTCGCACGGCTTTGCGCTCGCGGGGGCGATTTTGCCCGCGCCGCCTCCCTCTCCTCCCGCGGGAGTTTCCCTCCCGAGACGCTCGGGGGTACCGAGCCTCTCGGCAGCGCCGGGTTTCTCAGGCGCGCCCCCCTGCACGGTCTCGTGCGAGCTTGCGAGGGCGGGAGGTGGGGAGCCTCCGCCCTTTTCCGTGTCGAGGGCGGCGAGCAGCTCGCGGCGCAGATCCCCCGCGGAAAGAGAGCTGTCGGGGGAGTGTGCGCTCCCTCGGCGGCCGCCCTTGCCATTGACTTGGAATTTGTAACTGCCCATAACCACCCCATCGGATAGGAAAACGAAATCGAAAGAGAACAAACCCGCGCGGCAGCGTTCACCGGGGCGCTCGTAGTCGCCGCGCGCTGCCCCGCGAACCGACCCGCGACATCGCTAATCACGGCGAGCGCTATCGCCCGCGATGCGGGCGCTCCCGCGCGCTCTTGCTGTTTTTCGCGAAAAGGGGGAGTTGCGCGATGCCCCGCCGCTCGCGGTGCGCTCATCCCACGCAGCCGCGCGGGTAATGCGCGGATAAAATACAAAGCTCCCCGCGCCCCGGCAATCTACACTTCATCGCCTGTGAAAATCCGCGCCGCGCCGCTCCCGGTAAATTTACGGGTTCTGCCCGGCAATCCCGCCAAAGGGATCATTCTTCCGCTCGGTTCCTTACGTTTCGTAAAGATAGAGGTCTTCCGCCGCGCCGTCTCTTCGGCGACCGAAGAGACTCGCAGACCAGCGCGGCCGCGGCGTCAACCGTTACTCGCGCCGCCCGGGGACGAGCTGTGAGGGCGCAAGGACGGTGCGCGGAATATATCGCGCCATGGCGCCCCGCTCTTGCGGCGGAGCCTCGCGACGGAAAACGCGCTATCTCCCCCCTGCGTCAAATAAACCTGAGTTTTCCCTCTCGAAGTGCGGGGGCGCGCTTGCGCGTGGCCCGCCTCGCGCTCTTCTCGGTCGACCTAGCCGCGCCTCTACCGCGCTGCGAGTAGCAGCGGTGGGACACGCGAACATAAATCCTTCGTGAAGGGTCTCGTGCCACTCCCGCGCGCACCGCGCGAAGCGGCAACGCCGCGCTCACGCGCGAGGGGAAAGCGCGAAACCCGCTCCCCGCGCCGCATCATTCGGGGTTCTTCTTCCTTTTTGAGAGCGGCCTCGCGCTTTTCTCGGTCGGCACGCCCCTATTTCCCGTGGCGCTGCCTTGCCGCCTCGCAGAGAAGGACCGCGGCGGCGCAGGAAACGTTGAGCGAGTTCACCTTGCCGTACATCGGGATGGAGACGAGAAAGTCGCACTTCTCGCGTGTCAGGTGCGAGAGACCCCTACCCTCCCCGCCGACGACGAGCGCCGCCGGCCCCGAAAAATCGACCGAGCCGTAGTCGTCCCCGTCCATATCCGCGCCGAAAATCCACACGCCCGCGCGCTTCAGTTTGTCAAGAGCCGCGGGGATCCCCGGCACGCGCGAGACCGCGATATGCGAAAGCGCTCCCGCCGATGATCGCGCCGCCGCTGCCCCGAGAGGAGCGCCGCGCCGCTTCGGGATAACGATGCCGTGCGCGCCCGCCCCCTCCGCCGATCGAATGAGCGCCCCGAGGTTCCCGGGGTCCTCGACACCGTCGGCGAGCAGCAGAAAGGGCGGCTCGCCGCGATCCTCGGCGATTTTTAGGATGTCCTCGAGCGAAACGGTTTCCTTCGCCCCGGCTACAGCGGCGACACCTTGGTGGCGCAGCCCCCCGGAGAGGCGGTCAAGCGCCTCCCGCCCGACCTCCACGACAGGCAAACCCGCCGCGATGGCGCGCGACTCGATGAGAGTGATCGACCCCTCGCGCGCGCCCTTTTGCAGGTACAGTTTTTCGACCGGCGCGCCGCTCGCAAGCAGCTCCATCACCGCCGATCGCCCGACAACCACCCCCTCGGCGGGCGCGCTCCGCCGCCCGCTTTCTCCCTCCCCGCCGTTTCTCTTCTCGCACGGCGCGCGCGAGAATCGCTCGCTACCGCGAGTGGGTGATTCCTCTCCTGCGGCGCCTCCTCGGTTCCTCTCGGAATTGTCAGGTAAAGAGGCGGCCGCGCCCTCCCGGCGCCGTTTTGGCGCGCTGTCGCGAGGGCCTACCCCCGCCGCGCCGCCCCTGCCGCAGGGGGGCGACTGCCCTTCTCGCCCGCCGAAAGAGTTCTCCCGCGGCGCGCGGTTTTCTTTGCTATGATCAGACACCATCGCACCTCGCGCCGCCGCGCGCTAACCCATAATTCTCTTTATTCTTAGTCATTTTACCACATTCCCCGCCCTTTGTATAGGGGAAAATGTAAATTTTCGCGGCGCAGCGAGCGTGGGGCGGGGAAAGGGGAGATGAAACGCAAGCAAACGCGAGGCGGGGATAGGCGCGCGCGACCCGCAAAAGAAAAAATTCTGTATCTCCCGCGCGAGGGGGCGCGCGAGGAAAGAACGGGTGGCGGCACCGCGAGAAGCGGATCGCTTTGTTAAAACGCGCTTTTTACGGTTTGTACCCTCGTTTCCATAAAGAAAATCGCGCGAGTGACGCGCGATTTTCTTTATACCGGGTTCGTTTGCTGCAATTGGCTCCGGGCTTCGCGATGCCGCCGGGAACGCCGCCTTGTGACTTTCTCGGGCGATCTATCCTTGCTTTCCCTTGTTTCCTTTGCTCTTCTCGGAAGAGGACTTCCCTGCCGCGGGAGCGGCACTCTCGTCCTCGTCCTTTTTCTTGCGGCGGAAGATGAGGAAGAGAATCAGCAGAAGCAGGATCCCTCCGACGCCGCCGATGATACCCCAGCGCAGAGGCTTATTGGCCCAGAAGATCATGAATCCGCTCGCGGAAACAGACACATCGGTGAACACCTGTTCAAAGACATTGCCCTCTCCTGAGCTATCCGTGCAGAGGATCTGCACATTCTGGAACAGCCCCTCCTCCAGCTCAAAGGAGATGCTGCCGCCACCCTCCTCAAGCGCCTTCTGCAGCTCCTCACCCGAGAGGTTAAGAATCTCCTTCACGGTGTCGGTCACGTTGCCGTCCCGATCGACCTCAACGATGCGGACGATGAGCGAGGAAAGTGCGCCGCCGTCGTCAACCGGCGTGAGCGTTACGCGCTGGCGATCGGTGCGGTAGCGGCCGTCCTCGCGCAGGCCGCTTACCGTGACGAGCGGAGCGGTTCTGTCGACGACGAACTCGATTGACGCTTTCTTAACATCGCTGAAGGCGTCGTTGCCCGCCTTGTCGTGCGAGGAAACGACCACCTTGTACTGCCCTTCGTTCTCGAAGGTGGCGGCGGGCACTTTGTAGGTGTAGCGCATCCACTGCCCGTCCCCGCCGCTCTGCTCGATGGAGAAGGCGCTGTCCTTGGCGAGCGCTTTCTCATTGACCGAGAGCTGCTGCGATGTGAGCGCGTCGGGATTAATCTCCTCGATGACGATGTCGGAGGAGGGGCGCGGGACGTAGTAGTTCTGCACGAGCGCCGTCGTCGCCTCGTCGAGGCGGAAGGTGGAGCCGTCGCGATTGACCGAGAAGGTGACGAGGTCGTCGCTCCCCGCGCGATCCTCGGTGTACTCCTTGCCTTCTTTATCGAGGAGGTGAATCTCGGTATACGCGTTGCCCGCCTTGTCTACCGCCTCGCAGCGGATGGTGTAGATGCCGTCCTGCTCGAGGTTTTGCACAGCGTAGCTCGCCCCGTGGGAAATGTCCGAACTCGTGCCGACCTCGCCTATATTGAGGTTCTCCTCGGCGAAACCTTGATCGTCGAGGGTGACACTCTTTAGCGAGGGGACGAAACGCTCGAAGTTGGTGTCGGTAACATCGATAACGAAGCCGATGTTGCCCGGCTGATTGTTCGCCGATTGATCGAGACTCTCGTCACGCTCGGACCCCTGCCCGGAGAGCGACTTGCGAATGATCACGCGAGGCGCGGTCTTATCGACCGTGAAACTTTGCTGTTCGATGTCTACCGTGCGGTTGCCCGCCATATCGGTGTAGTCGAAGTCGAAGGTGTAGAGCGAATCGGCGTCGTAGGAGATGGTGAGTGTGTGCGTGTCGCCGCTCGAGGTCCAATCGCTTATCACCGGCAGATCCGAGGTTGCCCCGTCGTCGCTCGCCGAGAGGGTGATCTGCGCGCGCGAGGGCTCGAAGTTGTGCTCCACGAGGGTGAGGGTCGCTGTGCGCGATGCCTTGTAGTAGCTTCCTCCTCGCACCTCGTTGTTATCGTACTCGACCGAGAGGGTCGGGCTCGTGCGGTCGACAGTAAAGACAGTGGGCGAGAGAGAACTCCCGTAGCTGACCGGAGCGCTCGCGTTGCCCGCCTCGTCCGTGTAAGCGATGGCAAAGGAGTAGTCGCCGTCGCTATCAAAGCTGACCGTCGCCGTGTGAACAGCGTCATCGCCGTTCGCGCTGCGCCCGGCGGCACTCGTGAAGGTCGGGCGAACCGGCAGAGCCGTGCCGTCGCGCAGGACGGTGATGCTCACCTTGTCGGGGTTAAAGTTGCGCTCGACGATGGAGATCACCGCCGCGCGGGAATCCTTAAAGTAGGTGCCGCCCGCGAAGGTAGTGTCGCCGTCGTTGTTGTCGTAGATGACCGAGATGGTGGGAGCGGTGGTGTCGATTTGAAGCGGCTGTTCCTTTTCGCTCTCGTTGCCCGCGTTGTCGCGTGCGAAGACGCGGACGGTGACGAAATTGCTGTTGTTGAGCGAGCGGTCGACGACGATCGCGCTCTCGCTCTCCCAGGTTTGCACGAGATCGGCCTGCGTCGGGCTGCGCATCGGGAAGTTGTAGAGCACACCGCTCTGCGTCACCTCGCCAAGGTTCAGCACCTCATAGCGGACCTCGGCAAGACCAGAGTACGCGCCGGTCTCGCCGATGATCGGGTCAACAACGCGCACCGCGACGGTGATGTCGCTATTATAAAATCCGTTGACCGGCTGCGGCGGCGTGACGGTAATCTCGGGACCGATGTTCTCCACTACCGGGAAGGTATCGTCCACAACGACACCGTCTGTGCTGAGGTAGGTGGTGTTGCCAGCGTTGTCGATGATGCGCAGGTAGACGACAAACCGTTCGTTGCTCGCCACCTCCAGCCCGGTGAAGGACTGCCAGTCGTCCGCCGCGTCAAGGTCGGAGATCGTCATCGCCGCGGTTGCGGATGTTTTAATGTAGTCGAATGACTCAATGGGGGAGGTCGCGTCATCGCTCGTCCCGGAGACAGTCAGCGTGTCGCGGCTCCACAATCCGAAGGTGAGCGTCTGCACAAGACCCTCCCAGCTGCCGAAGCGCCGCTCGCCGTCCACAAAGACGCTGCCGGTCGGGGCGATGGTGTCTACGGTAAAGAAATAGGGCGTCTCGGACGAACCGGTGTCCACCGCCTCGTTTCCGAGAGCGGCGATGTCCGTGTAGGAAAGCGAGAGGGTATAGTTCGCGTCCTGCGTGAAGGCGATGGTCGCGGTGTGCGTCGCGCTGTTCTCGTCGCCCCCCTCGGCGGTTGTGAAATCGGAGATGAGGGCGGACACATCCTCCACAGCGGTACGCGCGCGCGAATCGAACGCGGAGATCGCGATTCCCGCACGCGCGTCCTCCTCGCTGAAGTGCGCGCTGCGCTCCGTGATAGTCACCGTCGCCGTGCGCGCGGCGGGATAGTAACCGCGCCCAGAGACAATCTTGCGCGGCGCGTTGTTATCAAAGGAGAGCGAGATTGTCGGGCGGGTGATGTCGATGTCGAGCGGGATCGATCGACCGGTGTAGTTGCCCGCGTTGTCGGTGACGGCAACCGAGAGCACCACATCGCAGCTGTTGTTCTCCTCCGCGTCGATAACGATAGTCCGCGCGAAGTGCGTGACAAGGTCGCCCGCCCCGGGGGTTGTGCCATCCTGCTCGGTGGTGGCGCCGTTCTCGGTGATCGCGAGGTGACCGCCATTGCTGCTGTGCCCCCACGCGCGGGTGTAGTCGAAGGAGAAGAGCGTCTCGCGCGCTGTCTCAACGCCTCGGCAGGTGACCCAATATTCCACCCGGCGAATGCCGGAGGAGGGCTCGTTCTCGTCGATATTCAGAAGAACATTGACGTCGCCCGTGTAGACGCCGACGCCGTTGTGCATGATGTCGGTCGGATCCGGGGTAAGGGTGATGGCGGGCGCGGTCTTTTCCACGATATGCCCGTCAGAGCTAACGTACAGGCGGTTGCCCGCGTAGTCGAGCACGCGCAGATACACGGCGAAGCGCTCGTCCGCGCTCTCCGCGTCCACGGTAATCTCGGTGAAAGCCGACCAGTCGGTGCGCGCGTCGAGCTCCGCCCGCGTGAGCGCGGCGGGCGTGTCGAGCTTGACGTAGTCGACCGTGAAGGGACTCGTCGCGTCGTCCGCGTCCGCGCGGACGGTGACGGAGCTGCGGCTCCAGATCCCAAAGGTGAGCACATCCAGCAGGCTATCCCAGCTGTTGCTCTCGATGGTAAGGGTCGCGAGCGGGTCTATACGGTCAACGGTAAAGAGATAGGGCGCGTCGGTTCCCACGGGGACAATGACGCCCTTCGCCGCGTTGCCCGCGCGGTCGGTGTAGACGATGCCGAGCGTGTAGTTCCCGTCGACATCGAAGGAGACGGTCGCTGTATGGGTTGCCTCATCGGGAGTCGATCCCTCGTGCGTTTCCCACGAGGAGATCATCCGGTCACGGTCGAGCGCGAGGGCGTTGCCCGCCCGGTCGACGGCGGTGAAGGTGATGCCTGCCGTCGCCGCCTGCGCATCGAAGGTGGATGAGCGCTCGGTGATGGTGATGGTCGCCGTGCGCGCGCTGCCGAAGTAGCCGCGCTGCTCTCCGTTCACCGTGTGGAGGTTGCCTTTCGTTATATCGTAGGAAAGACTGATTACCGGCGCCGTTATATCGATCTTGAGGGGAAGCTCCTCTACGGCGCGGTTGCCCGCGTTATCGTACGCCTCGACGGTCAGGACGATGTCGTCCGCGTTGAATTGGCCGGAGGGGACGGTGATCGTTTCATTAAGGGTTTTGACGCGGTCGGCGAGCGTGGGGTCTTCTTTTTCCTCGATGGGGAAGGAACCGGAGACCGACGCGGAAGAACCGCTCCCCGAAGGATCGCTATGGGAAATGGTGTATCTTACGCTGCGAAGACCGGCGTAGGTATCCCCCATATTGTCTTCCACATGAACCTGCACCGGGACATCGCCGTTATAGTAACCGTTTTCGTTTGCCGCGACGGTCGGCGTGAGGGTGATCGTCGCCCCCCTCGTGTCGAGGATTAGGCCGTTTGAGCTGATATAAGTGGTGTTCCCTGCAGAGTCGACGATTTTCAGATAGATGACGATGATCTCATCGGTTGTGATGTCAAACGGGGAAAAGGCCTGCCACGAAGTCTCCGCTTCAAGATCATCCACCGTCTTGGGCGTGTCATCGCTTGTCTTAATATAGGAGACGCTCGGAGCGGGCACGCAGGTGTCATCGTCCACATCCTTTGTGGAAACATGAACAGTGCTCGAGCGGTAAAGCCCGAAGGTCAGCGTCTCGGCGAGGGTGCTCCATGTAGTATCCGCGAGAACGAGCTTGCCGTAAGGATCGGTGCGGTCAACCGTGAAGCCGTTTCCGAGAGACGCGCTGCCGACGAGCGATTCTTTTACCCCGGGGTCGGTGTAGGTCACTTCGATGTCGCTGTAATTGGCGTCCGCTCTAAAGACGACGGTAGCGTGTCGACTGCCGTCAGGCTCTGCTGTCCAGTCGTTTTTCTGCGGAAGGATGACGGTGCCTTGAACATCATCACCCCTCGCGTTCTTTGCCGTATAGTGGATGCCGACTTTATCCGCATCGAAAGTGTTCGGTCTTCCCGCGATGGTGATGGTCATCTCGCGATCGTCCTGATAGAAGTTCTCCTCGATCTGCGAGAGGGTAACCACCGCCGCCTTGTCGATGACGTGCATCACGAGCTTATCGTCGGTTTTGTTGCCCGCGAGGTCTACGGCGGTGACGGTGAGCGTCACCGTGTCATTTTCCAGCAGCCCTTCGGAGAGAATCTTTATATCGTTCTTTTGATAGTCGGAAACGCGCTCCTCATCGCCCCCGAGATCAAAGGTAAAGAGCTCCACCGGCCCGTCTGTCGATGTGACGGCTTTCTTTACGTCGCCGCTTACGGTATTCACGGTGATGGTGTAGAACACGCGCGAAAGACCCGAGGTCGGCAGTCCGTCCTTAACCGACAGCGTGTAGGTGACATCGCCCAGCCAATACCCCTCTCCCGCGCCGGATACGGGGGTGTTGCCCACGGAGGCGGGTTCGAGCACGACGACAGGCTCGGAGTGGTCATAGACCGTTCCCGCGGAATTGAGGTAGGTAACGTTGCCCGCGTTGTCTTTGATTTTCACATAGACGACGAACTCGCGGTTCGTTTTGTCCTCCTCGTCGATGAGAATGCCGCCCTCATCGTAAGGTTTCCAGGCGATCTGCCCTCCCCGGTCCTTTTCTTCTAGAATGTCCCGATCGTCAACGCTTGTTCCCTCATCGACATAGTATTCTATACTCGCGACATTTGAGGTCTTATCGCTCGGATCTTTCACCGTGTAGGTGACGGGGTCGTCCGAGGCCCAAGTGCCCAAAGTGAGAATTTCAAGCAGCTTGTATTTGACCGAAGGGACGTTGCGCTCAAGCGATCCTTCGGGGTCTGTGCCGTCGCGCTTGACCTCGCGCTTAATTGGGCTGGAAATGTCGCCGTTCCAGCTGCGCAGCCGGAATTCAATTTCGTAAGTACCATCTTCGTTTGCTGCCTCGAGCAAGTGCGACTCTTCGAAATCGCTACTTCCGTTTTGGTGCTCGAAACCGACCGTCGCACCCTTTGCCCCTCGCAGGGTGACGTCGCCTGTGAACCATTCGTTATCTGGGTCGTTTTTGTCCCCGTCGAGGGTAAAATAATCGTCGGGGTTATCGGGCTCCCACCATTTCACTTGGAGAGTAAAGCTGTCGCTCGCCCCCTCATAGTTCTCGTCCTCCGCGACCGAAGCTTTAATGGTGACGCTGCCCGCGTTGTAGGTAAGTTCGAGCTGCCCTTCCGGTGTCAGGCTCTTGATGACCTGCTCATCGCCGCTGCCGTCATTCTCGCAGGAATAAGTGATTGCGCCCTCTCCGTGCAGCTCGCTCTGTGTAACGGTGAGCTGTCCGGGCGCGCTGACGTTATACCCTTTGAGATTGTGCCCCGCAAAAACGGTGACGGTGCCGCTTTTCTCAAAGGAGACGGACTGCTGATCCTTATGGACAGTGAGCGTATAGCTGAGGGTCGCCGCATTATACTGCTCGGTTTCCTCGATGGTCGCCTCGACAACTATCGTCTTCGCACCGAGGATGGTGAAGCTGCCTTTGCTTTCCTCCGGGAGGAATTTGCCATCACCGATGGATTCGCCGCCGTCGTCAGCGCTGACATATTCCCCTCCGCTGGTAACCTTGTAACTAACCTTCGCGTCCACCACGCTAATCTCATCGCTGAGGAGCTTGTTTTGGAAGTGGTTTCCGTTATCGTTGAAGGTCACCTCGACTGAGACACGATCCTCCTCTACCTGCCCCTTTTCAAAGTGAACGGTCTGGTCGGCGCGCTGGATGGTTAGGGTATAGGAGGCGGAGGCGCCGTTATACCAAGAGGTCGGAGCGGCGGTCGCCGTGATGACCACTTTTCCCGCTTTGAGCGGAGTTACCTTGCCGGTCGCGCTGTCAATACTCGCGGTATTCTCGTCGGGATAGCTAGAGGTGATGGAGTAGGTGATGGTGGAGACGGGAACGTCCTCCGGCGCGGCGGCGGTGCCTGTTGGCTTCGCGCTTGCCTTATTGGTGTAAGTAACGTTTTCCCCGTATGTGAGAGGGGGTACGGGGTCATTCGCAAACGTGATCTCCTGATCCGCCCCGTCGATGAAGAGGATATAGGAGTAGGTTCTCTCCTTGTACTGCTCGTTCTCGGCGACCGTCGCGGT
This sequence comes from uncultured Lachnospiraceae bacterium, assembly GCA_964645985.1. Lineage (GTDB taxonomy): Bacteria > Bacillota > Clostridia > Oscillospirales > CAG-272 > CAZYCC01. The sequence goes on along the minus strand of CAZYCC010000003.1, from coordinate 21,878 downwards.
GATCATCGCGATACCGCGCCCCTTCAGCGTAACAACCCCTTCCCCGTCCACACTGACGCAGGACGCGGTGGTGGAATAGGAAACCTCGCTTGGAGATTCTCTGTCGCCAAATTCGATAGGGTTCGTAAACGTGTTATTGTTTTCTCCGCACTTTTTGTTAAAACTGCCTCCTTCTATTTTGAAACCGGTTTCCACCCGCTCCGCAGGGAGGATGTCAAGCTCGTAGGTGGCTTCCACGTCATTATAAAGATCGCCTCCCGGGCGAACCGCCTTTACCGTGACTGTTCCTTTTCCGAGCGGTGTCACAATACCGAACGCGTCGACGGTGGCGAGGCTTTTTCCCTCGTCGGAGATGGAATAAACGATGGCCTCATCTGTGCTTCCGCCTATCGCGCTTGCCCAGAACGCCCCTCCGTAAACGACGCTGTGACTGTCGGAATCACCGATAAATTGGAAAGCTAAAGGAGATTGCGTCGCTTTTTCAAATTCGATAGTGTAGCTTGCCTCGGCAACCTTGTAATTATCTCCTCCGTCCTTAGTCGCCTTGACGGTTACCGTCCCGGGTCTTGTCGCCGTCAGAGCGCCGGTATCCGGATTGATGGTAGCGGTATTTTCGGGGTTTTGCGAGTCGATGGAATAGGTGATTTTCCCGTCTCCCGATCCGCCTGTGGCCGCGTACGTGAAGGGCCCGTCGTCCCACTCCATCGCTTCGGGAATGGTATCATCAAAGGAAAAACTCGCTTGAGCCGCGGGAACGACCTTTACCTTGTACGAGACGGCGCAGGCGAGATATTCATCGTTCTCCTCGAGGCTCGCCGTTATCGTCGCGTCTCCGGGTTTTATCGCTGTTACCTGCCCCGAGTCCGGGTCGACGCTGACAACCCCCGCGCCCTCTTCGTTGACGCTGTACTTAATGCCCACCCGTCCTTTGTCCGATTTTGCCGCGTGCGTGACCTGCGTATTGTACGCTATCACGATTCCGGCCTCGGGGTCTATGCCCTCAAAGGAGAGGCTGTTCTCGGTTTTTTTCGAAAGTTCGATAACGATATTGTCGCTTCTCTCGAAATCGACCGCAGTCTCGCTCTTCTTGTACTCTTTTTTCGTCACCGTGAGGGTATACGTCCCCTCGTAAATGTCCGGGAAGGAGAACTTCCCGTCCGCCTCGGTTGTCTCGGTCTGCCCCTCCTCGCCGAGATCCTCCCCTTTGAGGGTGACGCTCGCCCCGTCGATCGGGGCGCCGCCGTCGGCATCCTGCACAACGCCGGCGATGGTTCTTTTCGCTCTCCACTCGAGCGTGACTTTCACCTCGCCTGCGGAGAGGTCGACATCCCCCGTTCTCGTGGTGTAGCCGGTCTTGGAGACCTCATAGGTATAGCTCTTTGCGGGGTCGTCCTCGAGCGAGAAGGTCGCCACACCCGTGAAATCTGTGCTCTTCGTTTCGATGGGTTCGCCCGCGGCGCCTTTCTCGAAGATCTTCACAGTCGCGTCATAGAGGCGAACCATAGCTCCGGTGACCGTGACGGTAAAATCTTTCTTCGCCAATGGCGCCTCCGCCGCCGGCGTGAGAGCCGGCAGGCAGGTAAAAAGTGTCGCCAGCGTTAAAAAGAGCGCGGCGAGGCGCGTTGCGCGGCGGGGGCGCGCGGAGGTCTGCGCGCCGCTTTGCTTGTTACTCATGGTGGCCCATCCTTTTCGGCAGATGCTCATGCGAGTTTTTCAGGATCGCATAGGTTTGGTAGGTTTCGCCGTCCGCCACCGCGTGTAGGGCAAAGGCGAACAGCGTAATGGACAGTGTCAGGGGGAGAAGACTCCCCGGCAGGAAGGAAAACAGCAAATCGCAGACGAGGAGAACCGCCCCTACCGCGAAAACCGCGTAGAAAATCACGCGCGGCAGGGAAAAGCACGCCCGCGACGCTCCGCGAAAGCAAATAACGCCGGGCAGATGACGCGGCAAAACACCCTTCCCGCGAAGGGCGGCGCGCTTCTGCTTCGTGTACGCTCCCGCGAGGATGACAAGTACAATCCCCGCGAGGAAGAAAAACCAGAACAGCGAGGCGAGAAGGATAGTGCCGGCGCGCTCCCCCCTACCCCCGCGCGTCAGCAGCGGCGTGAAGGAAAGAGAGAAGAAAGAGACGGCGAAGCACCCCACTTGCCCCGCGAGAAGCGCGCGCAGCCGTTTCAGAGAAAACCCTGCGGCGCTTTGTGCGGTAGAGGCGGACATGAAAGCGAAAGAAGGAAAGAGGGGAAAAGAAACTCGATGAGCGTAGCGGCTTTCGGCCGGCAAGCTCAACGCAGGAAGAGCGCGTCAGTAACCGGGATGGGCGGGGGGCGGGATGAACTCGTCGGTGTGGAGGAAGGTAATCTCCCGCTCGATTAAGAGCGGCCCCGCGAGAGGGGCGCTTTCCTCGCCCGGCGGGATTTCCCTTTGCCGAGGCGGTTTGTTCTTTTGCAGGAGCGTGGTCTCCTCGCCGCGCGCGGGAAATTCGCCTGTCGTCAGCTTCGAGGTGGAGGGGCCGCTGCCCTTCTCCCCGAGGGCGATGCGCGCGGAGTGCGGGCGCGCGGCGTTTCCCTTTGCGGAGGAGGAGCTCCCCGCGGAAGAGCTGCCGCCGGAGGCGGCGGAGGAGGCTTCCGCGGGCGCGGCGGCGCTCTCGGCGTGCGAACCTGCCATTGCCGTGCGCCCGGAGACCGCCGTCTCACTGCGGATGCGCGCGACGGCGCGCCGCTGCGCCGACCCGGTGAGGTATCCGAGGACGCGCGGAATGCGCAGCGCAAAGAAGAGGACGATTGCCGTGAGAAACGCCGCCCCCGCCCCTACTGCCGCGATGAAGAAGACCGCGCGATAGGTGTCGTAGGTCATTTGTCTACTCGCCCTCCTCCGCCTGATCCTTCACCGAGAGAACTTTCGCCCGCGCGGTCTCGAGGTTGGCGCGCAAGGTCGCAAGACTGTCCTCGAGGAAAGCGCCGCCGATGCCGTCCGCGCCGTTCGCAATGCGCGTGAGGGTGCCGCTGATCTCTTCCTTCGGCGCAACCTCGCAAAAGGCGGCGGCGTTCTCCGAGATCATCCGCACCACCTCGTTCCAGACGCGCAGACGCATATCCTCATCAAAGTCCTCCACGCGGTCGAGCAGGTCTTTTTCCTTTTCCCAGAGCGTTTCGAACTCTTGCGAGAGCTTGGCATACTGCTCGGCGCGGCGGTATTTTTCGATATTCTGCAGGCAATCGGAAATTTCGCAGTACATCCTCGCGTCGGGGTAGCGATCTCCTGCGTCTTTGAACCAAGACGCCGCCTGCGCGTATTTGTCCTTTTCCACGCCGATGGTGTAGTAGAAGAGATACGCCTCGCCTACCTCATAGCATACGTCCTCATACACCTCGGGATTTTTGGTTTTGAGCGTCTCGAGAACATTGACATCCGAGCTGTACCCCTCTCGGTCGGTCTGCGTGAGGCCGCCGCGCAGCTCTGTGAAAGTGGCGCCCTCCTCGGTCGTCAGTTCCCCGTCGGAGGTGAGGAAGGAGATGATCCCCGGCACCTCGCCGTTGCCGAGATAGGCATCTGCTCGCGTGGGGTCGGTGACGATCGCCTCGTAATAGTCGTCCACGCTCGCCGCGTTGCGCAGGAGATAGTCATAGTTTTCCCGCTTCTTCGCCTCCGCCGACATATATCCCCAGACCGAGACCGCCGCGAGAACTATCGAAAGAACCGCCGGGGTGAGAAACGCCGCGAGCTTGCCCTTCTGCTTGCGGCTGTATACATCGTCGTTCTCCTTGTAGTGCTGGAGCGCGTACATCAGCTCGGCGGCGGACTGATAACGGTTGCGCGCGTCCTGCTGTGTGCACTTGAGGATAATGCGCTCAAGACCGACCGAGAGGGCGGGGTTAATTTCGCGAATCGGGCGAAGCACCCCGTAGGGATCGCTGGAAGGAGGGACGCCGGTCAGCAGATAGTGCAGTGTAACGCCAAGATTGTAGATGTCGGTGCGCGCGTCGCTCTGCCCGCGCCCGCCGTACTGCTCGGGAGCGGCGTATCCTATCGTCCCGACGCTCACCGTGTCGTCAAGATTAACGTTCTGCGCCTTAAATTCCCTCGCCGTGCCGAAGTCGATGAGGCTGATATTGCCATCCGGCTTGAGCATAATGTTCGCCGGCTTCATGTCGCGATAGATAATCGGCGGGTTGCGCGTGTGCAGATACCCGAGCACGTCGCACAGCTGCATCGCCCACTTGATGACGTCATCCTGAGGCAGCGCGCCGTACTCATCGAGCGCTTGCTTGAGGGAGTTGCCCTGGATGTAGTCCATCACGATGAGGAAGGAATCTCCCCAGTCGATGACGTCGATGATGCTCGGCAGCGCGGGGTGGCTGAGCTTCTTTAAAATGTCAACCTCGGCGATGAGCCCCTGCCGTACAAGCTCGTGATCCTTTACCCCGTCCTTTCGAACTTCTTTGATCGCCCACTGCTTGTTTGCTTTCTCGTTCATCGCGAGGTAGACGACGCTCATTCCGCCGTGCCCCACCTCGTTTAAGATTTTATATTTCCCGTCGATGAGAGACCCGATTTCGAGCATTTTTCCTTCCTCTCCTCAAAGTGTCCTCACCAAAACGGCGGAAATGTTGTCCTTCTCCCCGCGCGCCATATTGAGGTCGATAAGCGAGCGCAGGCTCGCGCTCATCGTGCTCTCGTCGGGAAGATAATCAGGGCGAAGGCTGCCCCACATCTCCTCCGGGGTCACCTCGTGGCGAAAGCCGTCGCTGCAGAGCAGATAGGTAGCGCCCTTTTCGGTCGGGCCGAAGAGAAACTCGGGCGAGAGGTCGTCTCCCGCGCCGATGCACTGGAGCAGGACGTTGCGGCGCGGATCGAGGCGCGCCTCATCCTCGGTCATCCGCCCGAGCGCGACCTCCCGCGAAACGACCGTCTGGTCGTTTGTCAGCTGGCGGATCCCCCCGCGTAGCTCGTACGCGCGCGAGTCTCCAACATTGAGGATGTAGTAGCGCCGATCGGTGAGCAGAAGCGCGACAACCGTTGTCCCGAGCTGCGCGCCGGTCAGCTTGCCGTAGGATTTTATGGATTTGTCCTGCTCGGTGATGAGACCTCCCCACTGCGCGCGAATGACGCTGTCCTCAATGTCCGAGCCTGCGGGGGTATTCGCAAGAACAGCGGGCAGCGCGTCCATCGCCCATCGGTCGAAGGCGCGAACCACCGAGGCGCTGGCGAGCTCCCCGCGCGAGAGCCCCCCCATCCCATCGCAAAGAACCGCGAGGACCATTCGCTTATCCCCGCGCGTATCCGATAGGATCTTCACGCTGAGGCTGTCTTGGTTCGCTTTTCGCGATATGCCGATGTCGGTGTCCGCGTGGATGAGAAAATTCATGCGTAAACCCGCCTCCTTTCGATCTCCCCGCAAATAACCGGCGGGAGCCTCCCGCGCCGCCTTTGCGAGCGACTTGCAGAACCCCTCGCTCGTGCTCGGCGCTGCCGCACGGCGCCTTGGCCCCACCTCTCCGATCTGCCGCGCCCGCGCGCGATTGCCCCCGATGGGGGCAGATTGCGCAGCGGTTATCGCAGAGCGCCGGGTACGCAGAACGGATCCGCTCTCGCGCCGCTGCCCCGCCTTTAGGCAGCGCCGCCCTCTCGCCGCGCTTACAGCACCTGGAAAACGAACTCCTCATCGCCGAGCATCACGCGGTCGCCGCTGTTCAGCGGAACCTCCACGTTGCTCTCGATAATGCGGTCGTTAATGTAGGTGTGGTTGGTGGAGTTGGTGTCGATGATGTAGTAGCTGCCGCCGCGCGTGAGGATGCAGGCGTGACTGCGGCTCACCGCCGTATTGTCCGAGACAAAATAATCGACGTAGCTGCGCTCTTTGCCGATTTTGAAGGGCGAGCGATTGATGGGAATGCGCTCGCCGTTCTTGCGTCGCACGAGAATCGGCGTCGGCGCGCCGCGCTTTGCTTTGTCAAGCTGGACAGTATTTCCGCTCCCCAGACCCCCCGTGAGAACGATGGTCTCGCCGAAGTTCCCACTCGCGGCGGGGGCAGACGGCGTGTAGGGCCGAGGAGGCGGTGTCACAGGCTGCACAGGTTGAACCGGCCGCACAGGTTGCACCGGCTGTACCGGCCGCATCGGCTGCACAGGTTGACCCGGTCGCGCCGGCTGCATTGGCTGCACCGGCGAAGCCCCGGCGCGTGGAGGATAGCTTCCCGCGGCAGGGGGCGTGGCAGGGCGCGCGGCGTAGGTCGCGGGAGGAGTTTGCGCACCCGGAGCGGCATATCCAGCGGCGGGGGCAGCGGGCGGAGCGCTTTGCTGCTTGGATTTGCCGCCCGACTTTTTCGCCTCTTTTTGCGCTTTATAAGCGGAGGCATTTTCTTTGTTGTAATGCTGCATCAGGTAAAAGAAACTGATGCTTTCCCCGCCCGCGGCATCTCCTGCGGGAGGGTTTGAGGAAATCGGCGCGGGGCCGCTCTTCCCCGGGACGGCATAGCCGGGGTTCGCGGCGCCGCCTTTTGCTCCCGGTGCGCGCGGAATGTTCTGCGGAGCGGGTGGGGTCTGTACCGCGGGGCGCTGCGGCGGGGCTGCCGGCGGGGTATACGGGCGCGGCGAGGGCGCGGCAGGAGTGGTGGGGCGCGCGGGAGGAGCTGCCTGCCGAACCGGAGCGGACGCCGGCGCCTGCGGCGCGGCGGGCGCGGCGCGGAGAACCGAAACCCCGCTATGCGCCGCCTCGGGCGCGCTCACGCTCGGCGTGTGCTGCGCCTGCGCCCCCGGGTGAGTGAGACGGTTAAGAAGCTTGCGAAAATCGGATAGGGAGATGGTGGGCGTGCTGTTGAGGTAGTTAATGATCGCCGTCACGTGCTCCGAGCTCTCACTCGCATCGTATTGGATGTTGAAGATGAGATTCTTAAAGAAAGTGAGCAGGTCTTTTTTCTCGCTGCCCTGCCGGGGGAAGATAGGCAGACAGAGCAGCACCGTCTCCCCGGTCGACACGTCCGCGAAGATGGTCTCTTTATCTAAGAGGAGCATCTGCGGATCGATCATATAGTCTTCCGCCGAGAGAAGACCCTCGGTTATCCCGGAGAGCACGCTTAGCAGGCGCCGCTTACTGACCGCGCCGGTGAAATACTGCGCGAGCGAAACCTTAGAGGTGACGTTGTACTTGAGGAACCGCCGCTCGTCCATCGTCGTGTAGATGGTGTTCGCGATACCGGGGATTTTGTTGTTGACGATCATCCCGAGGCTGACGCGATCGATCTTATCATCCTCACGCAAATCGTAAACTAAGAAGGTGGTGGTTCCCTCGTGTTCGCTGCGAAAATTCATACGCATATTTTCCCTTCTCTCCTCTCACGCACCGGCAGGTGCCGATTTTGCCGCGCTTTTTCTCGCGATACGCGCGGCGATCAGGTCTCCAAATACCGAAACAATTTGACCTTCACCGTCTGCGTGCGCTCGGAGGAGCCGATGCCCCACGCATTGAAGACGAAGTCCTGCGTGTAGGTGACATCGATTTGCAAAATATTGTCGTCGCTGACGCTCGCTTGAAAGACCATCCCGCCGACCCCGTCTTTGATGCCGACGACGCGCAGCAGATCGTCCGAGCTGCCTCCCCGCAGATACGCCTTGAAGCGATTTTTCGCGATCTCATTGATCTCATCTGAGCCCGCCTCACCTTCGGCATACCATTTTTTCGTGGAGAAATAATCGTTTCCCCCGCTCACGAACCCGAAAATGTCGGTGAACATCTCTGCAACTTCGGCGTTATCGGTGACTCGATCGGCGGAATATGCGTCGAGCGCCATGCTCTTCGCGCTCTGCAGGAGGGCGTGCGAGACCACCTGCTGCCCCATAAACAGAACGAAGATCCCGTTAACAAAGAGCATCAGGAAAATGAAAACCGGCACGACGATGCAGGCTTCTAGCGTAAGCGACCCGCTCTCCCCGCGCGCC
>CAZYCC010000003.1:12110-13842 GCA_964645985.1 uncultured Lachnospiraceae bacterium | reverse complement strand
AAAATGGAGGAGCTCCCGCCCGAGGCGATGCCGAGATCAAAGAAGGGTTGGAAGGTGACATCTCCGCTTATTCGCACGGTGGTGTACGCCTTGTCGAGCGAATACCCCGGGATGCTGTCCTTGTAATTGAGGCTACACTCCAAGGTCATGAGGTTTTTCAAACGATTGATTTGATCATCCGGTTTCGTAAAGAGAAACATCACAATGAACAAAGTGGTTTTGTAGTCAATATCCATCACCCCCCCATCGCCGAGGGAGTATGCATCATTGCTACTTGATAATTCAGGAGTAGAACCAGCGGAATCTGTATACGTATTTTTCTTTGCTGCAGATTCTAATTCAGTTTTCAATTCTGGACTAAGAACCTCATTGCCAAGATTGCTCAAATATGAACCAATTCTAGACGGAGTTAAATAGCAATCCGTGCGAATCAACGGCACCTTACCGCCATTTACGAGCAACAAGGTATCTAGGAATGGTTCAACAAGAATATAGATGAGGTACACCGCCCAGCAGGCAATGCTCGCTGCGCCGGCAAGACCCGCCACTTCTCCGTCCATAAAAACAGAGGGGAAATCAAGCAGCAGTCTTAAAAAATAGATGTCCATAAAGGTAAAGACCTGGTTTGCGATTTCCGAGTATGTTCCGATGTTGATGTATTCCAGCTCCGCGCCTTTAAACATCGGGGCGCTGCCGGCGCCGTTTTGCAGTTGTTGAACTAAATCGTGAAGCTCTGTAAAATCTTTATCATCAACTTCGCTTTTAAAACTGAATGACGGAGGTCTCGCGATGCTCTGATATTTCATACCCGTTAGCCCCTCGTTTTCAAGAATAACATTTGCGTTCAGATCATCTGCTTCCAAGGCTTCATTTGGCACATCTGTTCGGCAAGGCATATTATGGCGCATATAGCCGGAGATGAGCAACCGTTCGAATAAATCCCCTTGGGCCAAGTCTGATCCGAGAGATATAATCCCGGATATCTTTGAATTGATGATCCCAAATATGGAGGTAAACATTTGACCGACAGATTTAAAGAAATCTCCTACACCGGTTAATAGGTCGCCGAGTTTTTTAAAGAGATTAAAGCCGCTGTCTGTGAATGCACCTTTTACTTTTTCGATCGCCTCAAAAAACGTTCCGATGGCTTCCAGAAAGGCTTGATACGGACTATCTGCCGTATCGCTCAAGGTGACCGCAGAATTAAGAACCGGTTCATAAAAGACGTCGAGTTCAAAGAGTGTTCTTACTGTGTCGATGATCTGTGTAATTATATCTAACGCGCTTTTTTCCGTATCAGTTTTTATTTTATTGAGAGCATCTCCAACAATCTCATTGATTTGATTTTCTAAGGAAGACAAATTATCTGATGTAATTGTGAACTTCGGAACTAAATCTTTGCTTAATAAAAAATTTTTTAGTCCGTCAAGAAGAGCAGGCCCTGTACTTCCGGGGTTTTCATCGTGAGCCTTTTGCACCGTTTTAAAGAGATTTAGCAAGTCATTTTTTGCGCTCTCACTGAGCGGTAGAGTGAAGTAATTTCCGCTTACGATGTCAGAATATTTGCTGACTTCTCCCGATAGGTTAAAGCTATTTAATACTTTAGTGATAATATTTGTTGCTTTTTCTTTTATCTCGTCAACTACACCATCCTCAAGAGATTTCAAACTGCCAGTTATAGATTTTTCCAATTCTTTGAGTGCATCATCTATTTCACTATTTTATTTTTTTG
>CAZYCC010000003.1:9823-12100 GCA_964645985.1 uncultured Lachnospiraceae bacterium | reverse complement strand
GTATTATCGACCGGGTTGTCACTTGTGCTTTCGTTGGAGCTTACGAGTGAATTAAGCGCGGTTTTGGCATCGTTTACAGATGTTTTGAACGCGCTAAACTTTGCTATAACATCTTCTGCGCATGATTGAACAGTCGTCAAACTGGTTTTGAACGCATCAGCTTCCTTGAAAAGGTTGACAAGATCAGTTGTTAATCCGCTCGAATCGTTGATGAAATCTGCCATCATCTGTTCGATCGGAGACGGCTCTGCGCCATTGCTGCTGCTGGCGGGTTCCATTGGCAAAGTCGCGCTTTCGGGCTGCATATACTTGCCGCCTTCTACTAGTTTTTGAAAAAACAATCCTGCTTTTTCCGTCAGGCTTTTCGCCTTGTTTTTTGCATCTTCAATGGCATTTATGAGCCCTCCGCTTTTAATTCCGATGAAATTCTCATATCCGAAAATTGCTTCTTTAAGCGCTTTTAAGTTGTCTACTGCAGTTTTCACTTTGTCGGTCACATTGGAAAGGCCGTCCACGACATTCGATATTTTAGAGAATGCCGTAAAGTTCGAGAGCTTCGCGAGAAGTTCGTTCAGCTGCAGATCCTCCGCGAGGACGGCGGCGGGGACGGTGAGCTCGCTAAAGTCGAGCAGCTGCTTTTTCAGAATTTCTTGGTCGCTAATCGGTAGGCTGCCGGTTATTGCCGGGTTTGCGATGGAAATCTGCTTGCCGAGGAGCGCGGCGTTGTCGGTGAGAATAGTGTCATAGTCTCCCCCGAGGCTGTCCTGCGCCGCCGCGAGGAAACCGAAGCGCTGGTGGATATAAGGGTCGTAGGAAGAGAGCGCAGAAACGCCGGTGAGCTCGAAAATTTCCTCGGTGAGCTCAATCACCTGCTGATAGCGCGCATACTCGACAAGTCCGAGCGCAACCGTGATAAAAGGCGTTAAAACAAGGCAGAGCAGGATCGAGATCGAACCCTCCACCGCGTGAATCAGTTTCTTTTTGCCCTTCTCGGTTAGGCCACGCCTCATCCCTGCCGCCTTTTGCTTTTTATGTTCTTGCTTTTGCTGCCGCTCTTCTTGCATGGGTTTGCTCCCGTGGTCTATTCGGTTCATTGCCAAAGATCGTCCGCCGCTATCTTTTCATTTTACAAGTCGAGAAGATCCTTTACCGCATAGACGAGATTTTTTACACTTTTGTATAAACTGCCGAATGGTCCGGCAACCGGGTCTAATACTTCTTCCGATAGGTAAAGATTGAAGTTTGTCATCGATGCGTATTCGGTAAAGTCGGTACATTCCGCATAGGCGGTCGCAGAGAAGAGAGGACTTTGCTCGCTTACCCCGACCATATCGAGAATCCCGCTGAGGAAAAAGTCGGTCTTTCGTGAAACTTTCACTTTGACATATGCGCGACCGATTCCGGTGAAATGTACCTCGGTGCTGATGTCCGGCGCCTGCGGGTGAAGACCGAGGCTGGACAACTTCAGGCGATCGCCCAGATAATTTGCCGCGCGTGTTCCCTGCTTGGTCGCAATCGTCCCTTTGCGAAAGGACATCCGATATTTTTCGGTTCCGGTGAGGTTGCTCTTTTGATAGGCGACATCGTGATCGTCCATCGGCAAATTCGGAAATTTAAAGTTTCGCGCGACCTCCGATGCGATCTCGTTCGCCACGGTGTTCATCACCGCCTCCTCGTAAAAAAGGAAAGACAGGCTGAGCATCGCGAAGAGCAAAACCAGCACCGGAACGAGGATGATCACCGCCTCCAGCATAATTTCCCCGCTCTCCCCCTCGCCGCCCGCTCTTTTCCTTCTCTTTTCCGCTTCCATTATCCTTTTTCCCGCAATTGAACTTTTCATTTTGCCGCTTACCGATAGTTTTTCCGGAAATACTCGCTCCCGGCAAGCTCATCGACACGGCTGTCGGCGACGCTGCCTTTTGTCAGCGTTATTTTCAGCTCGTGATCGCCGGGGAAAGCCCTGTCGCCTATTTCCGTGAGGCTCTCGGGCAGCGACACCTCCGCGAGCTTGCCGCAGAGCGTGAACGCCCCCTCGCCAAGAGAAGTAACGCCCTCCGGGAGCGTGACGCTCGTGAGAGCTTGGCACCCCTCGAACGCCCGCTCGCCGATGGTCTGAAGGCCGTCCCCGAACGTCACAGAGGCGAGTGATTCGCACCCCTTAAACGCAATATCGTCAATGGTCGTAAGAGAATCGGGTGGGGTAATCTTCTGCAGCGAGGAGCAGCCCCAGAACGCGCTGTTGCCGAGGACTTCCAGACCCTCATGCAGCGTTACCGT
>CAZYCC010000003.1:1235-9723 GCA_964645985.1 uncultured Lachnospiraceae bacterium | reverse complement strand
TCGGTGCAGCTCTCCGGGACAACGATTTCGGTCTGCTTTCGCCCTTCCTCGGTGTACCCCATAATCCTCCCCTCGCGCTCATCCGACCAGAGAAAGAACCCGTCGTCCTCCGCTGTGTTGCCGGACGGGGTGTAGGGTTCGGGATCGCTCGCGGGCGCGCCGTCCTCTTTTTGCCCGCACGCGGGCAAAAAGAGAGTGGCGATCGCCGCGCAAATTGCGAGCGCCGCGAGCAGGCATCTGCCCCAACGACGCTTTGCGTATCCTGTCATAATGATTGTCCTTGCAATAAAAGCCGCCGCCTGCGGCGCGGGATGTCTTGGTTTTCTCGATTCTCAGCCGCTTGTTCTCGCCCGGTCACTCCTCGGGGCGCATTCCGAGAACGAGCTCGAGAAATTTGAAGGTCGGAGTTTCCTGCGGCAGATTCGGCTCCACCGGTTCGTCCGGTTCTACCGGCTCGTCCGGCTCCACCGGCGCCTCGCCGCCGGACGGGGTGTCCTCGCCGCTCGCCTCATCGGGCAGCGCTTCGCTCGGATTATCCGGATTATCCGTATCATCCGGTTCGACCGGCTCTATGGGTTCATCCGGCGGTACTTCGCCGGAGCCCTCGCCATCGGATGGCGGCTGCTCTCCGCCGCCCGAGGGGGCGTCCTCGCTCGTGGCGGGCTCGGGGTCGGGCACAATTTCCTCGCTTACCAGAGCATCGCCGGAGGCCTCGCTCCCGGCGACCGGTGTCTCGCCTGTTAGACCTCCGCCCGTGTCACTTCCGTCCTCCGGCGCCGTCGCCTCTACCCGCTCCTCATCGAGCGGGATAACAAGCGAGGTCACATCCCCGGAGGAGGCCGCCGGCGGAAAGTCGGTGCGCACCGGGCAGAAAGCGCGCTCGTCGGTCACCGTGAAGTACCCGGCATCGCGGAAAGTGTAGGGAATCGCGATCTCCCCGTCGTGGCGCAGGAAACCCCATTTTTCCCCGTCGAAAACGGCGCCCAGCCCCCCGGAAAAGCTCTTCGCCCCGGCGAACTTTGCCTTGTGAATAACCTCGCCCTTCGTGTTGACATACCCCCACTCGTCTCCCTTGCGGAAAGCGACGAGGTCATCGCCGTAGTATGCGTCCGCCTCGTCGGCGGTGAAGTGCCCCTTCTCCTTTTGCTTTATATCAAAGAAGGTGTACTCGCTCTTGCCGGTCTTCGCGAGGAAAAGCCCTCCCGTAAGGTACTCCCCGCGCTCGCTTAGAACTACCTCATCGAATTTATCCGACGCGCGCTCCCCCTCTCGGTCGATGAGCATCCAGTCGCTGCCCTTCTGCACGGCGGCGTATCCCTCTTGGAAGGCGGACGCCTGCGCGAACCCGCCGAAAACCTTGCGTGCAAACTCATCGTAATAGGTAAACTTGTCCTCCCCCTCGAGCTTCACCGCTATCAGCCCCTCCGAGAACAGTCCCGCCTGCTCGACTTTTCCCTTGAAAATCCCAAGGACCGTACCCTCCCCGTCGATCAAGCGGCTCTCACCCTCGGGGATGTCCTCCGCGCCGGTGTAGACGGCGATGCCGTCTGCGTTGCGCGGCCCGACCCGTTCATAGCTGCCTTCCCCCGCCTCCCCCTCCGCCGAGAGAAAGCTCCAGAGCGCGCCGTCTTCTCCTCTATCGGTTAAAACGGCATAGCTCCCTTCCGCGCTAGGAAGGAGCGAGGCATATTCTCCGTCCAGCGTGTAGGCGTACTGCGCCGCGCGCATTTGCCCCTTGATTTCCTTGGAGTCGTACCCCGCGGCGATGGCGCGCCGCGTGACGTTGTAGACCCCTTCAACGTCCTCGTCTTGCGTATAGAGCTCAATCGCGCGGTCGACGAGGTCGTGATTCGCGGGGTAGGCGCTCGTCGCCTTGCCGATAAAATCAAGATAGTCGCCGAAGGTGTCTCCCGGCGCCTCGGCGAGCCGCAGATCAAACGCCTTCATCGTTTTCTCGTAGAGCTCTTCCCTGCCCTCGATGGCGATCGCGTCTTGATACGCGCCGATTGCGCGCTGATACAGCCCATCCCCCACCCAGTCGTCCCCCTGTTCGGTGAGCACATCGACCTCGCTCTTCTGCGAGAGCGCGCCGGAGAAAACCGCGACCCAACCGCCGATGCACACCGCGGCGAGCAGTACGATAAGGATGATATTGCCTTTTTTCATGGGAAATCAAAATGGGGCGGGGAAAACCGCGCTCGCCGCCGCGCACAAAAAAGTTGGGTGGAAAACCAGCGGCGAGGGCGATATTCGGCGAGGTGAAACCGGGGTCTTCCCCGTCAAAAAACGCAAAAGAAAACGGAAGAAGCGAGGGGCGCTGTGCGCGAAACTTCGCAACGGCTCGAGAGAAACCGGGCGCGCGCGGCACCGCTCGCGCAAATCACGCGCTCAGCACGGTAGAGAGAACATCGAGCGCGAGCGTGGCGAGGTATCCGGCAAAGAGAAACGGACCGAACGGCAGCCGATCGCGCCTGCCGCTCTTTTTGCGCAGGAGAAGAACTCCGCCCCAGACAGCGCAAAAGATAAGGCCGAACAGCATCGTGAGCAGCGCGCGCGAGGCGCCCTCCGAGAAGCCGAGGGCGGCGGCGAGCTTGACATCTCCCATCCCGACGCCGCCTTTGGTGAGGCGGGCGGGCAGATAGAAGGTGAGAAAGCAGACAGCCACCCCAATCAGCGCGAGCCACAGCGAGGCGAAACTCCACACCCCGGTGAGAACCCGCCCGAGGATCAGATCTTCCGCGAGGGTGAAGGCGCCCGCCGCGAAGTAGGTGAGCACCAGACGATTGGGGATGGTATGGGTGCGGCGATCGGTGCGCAGGGCGGTGAGGAGGATGACAAAGCTGAGCAGAGCGCGCAGAGCGGCGGGTGAGCGCGATACCGGGAGAACCCATATCAGCGCGCCGCCCGCGAGAGCAACCCCCGCCGCGCAAAGCACTGCGCGCGCGAGATGTTCGCGCGGTTGAGGCGTGACAGCTTCTTTCGGGGATACCGCACTCTCATCGCAGGAGCCGTGTCCACTTTCCACCCCAGCGGGCTCGCTCGCGCCGTCGGAATCGGTGCCGCCCCCGCTGCAGGAGTCGGAGGGGGCCGCCGCGGCGGCGGAGGGCGCTGCTGCGCCGCTCGCGCCGTCGGGATCGGAAGTGTCCTCGCGGGCGGGCTGCCCGGTTTCCCCGGCGATGTCGGGCGACAACTCCCCCCCGGTGGCGCTTGCCTTTGCCGCGCCGCGCTCATCCTTCCTCTTCCCGGCGGCTTCGCCCTGCCCGCTCCATTTGGCGGTTTTGAGGCAGGAGAGGCAGGAGAGGCAAACGGCGAAGAGCGCGGCGGCGCCGAGCAACGCGAGAACCGAGGCGATCACGCGAGCCCCCGGGGCGTGTCACCCCCGCGAGCGCTCGCGCCCGCCTCGCGCTCCTCGCGCGCTTTGCCATCGCCTTGCCATCGCCGCGCCCCTCTGAGGGTTTCGTCCGGGGACGCGGGGGCGCGGAAAGCCGCCTCCACTGCCATCGCTAACAATTCTGCCTGTCCTCCTCGCCTCACGGATCTATCGATGCGCGTTATATCAGTTTGCCGCCGTCTCCGCCGCCTCGCCGGCATCTCCGATATAGCGAGCCCATCGGCTTTTTCGGCTCTGCCCAAAGCCGCGCGCACGAGCGGCGCGCGCCGAGCGCCGGCGCGATGGGCGGCGCGGCACCGATCGTGGCGGCTGCACGTGCGCGATACACCGGCGCGCCGCGCTCACCCGAGCCGCCATCGCAAACGTCCCGCGCGATTCGCTACCGTGCCGCGAGGGAGAGCAGTCGCGCTAGGGCCGTTTTGAACAACATCCCCCCGCAACGCCCGCGAGCGGGCGCGGCGAGGGGATGAGTGTCAAAAAGCTTTGCTAATTTTGAATGGGATGTTTTTAGAATTTGAAAATTCTGCCAAAAATCATACCCTCTCCTGCACCCCCTGTTTCTCCTCCTTCGCCTTTACCTTTACTAGTGATAGCGCTCTCCAAATCACCGATTGCGGTCTGAAACCAGCCGAGGATCTGGTCTTTGAATCCTATGAAAACAACTGCGACCGTAATCACAACAACTAAAATGATGGCGATAGAAAGAAAGTTGGTGTCGCCCCGCTCATCGGTGAGCAGGTTCTGCGCCGCGCACTTGGCGCGCAGCGCGCAGCGCTCAAGGCGGTTCACAGCGCGTTGGACGAGGTTTTTCATGGGGTGTCTCCTTTTCGTTGACTTTTGGATTTTTCGGCGGATTCCGGAAGATTTGCTCTTGTATTTCTTCCGGCTGCGGTGTATAGTGAGAGTGCGATGAGCAAAATCAAAAACGAAATAATAAGCTGCCCTGCCCGAGGAAAAATCAGAAAAGCATTCCGATAGCTCCGCACACAACGGCGATGATGATTCCCACGAACAGCAGAGCCGTCGGCAACAGCAGCTTGGAGGATGCCGTTTCGCCCTTTTGCAGCATCAGCTGTTTCTTCAGAGTCCAGATTTCGGTCGACTGACGGTCGAGGAAGTTGTTGAGTTCGCCGCCGCCGCGCTCGATACTTTGCGCGAGCGCGCTTGTGAACTTGACCACTTCCTGCGAGTTTGTCAGCCTCCCGAAGCGGTGGATCGCCTCGACTTCAGGCACGCCGCCGCCCTCCATCTCCTCGCAGGAGTCGCGCATGAGGCTGTAAATTGTCCCCTCGCTGCCGTAGGCGATGGTGCGCCACGCCTCGCGCAGGACCATCCCCGCGCCGACGAGCAGCGCCATCGTCGAAACGACCTCGGGCAGCTCCGCCGTGCACTCCGCCGAGCGCGTGGAGAGCAGATCCTTCATGCGGTTGACGAAGAAGAACCCGAAAACCCCGCCGACCGCCACGCCGATCACCAGCATGAGGGCGGAACCGGTGGCTCCCCAGAGCAGCACCCCCGCCGTTACGCCGAGGAAGGCAAAGGTCAGCGACTGCGCCCAAGCGACGGTCGCGTAATATTCCGCGTATTTGTTGCCGTTGAGCAGTTTCGCGTTTTCGATGAGGTTCTCGCGCATCTTTCCGCGCAGGCGGAAGGGCGGGATGTCATTGAGCGCAAAGCCGACCGGGTAGAGCCCTTTGAGCGGGAACTCCCCGCCCTCGAGCCCCTCGAGCATATCGTTGTACTTGCGCCCCATGAAGCAAAGCACCACGAAAAAGACGAGCAGACCGCTGCCGATGATCAGCGCGACGATTCGCATAAGAGCTACCCCTTGATGTCGGTAATCTTGCGCCCTAACTTAAAGGCGGCGATGGTCAGCGCGGCGGAGATGGTGAGACCTATCACCCCGACAGGGCTAGCGAAGCTCTCCGCAAAATCGGAGCTCATCGTCCGCATCATCAGCACAATGAGCACCGGCAGCGCCGTCATGATGTTCATCTGCATCTTGCTAGAGGTGATCGCCGTCTAGATTTCGCTCGCGATCATGATCTTCTCCGAGATGATCTCGGTCGTGCGCCGCACAATCGTTTTGAGGTTGCCGCCGGTGCGGTAGCAGGTGGCGAACACGTTTGCGAAATTGGTGATGTCGGGGATCCCGCTGCGCTCGCCAAAGTCGAGCAGCATCGTCTCTACCGGGATGAGGTTGTTCGTCCCGTCGATGATTTCCTTCACCTCCCGCACGATGTGCGAGTCGTCGCTGTATTGCTCGCGCAGGTCGCCGTAGACGGCGGAGAGCGAGTCGGTCATGTTCATGCCGCTTGCGAGCGCGTTGGTCAGCGCCGACGCGAAGTCGCAGAACTGGTGTTTGAGCAGGTTTTCCCGCTTCTTGCGCAGCGACTCGGTCACTATCGGCAGGAAAAACCGAATGGCGAGCGCTCCCACGAGGACAAAGACAACAAGGCCCGAGAGATAGGTGAGGAAGGTGCTCTCTCCGTTTTCCTTGAAGAGCCCGCCGTAGAAGACAAGACCGATCGCCCCTCCCGCGAGGAGCAGAATGAGCGAGTAGAGCAGCCTCTGCCCCGCGCTGAGAACATACACGCGGTAGTTGAGGACCTTTGTGCCGATCCGCGAGAGATAATAGGGCGGTTCTTTTTCTTTCTTTTTCGCCATAACCGAAATTACTTAAATTACGTCCTTGAACCCGTAAAGATCGAGCTTGAAGGTGTTTTGCATTTTGTTTTTCGTGCGCACGAGCTGCCCGGAGACGTGCTCGAGCGTGGAATGTTCGTCTTCCCGGAAGACATAGAGCGGGTTGAGGCGCACCCTGCCGTCCTCGTAGCCTGCGACCTCGGTAATTTCCATTGTGCGGCGGGACTTGTCGCGCAGGCGCGAGAGGTGGATGATGATGTCGACCGCCGATGCGATCTGCTGCCGGATAGCTTCAAGCGGTAGGCCCGCAGCCCCTTGGAGCACCATCGTTTCGAGACGGCTGAGCATATCCTCGGGAGAGTTGGCGTGCCCGGTGGACAGGGACCCGTCGTGCCCGGTGTTCATCGCCTGGAGCATATCGAGCGCTTCCCCGCCGCGCACCTCGCCAACGATGATGCGCTCGGGGCGCATACGCAAGGAAGTCTTGATGAGGTCGCGAATGGTGATCTGCCCCGCGCCCGCAGAGTTGGCATTGCGCGTCTCTAAGCTGACGAGGTTGTCGATTCCTTTGATCTGCAACTCCGCAGAGTCCTCTATTGTGATAATGCGCTCGTCGCGCGGGATGAAGTTAGACAGCGCGTTGAGGAAGGTCGTCTTCCCGGAGCCGGTTCCTCCGCTGATGAAGATGTTGAACTTCGCGCGCACGAGCAGCTGCAGTTTTGCCGCAATCTCCTTGGTGATAGAGCCGTACTCGATGAGCTTTTCGATTGTCATCGGGGTTTTGGAGAACTTGCGGATGGTGATAATCGGCCCGATGAGCGAAATCGGCGGCAAAACGACATTGACGCGCGATCCGTCCGGCAGGCGCGTGTCGCAGATTGGGTTCGCCTGCGTCACCTCGCGCCCCGCAAGCCCGACAATGCGCTGAATGATGTCCTCGAGACGCCGCTCACTCTCAAAATGGCGGTCGAGCTTCGTCAGTTTGCCGTCTCGCTCGATGAAGATATTGTCCGGGCCGTTGATCATCACTTCGGTGACCCGGTCGTCTTTGAGGATGGAGTCGAGGATGCCGAAGCCTCGGATCGCGCTGTAAACCTGCTGCGCGATGGAGACCTTCTGCTCGATAGGGCAGTACTGCTCGCCGATACGCGAGGCGAGGATCTCTCCGATCTTCTCCTCCAGCTCCGCGTCCTCCATCGAGCTGAGCGGGAGGTTCTCGGTAACATACCCGCGAATCTCGCTGACGAGCTGCTGCTCCCTTGCTTTATCCATAACCGAACCCCGATGTCGCCTTTTCTCTTCGTGAAAGCCTCATCCCTCAGGACAGCAGCCCGTTGAAGAGCGGCATCGTGGCGATTTGGTCGGCGATCGCCCTCTCGCCCGCGCGAAAGCGATTGAGCCCTCCGAGGACGCGCGGCCCCGACTCCGCCGGGAGCATCGCCCCGCCGCTATTGCCAAAGCGGTTGTAGATCAGGCGCACGCGCTCCGGCAGAGGCGCGCTCGCCCCCTCCTCGAGATTGCAAAGCGCCTCGTACGCGCGGGCGGTTTTGTGATTGGCGGCGGCGCTGCCGTCGCTCACCCAAATGACGCTGTCGGCGGCGTGCAGAAGGGTTCGCCCTTCCTCCCCGATGGAAAAATCGCAATCGACGACTAACAGATCATACGACCCGCACCCCGAGAGTTCTGTGAGAAGGCGCAGCTTTTCTTCTGTGCGCAGCTCCAGCATATCCGGGGCGTTTTTTGCCGCCGAATAAAAGCAAACGTCGCTCGCGTCGCGCTTGACGCAACTCTCGAGTTTGAGCGACAGGCTCGCTTTCTTGCTCTTGAGCGTATAGATGATGTCGGACAGATCCGGCCCCGTCTGCCCTTGCGGGCGGTTTGCCTCGTCCTGCGCGCGAAAGAAAATATCCACGCAACCAAACGACTCAAGGTCAAGATAAAGCACGCACTTTCCCGCGAGGGCAAAGTGCAGCGCGCACCCCGCGGCAACCGTTGACGTGCCGCACCCCCCGCAGGGGGAGGCGAAGAGCAAAACTTTCGCCCCACCGCTCGCCCCGCCAATCCCGGTCGATCCGCCCGCGATGTTTGCGCAAAGGCTGAGCACCTGCCGGAAGATCTGGTCGACGTGCTGGTATTTGAAGATGGCGGGGAAATCGCGCAAGGAGCCGCCCTCCGCGCTCTCGGTAAGGTAGGCGAGAGTGCAGCGCTCGGGAAGCGCCGACGGGTCGATCTCGAAGCACTCCTCCGCGAGCAGAAGATGCGCGTGCAGGCTGCCGAGGTTGGAAAGCGCCACGCTCTCATCGGAAAAGCAGTACACCTCCGCGCGGTCGGCGTATTTCGTCTCGAACGCCGACGCGAGCCGCTTCTGATGTACCTCGTCTTTTTCGAGAATCGCGACTTTAACTTTCATGCAACCCTCCGGCCTTGCGTAGAATATGGTATTCTACGCAA
>CAZYCC010000003.1:0-1225 GCA_964645985.1 uncultured Lachnospiraceae bacterium | reverse complement strand
CGAAGAGAGCGAGGAGAGCTTCTCGAGCTGAGCGCGTTTGAGGGCGAGGGAGCTGTGGACATAGACTCCGAGGGTCAGATTGACGCTCGTATGCCCTAAAATTTCACTGAGCGACTTCGCGTCCACTCCTGCCTCCACGCAGCGCGTAGCGAAGGTGTGGCGCAGCGCGTGAAAATGCACGGGCGACAGCTTCAGGCGGGCGAGCAGCCGATGATAGCGATACTGGAAGGTGCGGGGACTAAGGAAGGAGACCTCCCCGGACGCGACAAACTTCCCGGGCGCGTGCAGTCCGCCCTCTCCGAGGAGAGAAAGAAGCGGCGCGGGGATGGGGATCTCCCGCGCGCTCGCCGCGGTTTTCGGCCTGTCGCGCACGAGGGTGGTCCCCGCGCCGCGCGCCTCGACGCGGGAGATGGTATAGCGCACATGAACACTGCGCCGCTCGATGTCGACATCGTCCCAGTGGAGTGCGCAGACCTCCCCCAGCCGCAGACCCATCCGCAGGGCGAGCAGCACACCGAGTCCTGTCGGGTCGGGGCGCGCGAGAATCGCGGTTTCCAAACGCCGCTGCGCTTCCTCGCCGAGGACGACTAGCTCCTTTTTCGTGGGGGAAGGGCGCGTGGGCGTCGCCGGAGCGCGCGCGACACCGATCTGCGCCGCGTAGCCGAGAACCCCCGCGATGACGTGCAAAATTCCTCCGAGATAGGCGGGGGAAAGCCCGCCGCTCCCGTCCAAACGCCCGCCCGTGCTTTTCTCGCAGAGAAAACGCCGCAGCACACCGCCGCTGACCTCCTCAACCGGCATTTGCCCGAGCTGCGGCAGGATATGCCGCTCCGATAGGTAACGATACTTTGCCATCGTCGCGCCCTTGCAGTGCGCCCGCCGCTCAGACAGCCAAAGGAGAAGCACTTCCCCGAAGGAAACGCTCCCGCCATCACCGGTATCCCGCTCGCCTAAGGCGGCGAGAGTCTCCTCACTGTTATTTCGACCGTTCATTTGATACCCTCCTGTGAGTTCAGGTTATATTGTATAGACTGTAAAGGATTGTTTTTGCGAGGCTTCACAAAGAATTTTGAACAAAAGACAAGAGTTTTTGATCTCGAGGGCAGAGATTCCGAACGGGATTTTGCGAAAAGCGTGAATTTTTTCGAAAAAATCGCGCGGTTCCCCTTGACAGACCATTTTGCCTGTGGTAGAATGGGGAAGATCGGTGCCGCAGTGCATGATG
>CAZYCC010000002.1:45372-50336 GCA_964645985.1 uncultured Lachnospiraceae bacterium | reverse complement strand
AAACTTCACCTTTGCTTGGTTACTCGTCGATCATGAATAGATTCGTTCCCTTGCCGAGCGCGCTGGAGGCTTAATCCTGTCTCTTTTTCAAAAACCGATTCTTCTTTCCCACTTCCATTCTTGACGCTCGAATTTTCGCGTGACTTTGCGCTCCTGTTTGCCGAGTGTTTTCCGGCGGCGCGTTTATGACGCGGCGCGCCCACTCTCTCGCGCTTTTCCACTCTCTTGAAGCCTCTCACATCATCGCGCAACGAAAAACCCCTCCTGTTGGAGGGGTTTGCGCGGGGGTGGCGCGCCGCCGGGAGCGATCGGGTTATGGTCTGCGGAGCCGCGAGAGTTCTCGCGGGGGAGAGAATTTTGGAGGCTTTGGTTCGGGGAAGTCGATACCTCGGCTCAGCAGCTTGTGCGGCTCGGACGATGGTCCGACTAGGGCGAAAGCCCGGTATTTGTCACTTTTCCGGAAAAGTTCTACATACTCTCCTGCAGCATGGTAAGGAGGCGCGTGACGTCCTTCGCGGAAATCTTGCCGCTGCCGTCAATGTCGGGGAAAAGGGCTATGTCGGGGGAGGAGAGGTATCGCAGGAGAGCGGCGACGTCGGCAATATTTAGCACGCCGTCACCGTTCAGGTCCCCTGCAGGAAGGAACTGCGGTTCGCGGAACGCCGCGCTCGTGTCATCCAGCTCTACTTTCTCCCACTGCGCGCGCGTTCCGCGATAGGTTACCGTTGTGAGCGCGCCGCACCCCTGAAACGCGTCCTCCTCCACGTGAGCGATAGACCCGGGCAGATCGAGCTCCTTCAGATTTTTGCAATTATGAAATGCAAAAGATTCTATCGTTCGCACCCCCGGGGAAATGGCTACGCGCGAAAAGGCGTCGCACCCCGAGAAAGCGTAGCGAACGATGACCCCGCCCGCGCCTCCCGTGAGGACGACCTGAAGCGGTGGGCAACCGCGAAAGGCGTCAAGCCCGATGATAGCGCTCGCTGGAATTTGCACTTTTTCGAGCAAAGAACAATTCTCAAAGGCGTGCGCGCCGACCTTCTCGGTACTCGCGGGAAGGGAAATCGCTTTGAGCTTTGCGTTGCCGGCGAGCGCGTACGCGGCAACCGAGCGAAGAGCGCCGTCGCTCGGCGGCGTACAACCCGCGCAGCCCGCGACCATCGCGCCGCTCGCCCGATAAATGAGGCATCCGCCCGAAACGAAATAGTTCTCTCCCTCCCCGCGCATCGTGAGCGAGGAGAGCGCGGCGCAATCGGCGCTCACCCCCTCGCCGACGCTCTCGAGGTTCGGAGGCAGCTCGAGCGATGTGAGACTTTCACACCCCGCGAAGGCACGCTCGCCAATGCGAAGCAAACTTTGTGGTAAAGTAACTTTGCACAAATTTGCGCAGCGAAAGAAGGCGGCCGCCTCAATTCGCTCGGTTCCCTCGGGAAGGGCGATCTCCTCAAGCGAGGTGCAGCCGTAAAACGCGCTGCTGCCTATGATCTTCGCAGCGGGCAGATCGACGCGCGCGAACGCCGGGCAGTCGCGAAAGGCACCGGTGCCGATGCGCACGAGGGTCGCGGGGAGACTTGCCCGCTCGAGCGCGGGGCAGCCGGAAAAGGCAAAGCTGCCGATCTCCGTGACGCCCTCCTCGACGACCACGCGGGTAATGCGCGCTCGCGCGCCTGCCCACGGCGTTAAGTCCTGCGAAAATTCGCTCGTCGCTCCGTTGCCTGCGAGCGTGAGTGTACCGCTCTCCGAGAGCGACCAGGTTACCTCCTCGCCGCACTGCCCGGAGATCTCCGCCCCGCGCACTCGCAAAGGCGCGTGCGCGACCACTGCGGCAAGGAAGGCAAGGAAGAGGAGGAGCGCGGCGGGCAATACGAGGCGGCGGCGGTTGACGCGTGACATGGGAACCTCAAATGAGCAAAGAGTGACCGGAGAGGGGTTTCGGGAGAAATATCGGGGAAACCTGCCTATCGTCTGCCAAGGATAAGCCGGTTTTGTCGTTTGTGGAGAACTTGAAACGGTGCCTGCCCCCGAACAAAATCCCATTATAAGCCCCCGCGGCGCCAAATGCAAGAGATCCCTCTCCTTGACAACCCCGGCTCTTTTCGGTATACTGTAGTAGGTAAAATTTATTCTTGCGCTTTGCGCCGAACACCGTGGCTTCTTCTCTTATTGCCGTGGGCGGAGCGACGGCTTGCGGCAAGACCGCCGTGGCAATTGCGCTTGCGCGACAGCTCGGCGGCGAGGTGGTCTCCTGCGACTCCATGCAGGTCTACCGCGGCATGGACATCGGCACCGCCAAGCCCACGCGAGCGGAGCGCGCTGCCGTGCCGCACCATCTGCTTGATATTCTCGAGCCCGGCGAGGAGGGGTCGCTCGCCGACTTTGCCGCGCGCGCGCGCGAGGCGATTACCGACATTACGCGGCGCGGGAGGCTGCCGATTCTCTGCGGCGGGACCGGGCTTTACCTCGACCACGTCCTTTCGGGCAGAGAACTGTGCGGCGCCGGGCGGGACGACGCCTACCGCGCCGAACTGCGCGCGCTCTCCTCGCAGGACTTATATCGGATCCTTGCCAAGGTTGACCCTGAGACGGCGGAAAAAGTGCACCCCAACAACCGCGCGCGGGTCGTGCGCGCGCTGGAGATATACCACACGACAGGGCAGCCGAAGAGCGTCTGGGACGCGCGCTCTCGCGCGACCGCCTCCCCCCCGCGCGCGCTTCGGATCCTCCTAACCTGTGAGCGAATGTCGCTTTACGCGCGCATTGACGCGCGGGTCGACGCGATGTTCGCGGCAGGGCTCGTTGAGGAGGTGCGATCGCTCCTGCCGCGCCTTACCGGGACCGCCGCCGGCGCGATCGGGTACAAGGAGGTCGCCGCCTATCTGCGCGGCGAGTGCAGCCTCGATGAGGCAGCAGCGCGTGTCAAAATGGCAACGCGCAACTACGCATCGCGCCAAATCACCTGGTTTCGCCACGACGGCGGGGCGTGGCGTCCTCTGCCCATCGACGGAAAAACCAAAGGGCAGGTTGCCGCGCAGGCGTACGAGATGGCGCGGGAGTTTTTAGAGCACTCACGGGAGGAGGAGTAGTTCCGCCATAAAGACACTCCGGAAAAGTTGCGCGGCTCCTTCCGCCTCCCCTCTCGCACCGCTCGCGAGAGCGGCCGCCGCGCCGCGCGCGGGGTCTACCGAGCACGGGGGTATGCGCGCGGCGGCGTGGGAAATTAAGGCGCGCGCACTCTCGGGGCGAGGCGATTTTCTGCGGGGGGATGCCCCACATCGGCGCGGCGGCGCGAATGGATGTTCGCGAGCGGTGTACACTGTGGTTTCGCGCATCCCATAAATATTTTACAAATAAATAAAAAATACCCCCTCCTTTTCCTACCGAGGATCTGCGGGGGGAGTGTGTACTCTTCCCTTCCCTACCCGGGGATTTGCCGGCGGGGCGGTGTGTGCTGTTCCCTTCCCTGCCGAAGGTCTGCGGGGCAGCATATACTCTTCCCTGCCCTCCCGAGTGCTGCCGGCGAGGAGCGGCGGTTTCTTCGGCGCGCTTTCCCGTTTTCCTTATGATAGGTCCCCGCTGCTCTTTCTCTCTTTTT
The DNA here is from genome assembly GCA_964645985.1 of uncultured Lachnospiraceae bacterium. GTDB lineage: Bacteria > Bacillota > Clostridia > Oscillospirales > CAG-272 > CAZYCC01. The sequence goes on along the minus strand of CAZYCC010000002.1, from coordinate 46,744 downwards.
AATGGACACCCGGTACCTGAAGAATGTCTCCATTGCCGTTTTGTCGGCGGTAATCGCGATTGTCTTCATTTTTTACATCGGTTACCACCTCTGGGGAGGCGAAGCCTCCTTTTCCACGCTGAGCGCGCCGCCCGGGAAGGTTTCCGAGGAGGTGCCGCTCGAGGCATATCTATTTCGCGATGAGACCTTGGTTTACGCGTCTGGGGGCACGCCCTATTTCCTCGCGCAGGATGGGACGAGCGTGCGCGCGGGAGAGGCTCTCGCCAATGTGTACAGCGGCGATGAGGCGGATTTGAGCGCCGTTCTCTCGGCGGAGAACCGCCTTTCTGTCCTGCGGGAGAGCAACCTCGCGGGCAGCACCGGCAGCACCGCAGGCATTGACAGCAAGATTCACACGATTGTCAGCGGCATTTTAGAGGATACCGCCTCCGGCAGGCTCGGCTACGCCGAGCAGAACCGCAACGCGCTGCTCGTTCAGATCAACCGCCGCAAAATAGCGGTGCGCACCGTGACCGGCTACCACGCCGCCATCGCCGCCTGCGAGGAGGAGCGTACCTCCCTCATGAATAGCTACTCACTCTCGCTCTTGCAGACGGTGACATCGCCCATTACCGGCAACTTCTACTCGGGCGCGGACGGCTACGAGAACCTCTTCTCCGCCTCCGCCGCCGAGGAAATCCGCTACGATGACTTTATTTCGCTCCTTACTGCGCCGCCCGACGAGAGCCTATTGCAAAACGAGGCGGGCGCCGCCATCGGCGCGGTGACGCAATCCTCGCACTGGTCGATAGGATTCCTCCTTGAGAACCGCTACCTGAGGCAAATCCGCGAGGGGCGCGACTACGAGGTCATCTTCCCGTACAACGGCTCCCTCTCCATTCAAATGACCGTCGAGCGCATCGTCTCCCGGTTCGGGGAGGATCGCGCGCTCGTCTTTATGGGGACGCGCGAGCACCCCGAGGGCTTTCGCTTCGCGCGCGTGCAGGACGCGAGGCTCGTCGTCGGCAGCTTCGAGGGGCTGAAGCTGCCTGTCGGGTGCGTGCGCTATGTCGGCGGCAAAACCGGGGTGTACATTCTCAAGGGCAACGAGGTGGAGTTCCGCCGGGTGGAGATACTGTACGAGACAAATGGGTCGTTTATCGTCCGGGGCGAGCCGCCCGAGGATACCTCGCGGGAGGAGGAGAGCTCCGGGCAGGCTGTAGAGCAGCCGGTTGTCGCGGGCCCGCCAAAGACCCAAACGGGCGCCGCGGGGCCACCGACTCCCCCGCCCACGCCGAGCGGGAGCGGCGAAAGTTGGATTTCCACCTACGACCAGGTCATCCTCGACGGGAAGAACCTGCACGAGGGCGAGTACGCGAGCTGAGCGCGGGCG
>CAZYCC010000002.1:0-45272 GCA_964645985.1 uncultured Lachnospiraceae bacterium | reverse complement strand
CATCCTCGACGGGAAGAACCTGCACGAGGGCGAGTACGCGAGCTGAGCGCGGGCGGGATAGCGCAAAGGCGGCGGCAGTTTTACGGAAAAGTACTATATCTTTTGAAAGCGAGGGCACAGTGGGCGAGGAATTTGTGAGCGGCGAGGGCTGCGCGGATGATCTTTTTGAAAGTGAAAAGGTGGCTATCGTGCGCAACCTCGCGCGCTTGCGCGGGGAGATAGCGGCGGCGGGCGGCGGTGCAGTGCGGCTCCTTGCCGCGACAAAGACCCGATCGGCGCAGGTTATCAACTTCGCCGCGCGCGAGTGCGGCCTCACGCTCATCGGCGAGAACCGCGTGCAGGAGCTGCTCGCCAAATATGACAGCCTTGACCGCGGCGCGATGGAGATTCGCTTCATCGGGCGCCTTCAGAGCAACAAAGTGAAGTACATCATCGACAAGGTGAGTATGGTTGAGTCGCTCGACAGTCTCTCACTTGCGCGCGAGCTCGACCGGCAGGCGGAGAGGGTCGGTCGGACCATCGATTGCCTTGTCGAGGTCAATTGCGGGCACGAGGAGGCGAAGGGAGGCGTGCCGCCCGAGATGGCGGCGCAGTTCCTCGCCTCGCTCTCGAGCTTCCCGCATATCGCCGTGCGGGGGCTGATGACCATCGGGCCGCGCTGCGCGCGCGAGGAGGACTACCGCGTCGGCTTTTCGCGCACGCGTGCGCTCTTCGATGAGCTCTCCGGCAAGCTCGTGCGTGGGGAGATCGCCCTGCCCGGCGCGTCGATGGAAATCCTCTCCATGGGGATGTCGGACAGCTATCTCCCGGCGATCGCCTGCGGCGCCACCGAGGTGCGCGTCGGCAGCGGCATCTTCGGCGCGCGGGAGCCGGGGTGAGGGGCGACGGCGAGGAGCGGTGACTACACGCGAATCATCTCAATAAAATTTTTTGAAAAAGTGCGTGCTCGGGATTGACACCGGGTTCTCTTTGGTGTACAATAAGAAAAATCGAGGATTGATAATCGATTTTTGTGCGCTCTTTTCGGGGCGGACATCTTTCGCGCCGCGGTGCGGTAGCGTCGCCCGGCTCTATCGGGCGGGCGAGGCTCGCGCGGGCCTTGCGCGAGCGCATGAGGCCCTCGCGGCGAGAGAGTAGGTCTTCGGCTGAGGCGGTAACGCGACATTGGAACGGAGGACAGAATGGCATTCTTGGATTCTTGGAGAGGGAAGAAAAACACCTACGAGGACGAGGAGCCGCAGGAAGGAGCGGACGGTCAGGACTACCAAAACGGCTACGACGATTACGCGGATAACAATTATCCGCAGGAGGGCGACGGCGGCTACGGCGCGGCGGACTCCGAGGTCAGCGCCACGCTCGAGATGAAGGTCGTGCGCCCGGAGGACTTCACCTCGGCGACCGACATCGCCGATCATCTGCTCAGCGGGCGCACGGTCGTTCTCAATCTCGAGGTGGCGTCGAAAGATGTCGCCGCACGCCTCATCGACTTCCTCTCGGGCGTCGTCTACTCGGTTCACGGCAATGTGCGCCGCGTCGCGACGAATACCTACGTCATCACGCCCGACCGGGTTAAGATCTCGGGCGACAAGGCGGAGGGCAAGCAGCCCTCACGTCGCGCCGCCGCCGCCGAGAGCGACGGGTTCGATCTCTAATAGTCCCCCCTCGCGGGGGCGCCCCCGGAGGGGTGCGATGATCGCAGCGGCACCTCGCGCGCGGTAACGCTCGCGGGGAGGGCTAAATCAAGAGCCGTGGCGATGCCGCGGCGGTCTTTTGTGCACGCAGCATTTGCCGCTTCCCCGCCCTCGCCGGCGCGATGATCGAGCTTGCGGGAGAGCGAGAGCGGGGCACGGTGCGCGCGAGATGGTGCGGCTCTTTGGCGACACCTCGGCGGCATCGCGTGTGAAGAATACGCCGCCGCACTGCGGATCGTCCGATCCCCTACTCTGCTGCACACGGCACAGCGCGTGAAGAATACGGCATCTCTCCGCAGGTAGTTCATTCTGCCCCCGTTCTCTTGCACACGGCGGCGCGCGCCAAAGGCGGCGGCCGCTGCGCTATATCCTCGCTTGCTACATTCGGCGGCGCGGGAGATGGCGCGGTTCATCGGCGGCGGATCGCTCGCTCCCGTAATGTCCCGCGTTTTAGGCGTTCGCGCCGTGCGGACATTGCCGGAAAACGAGGGGTCACGTCTTCCCTGCGCGTGGGCGACGCATATGCCGCGCGAACATCGCGATGGACTGATCGGACAGCTCGATACGACGCTCGACCATGTGACGTGCGCGCGCCGCGCGGATAGCGCGACGGAGGTTTGCGGTAGTTCTCTCTTTTTTCGGGGGAGAGCGCCCGCTTGGGGGAGCTTCTCGCCCGCAATGACGCGAGAGACGGCGCGCGGCATCGCCCCGGCGAAGGTCTGCCGGGGGCAATGGCGCATTGGGGTTAGCTCGCGAGAGATTTTCCCCCCGATAACGAAAAATCTTTTTTCACCGACAGCCGGGCTTCCGGCGGCGCAAGCGCGCGGGTTTGTGATGCCTTGCGTCTTGCGCCTTTTCCCTATGCGGCAAAACGCGCGGGAGTTTCCTCACGCGAGAGGCACCGCCGCGCTGATTTGTGTAGGGGGCAAGAATGCCCCGCCCCCGGGATTCCTTTTTTCACAATCCGCACGGCTCACGCCGCCGCACAAAAGCGCGAGTGTTCCTCTCGGGAATTCCTCATCGCGCAAGAGGCGCCGCCGCGCTGCCGCGTGGCGCGAGCTGCCGCTCGTCCGCCCCGCGCGCCCCGCGGGGGTATGTTGCGGCGGCGCGCTGCCGCGCGGGAAAATCCCGCGCTCGTTTTTCCGAAACATATCGCGCCACAGGGGTTCGCGAGCGCGCTCCATTGCCCCTTGTCTGCCGCGCGGCCTCCCCTCATCGACCTTGCCGGGGGGTGAGGTCGGTACTCCTTTTTGCAATCTGACGAGGGTTCATCTTGAACTTCGTTTATCTCATAGAGAAAATTTGCTCGCTGAGCGTGGAAGCGCTCTGCTTCCTGATGATGGCACGCGCGCTGCTCTCGCTGCTCCTGCCGGACAGCGATAACCCCCTCGTCGATTTCGTCTACTGCGTCACCGAGTTCTGCATCACGCCCGTGCGCGCCCTCTGCGACCGCATGTCTTGGTTCACCGAGTCGGTGTTCGACGTGCCTTTTCTCATCACGACCCTGCTCCTCTGGGTGCTCGATCTGTTTATGCCGTGAGCGCCGCCGCGCTACTTCGCGCACGCGGGGGAGAGAACAGTGTAGATTTGCGGCTCTGCCGCATGGCGTAACCGCGCCGCTTTGCCCGCGCGGGGGGGCGCTCGCGTTGTCAAGCGCGCGCGGTAGGTAGAGCACGGCCAAACCGCCAACAGCTGCGCCGCCGTAAATCGGCCCTGCTTCGCGCGGTCGAGAGAACACAAGCGACTTTCTCCTCGCGCGGCTGTAGTCATCCGCAGCGCTTCGCGTGCGCTGCACGACCATGCGATGCCCCTCTCGAGGTGCCCCTGCGATTGCCATAGCTCTCTCATCGATTTCCCGCCCTCGCTCCCTTTTTTATGGACAAAACTGCCACCGAGCGCGCGCTATTGCGGCGGTGTGAGGATCTTTCGCGCGAGGCGGCGCGCGACGGGTTTGCGGCGGGAAAATTCCTGCCGCCCGAGCAGTGTGCCCTTCTTGAGAAAAGTTCGCGCGCCTTCCCCGGCGTTGCGATGCGCCTATTCGGCGGGTACGACGGCGCGGAGCGGTGCGCGCCGCTCTTTTATGACCCCGCGCTCGGCTACAGCGAGGAGGCGCTTGACGCGCTCGCCGGGGTCGCGGCGATGGAGGTGCGCTCTAGCGGCGGGGAGGCAATGACGCACCGTGCCATTCTCGGCAGCGCCCTCGCGCTCGGCGTTGAGCGTGAGACCATAGGCGACATCCTCCCATGCAGCGAGGATGGCGGGCGCGCAATTTTCTTCACGCTGCGCGCGCTCGTACCATTTTTCACCGAGAACCTGACGCGGGTCGGGCGCGCGCGCGTCACCTGCCGCGAAATAGATCTCCCCGCCGGGTTTACTCCCGAGAGGAAAACCGAGGAGCTGCATTTGTCGGTCGCCTCGCCGCGCATCGACTGCCTTGCCGCCGCTATTCTGCATCTATCGCGCGAGCGGGCGGCGGATGCCGTGCGCGCAGGGCTTCTCGCGGTCAATTCTATCGCGGTGAGCGACCCCGCCGCCCCTATTCGCGAGGGCGATCGCGTGAGCGCGCGCGGCGCGGGGCGCTTCGACGTTACGAGCCTTGCCACGGGCGGGCAAAACCGCACACGCTCCGGCCGCCTGCGCGTTACGGTGGTGCATTATCTGAACTGACGGCCATAGCGCCGCCTCTCCCCGCCGCAAATTCCCGCGCGGGGCGAAATTCACTGCGCACCGCGCGCCACCGGAATTTACCAATTTCGATTGCGCGGGGCGAAATCCACCGCACATCGTGCACGCGGGGCGCGGCCGCAAACTCATCCCTTTGAACGAAAGGACACATATGCTTCCTCCTCACGAATTGCGGGGAAAGGAATTTTCCCACAGCCTGCGCGGATACAACACCGCGGAAGTGGACGAACATATCGATTTCCTCCTTGAAAAATACACCGACCTCTACCGCCACTGCGATGAGGTCGAGCGCGAACTGCAGGCGACAAAGGACCGCCTCGCCTCGCTTGAGGAGAACAGCGACGCCATTCGGCGCGCGATGATTCACGCGCAGCGCGAGGAGGAGAAAATGATCACCGAGGCGCAGGCGCGTGCCGACCTCATCACCCGCACGGCAAAGGAGAACTGCGACCGCACGCTCGTGGAGTTTCGCCGCAAGGTGCACGAGGAGCGCGTCACGCTGCATCGGCTTCGCGCGAGCGTCGACGCGCTGCGCGAGAATGCGCTACGGCAGTTTCAGCTGAGCCTGCATTATATCGAGGAGATCGCGCCGCGCCGCGAGGGCGAGCCCGAGTGGGAGAAGACCGAGGAGGACTACGCGAGCGAGCTGCTCGAGCAGATGAAGCTCGACATCGCCGCCGCCGCCGACCGCGCCTATTCGGTGCGCGAGAGCGGAGAGGAGCAGGGCGATCACCGTGAGAGCCCTCCCACAGATTCCCCCGAGGAAGAAGCGCCCTCCTCCGGCAAGAAGGGCGCACGCCGCAAGGCACGTGGAAAAGAGAAGCGCAAGGGCCTTACCGAGGCGGATGTGCGCATACCGGCGGGGGCGCTCGACAACCCGGACACGCTCGACGCGACCATCGACAGCCTGCGCGCCATCCTCGACGAGAAAGAAAAGGCGGCGCACTCGGACGAGGACGCGGCGAAGACCACCTCCCACGAACCCCCGCCGACCCCCGACCCCTCCCCCGCCGAGCCTCCCTCCGAACCGCCCGTCGAGGCACCGGAAAATCCGCCCGCCGATTCGGCGACCGACCCCTCCGCGCCTCCGAGCGACCCCGCCGCAGCGAGCGCCGCTGCGCCGAACGCCGCTTCGGCGAGCAACCCCGCTCCGAGCGCGCCCGCTCCCACGGGCGACACCGCTTCTCCCGATCCCGGCGGCGATACCCCGGCGGTGTGAACGCCCGCAGGGCAGCTCCCACCGACATTCCCCGATGGTGTGACCGCGCGCGATCGGTCCCGCTGATGTTACCCCGGCGCGCTCGCGCGGAGCTTTCCGCTCTCGCTTTTTGGCGGGCGCGATGCTTTTTTGCGAGATTCTCGCTTTTTTCGAAAGGATATTGTATGCCATCCCTGCAGACACCGCGCCCCGCGCGGGACTACTCCCCGACCCTCAACCTCCCGAAAACCGACTTCCCGATGCGCGCGGATCTACCGCGCCGCGAGAGCGAAATGCTCGCGCGCTTTGACGAAATGGATCTGTACGGGCAGATGCAAGCGCGCGGCGAGGGCAAGCCGACCTTTATTCTGCACGACGGGCCGCCCTTTTCCAACGGCAAAGTGCATATGGGCACCGCCCTCAATAAAATTCTCAAAGACTTCATCGTCAAATACAAGTCGATGACAGGCTTTCGCGCGCCCTATGTCCCCGGATGGGACAACCACGGCATGCCTATCGAGTCGGCGATTATTAAGCAGAACAAGCTCGACCGCAAGAAGATGTCGGTGCCGGCGTTTCGCTCGCAGTGCCAAGACTTTGCCTCGCGCTATGTCGATATTCAGCGCGAACAGTTCAAGCGGCTCGGCGTCACCGGCGACTGGGAGCATCCGTATCTGACGATGGACCCCGCCTTTGAGGCGGAGGAGGTGAAAGTCTTCGGGCGAATGTACCAAAAAGGGTACATCTACAAGGGGCTGAAGCCTGTTTACTGGTGCCCGAAGGACGAGACCGCGCTCGCCGAGGCGGAAATAGAGTATCAGGACGACCCCTGCACCTCGATTTATGTCAAGTTCCGCGTCCTCGACGATAAGGGGCTGCTCTCGCCTTATACCGATCTCTCGCGCACCTATTTTGTCATCTGGACAACGACGACATGGACGCTGCCCGGCAACCAAGCGATCACGCTCAACCCGGAGGAAAGCTACGCGCTTGTGCACGCGCGCGAGAAGAACGAGACCTACATTGTCGCGGAGCGGCTCGCCGCCGTGACGATGGAGGCGGGCGGCATTGACGATTACGAGATTGTAGCGACCCTCCCGGGCGCGCGCTTTGAGTATATGACGGCGCAGCACCCCTTCCTGCCGCGCGCCTCGCTTTTGACGATGGCGGATTATGTGACAATGGACTCTGGCACCGGCTGCGTGCATACGGCGGGCGGCTTTGGCGCGGACGACTTCGTCACCTCCCGCCGATACGGCATCAATGTCGTTGTCCCGGTCGATGACCGCGGGCGGCAGACAGACGAGGCGGGGAAGTTCGCGGGGCTGACCACTACCGAGTCGAATACCGCTATCCTCGCGGACCTTGAGGCAAGCGGCGCGCTCTTCGCGAGCGAGGAGATCACCCACTCCTACCCGCATTGCTGGCGCTGCAAGTCTCCCATTATCTTCCGCGCGACGCCGCAGTGGTTCTGCTCGGTTGAGGCATTTCGCGAAAAGACGCTCGATGCCTGCCGCAAGGTCGAGTGGATCCCCGCGTGGGGCGGAGAGCGCATCGCGCAGATGGCGGGAGACCGCGCCGACTGGTGCATCTCGCGCCAGAGGCGGTGGGGATTGCCTATCCCGGTGTTCTACTGCGAGGACTGCGGCGCGCCGCTTTGCGATGAGAAAACCATCGAGCGCGTTTCGGCGATTTTCGCGCGGGAAGGTTCGAACGCGTGGTATGAAAAACCGGTTGAGCAGCTCCTGCCTGAGGGCTACACCTGCCCGCACTGCGGCGGGGCGCGCTTTTCCCGCGAGGAGGACACGCTCGACGGGTGGTTTGACTCAGGCTCGAGCCACTTCGCCGTTCTGCGAGCGGAGGCGGGAATGCCCGCTCCGGCCGACCTATACTTAGAAGGCGCGGATCAGTACCGAGGCTGGTTTCAGAGTTCGCTCCTCACCTCGGTGGGGGCGGGGTCGGGCGAGGCGCCCTACCGCGCGGTGCTAACGCACGGGTGGGTCGTCGACGGAGAGGGCAAGGCGATGCACAAGTCGCTTGGCAACTCGATATTGCCGGAGGAGATGGTCGCCAAATACGGCGGCGACCTTGTGCGGCTGTGGGCGGCGTCCGCCGATTATCAGGTCGACGTACGCGCGTCTGACGGCATTTTCCGGCAGCTCTCGGATGCCTACCGCAAAATTCGCAACACCGCGCGCATCCTGCTCGCCAATCTCTACGATTTTGACCCGAACAAAGACCTGCTGCCGCCAAAGCAGCTTCTCCCAATCGACCGGTGGGTGCTCGCGCGCTATAACCGCCTCGTTGGCGTTGTGCGCAGCTCTTTTGAGAGCTACACCTTCCATCAGGCAACGCATGAAATTCTCAATTTCTGCACGGTAGACCTGTCGAAGCTCTACATCGACATCACGAAAGACCGCCTGTATGTCGAGAGGGCGAGCTCGCGCGAGCGCCGCTCGGCGCAGAGCGCGATGTGGACAATCCTCTCGGGCCTTTCGCGCCTGCTCGCGCCGATCCTCGCCTTCACCTCAGATGAGATCTGGCAGGCGATGCCCCACCGCGCGGAAGAAAACGCGGCGCACGTCCTCCTAAACGACCTGCCCACGCAGGACGACGCGCTCGCGCGCGGCGCCGACGCCGACTACGACCGGCTCTTCGATCTGCGCGAGGATGTGATGAAGGCGCTGGAAATCGCGCGGGCGGAGAAGCGCATCGGCAAATCTCTGGAAGCGCACGTCGTGATTTTCCCCGGCAGCGAGGAGAACCGCGCGCTGCTCACCAAATTTGCGCAGGAGCTGCCGACGGTCTTCATCGTCTCGGAGGTTACCCTGAGCGAGGAGTCGCTCACCTCTCCCGAGGGCGCTCCCGCAGGCGATGAGATGACGCTGCTCACCGGCACGCCAAGCGGCATTTCCGTGCGGGTTCTCCTTGCCGAGGGGTGCAAGTGCGGGCGCTGCTGGACATATGTTCGCGCGGGCGTGAAGACCCCCGACGGCTTCCTCTGCGAGCGCTGCGCGAAAATCCTCTCGCAGGACTTCGGGGAAACGCGCTAAAACCGCTGCCCTCCCCGCCGCGCGGCATCTCCCCCCACAATACTTCCCTTCCCCGCTCCCCGCAAAGATCGCGGGGGGCGTATCCGCCGCTTTCCTGTTGTAGCACGCCTTTTTCCTGTCCCCTCCCGAAAATCGCGGGCCGAAGGTCTGCTCAGAGGGGACCCCCCTCCCCGCTCCCCGCGCAGCTCGCGCGTTTCTTCCTCTAATGGCGACAACCATTCTCCTGCTCGCCGTGGTGCTCGCGGTGCCCGCGCTCGACCAACTGACTAAAGCGCTCGCGATGGCGGCGACCGACGGCGGCGCGCGCACGGTGACAGTTATCCCCGGGGCACTGCGCTTAACCATCGTGCGCAACACCGGCGCGACGATGGGGCTGTTCGCCGGGAACGCCGCCGGGCGCGTGGTCTTTCTCACGCTCTCGGCGGTCGCCATCGTTGGGCTTATTCTTTTGCTGTTCGTTTTTCGCCGCAAGGTCGGGCTGCCGACCTTCCCCGCGGTCTGCCTCGCGCTGATCGCCGGAGGCGGCATCGGCAACAGTATCGACCGCGTCTTCTTCGGGGAGAAACTCTTTGAGGGGGCGGTGATCGATTTCATCGACTTCTGCGCCTTCCCGCGCCTCTGGCACTGGGTCTTTAACCTCGCGGATGCCTGTATTTGCGTCGGTGTCGCGCTCTTCCTTGCCGCGGCGATTGTACTTGAGCTGCGCGCGCACCGCCGCGAAACCTCCTCGCGCGCCGCCGCGGGGGGTGCGCCCGATCACGCGACAGAGAGCTCTCCCGCGCGGGGCGGCGCGACTGCCGCCGCCGCGCCAATCTCCGTCAAAGTGACAAGCGTCCTCTCGGGAGAGGGGCGCGGGAACTCCACGGCATCGGACAAGCCCGACGCGGCGGGCATGGCGGCAGGGGCGGCTCAGTCGGGCGAGGGGGCGCAGGCGGCAGATACGGCGCAGCGGGGCGATCCCTCACATCCCGCCGCGGCAGGCGATTCTTCCCTCTCCGCTCATGGATAAGGTGGGAGGGCCGCTCGTGTTCGTCGTCGAGGAGGATGACGCGGGCGCGCGGCTTGACGCGTTCGCCGCCGCGATGACAGGGCTTTCGCGCGCGTCGGTACAGCGCCTTCTCGAGCGTGGGGACATCACGCGCAACGGCACCCCCACGGCGAAAAGTACCCGCCTTCTCGCGGGAGACCTCGTTGCGGTGTCTCTCTTTTCTCCCGAGCCCTCGAGCGTGGAGCCGGAGGACATCCCGCTCGAAATTGTCTATGAGGACGATGACCTCGCGATCGTCAACAAGCCAAAGGGCATGGTCGTCCACCCCGCGCCCGGCAGCCCGCGCGGGACGATGGTCAACGCGCTGCTCTACCACATGGGCGGGCGGCTCTCGGGGGTGGGCGGGGTGGTGCGCCCGGGCATCGTCCACCGCCTCGACAAGGACACCTCAGGTCTGCTCGCCGTGGCGAAAAACGACCACACGCACATCGCGCTGCAGGAGATGATCGCGCGCCACGACTTCACGCGCGTGTATCACGCCGTTCTCGTCGGCGCGCCGCGCGAGAGTAGCGGCAGGGTCGACGCGCCGATCGGGCGGCACCCGACTAATCGCGTGAAGATGGCGGTTCGAGAGGAGGGGCGGCGCGCGATCACCGACTATCGGGTTCTGCGGTCCTTTGCGGGGTTCTCCTATGTTGAGCTGCGGCTCTTCACCGGGCGCACGCACCAAATTCGCGTACATATGGCATCGCTCGGGCACCCGGTCGCGGGGGATCTGCTCTACGGCGGCGGGCGCACCCCCTTCGAGCGCGCGCACGAGGACCTTTTCGCCGGGCAATGCCTGCACGCGAAAATCCTCGGCTTTACCCACCCGCGCGATGGGCGGCAGATGCTCTTCGAGTCCCCCTTGCCGGAATACTTCACGAAAATCCTCGCCCTGCTCGAGGGCAAGTGAGATCGGCCCTCTCGCTTTTTCGCGAGAGCGCGCCCCGCGATAATCTTTCCTCCCGCTCCCCTCTTTTTATCCTATGCCTGAGAAAAAGCCCTACTACATCACGACGGCGATCGCCTACGCATCGCGCAAGCCGCATATCGGCAACACATACGAAATTATCCTCACCGACGCCATCGCGCGCTTTAAGCGGCAGCAGGGCTACGATGTCTTTTTCTGCACCGGCACCGATGAGCACGGCAGCAAAATCGAGCAGTGCGCGCGCGAGGCGGGCGTATCGCCGCAGGAGTATGTCGACGGGGTCGCGGGGACAATCCGCGGCATCTGGGATAAAATGAACACCTCCTACGACTATTTTATCCGCACGACCGATGCGCAGCACGAGCGCGTCGTGCAACATATCTTCAGGCGACTCTTCGAGCAGGGGGATATTTACAAAAACGAGTACGAGGGCTGGTACTGCGTGCCGTGTGAATCCTTCTATACCAAATCGCAGCTTGTGGACGGCAAGTGCCCCGACTGCGGCAGAGAGGTGCAGTGGACAAGGGAGGAGGCGTACTTTTTCCGCATGAGCAAGTACGCGCCGCGCCTCATCGAGCATATCCGCCAAAACCCCGGCTTTATCGACCCGCTGGCGCGCGCAAACGAAATGCTGCAGAACTTCCTCCTTGCAGACGGCGGCCTGCAGGACCTGTGCGTCTCGCGCACCTCCTTTCGGTGGGGAATTTCAGTCGACTTTGACCCAAAGCACGTCGTCTATGTCTGGATCGACGCGCTCTCCAACTACATCACCGCTCTCGGCTACGATGTCGATGAGCGGGGGGAGCTCTTCCAAAAATACTGGCCGGCGGATCTGCACGTCATCGGCAAGGACATCGTGCGCTTCCACACGATTTACTGGCCGATTATCTTAATGGCGCTAGACCTGCCTCTACCGAAGAAAGTCTACGGGCACGGCTGGCTGCTCTTCGGGCAGGACAAAATGTCCAAATCGAAGGGCAACGTCCTGTACGCCGACGATCTTGCCGACCGCTTCACGGTCGACGGCGTGCGCCACTATGTCCTCGGCGAAATGCCCTACCAAAACGACGGATCGATTAGTTACGAGAGCCTCATCGCGGTCTACAATCAGGATCTTGCCAATAACCTCGGCAACCTCGTTTCGCGATGCCTGTCGATGGTGATGAAATATTATGACGGGGTCGTGCCGCCGCCGGTGCGCCCGGCATCGCCCGACGAGGATCTGATCGCCTCTTGCGGGAGCGCGCGTGAGGCGGTGCAAAAGGCTATGGACGCGCTGCATATTTCCGACGCGCAGAGCGCGGTGTTCGACCTCTTCCGCCGCGCCAACAAATATATCGACGAGACCTCTCCCTGGGCGCTTTCCCGGGATGAGGGCGCGCGCGAGCGGCTCGGAACGGTGCTGTACAATCTCCTTGAAACAATCCGCTACGGCGCGGTGCTGCTCACGCCCTTTATGCCCGAAACGAGCGAGAAAATCCTCGCCGCGCTCGGGAACCCTCCCTCCGACTATGACAGCCTCGCTTCCTTTGGCGCGCTCGAGGACGGCGTGCACGTCACCCCCGCCCCCCCGCTCTTCGCCCGAATCGACGAGAAAAAATTCTTCGAGGAACTGGAGCGGGAGGGGGAGTAAGAGGCGGCGCGGGAGCAGGAGGGCGCACAGCCCTGCGGGGAGCGGCAGATTTTCGCGCGGCCCTTCTCGCGGCCAAAGCGGCGCGAAAGGGGGGCGGCTGCCCCCCGTCCGCATCGGCGAAAACCGCACCGCGAGGGGGAGAGATTCGGCAAACGGGATAGGCGGGCTTTTGTTTCAGGGCGCGGCTGAGAGCTCGCGGGGGCGCACCAACCCCATTCGTTCGTTTTCACAGCCCGCCATGTGGGTTTTGCGAGAGGTCGCGGCGGCCGCACCGATCCCCGGGCGTCCGCCGAGTGGGGCGTTTTGGGAAAATCATCGGGTGCGGATCTTTTTTGACAATGAGGACATCTTGGCGGGGGAGAGGGGGCGCGCGGCGGCTCGCCGGGGCGCTTCTTTTCGCGGTGGCGCTCGCGCTCTGCGGGTGCGGCGAGTGGAGCGAACCCGCGCTCTACCCCGCCTATGAGGATGCCGCCTACACCGCCTGCTCGGAGTATCGCTACACGCCGGAGGGGGTTCACGCGGTCGCTATCGACTATCTCGACGGCGACATCGCCCTTGAAACCGGGGGCAGCACGACGCTCTTTTTGCGCGAGGCGAGCGCGGGGCTGCCGGATGAGCATAAAATGCACATCGCGGTGATAGGGGACGAGCTGCACATCCGCTACTGCGCGCCCGGCGCCGCGCTCGGCGACATCGACGCCGCGGCGAAGGTTCTAACGCTGCAGCTGCCCGCCTCGGTCTCGCTTGAGGTGAATACGATCTCGGCGCGCGTGCGCGGGGAGGGCTTGACGCTGCACCGCCCGCTCACGGTGAAAAGCGTCTCGGGGGATATTGCGCTGCGAGATCTAACATCGCCCTCGGTCGACATTGAGGCGAGCGAAGGGGATATTTCGCTCGAGACGCCGATTATCAGCGGAGAGGCAACCCTGCACACACTCAGCGGGGGCATATCGCTCGACGCGTTGACCGCCGATTTTTTGCAGGTGGAGAGCGTCGGCGGGGACATCGCCGTGCGGGTTCTCTCCTGCCGAGATTTGCTTGCGACAACTGTCGACGGAGACATCGCGCTCTCCCTTTCCCCCGCCGGGGAGGAGGACAGCGGCGCGGCGGCGCGCGCAACTGCGCTCGTCCTCACGCGCCGAACTCTCTCGGGCAAACTCACGTCAAACCTCCCTTCTCGCGAGGAGAACGGCAAAACCATCTTCGGCGAGGACGCTCCCGAGTATGCCCGCTGCTACGCGGAAGTAAAAACAACGCGCGGAAACGTGAGAGTGGGGGAATAAGGGAACGAAAAGTAAAAACTCCCCGGTACGAGCGCAAAGCGACCCTCGCGCAAAACCTCCCCGACCATGCGGTCGGGGATTTGTTTGATGAGCGCACTCCCGAGGGGGTGCCCGCCCGAATTTGCGGGGGCGAGCGATTTGACATCCCCCTCCTTTTGTGCTACACTTAGGCTGTGCGTTCGTTTTGCGTTTGCCATGGTGAATTTTTCGACATTTGAGAGGGTGGTTCCGCTCGGACGGGGGGTGCGGGCGCACCTGCTGCCGTTGCCGCGCGGGCGCTTCTCCTCGGGAGAGCTGACGCTCGTCTTTTTGTCGCAGCTCGGGGACGGGCGCGGAGCGGAAGCGGCGCTGCTGCCGCAGGTACTCTCGCTCGGCAGCCGCCAATATCCCTCGCTCGGGCGGCTCAACCGCGCGCTCGATATGCTCTACGACCCCTCGGTTTCCTGCCGCGTGACGCGGCGGGGCGAGGTGCGGCTCACCGCGTTTACGCTATCTTTTCTGGAGGGGGGGAGCTTGCCGCCAGACATCCCGCGCGGGAGGTTCTTCGACAAAAACACCGAGGGCGCGCTCGACCTCTTTCTCTCGCTGCTCCTTGACCCGCCGGTGCGCATCGTGATGGGCGAGCGACTGCTGCGCGCCGATTTTCTCGAGCGAGAGCGCGGCAATCTCCTCGCCGCCCTGCGCGCCGAGCGCAACGAGAAAGCGGCGTATGCGCGCCGCCGCTGCACAGAGCTGCTTTGCGCGGGGGAGCCATACGCGCGCGGCGACCTCTCAGATGAGGCATCGCTGCGCGCGGCGACGCTCGCCTCGCTCACCGAATATTATCATTCGCTCCTTGAGGAGCAGCCACTGGAGATCTTCTACGCGGGAAGCGAGGATCTGGACATCGTCCTCTCCTATTTGCGTGAAAAACTCTCGCCATTGCTTGGCAAAAACCGCGCCGAGCGCCCGCTCCCCGTCTTCTGGAGGCGGGGCGAACGGGAGGGCGAGCTGCGTTTCGTTGAGGAGTACGACGAAATGCTGCAGGGGCGGCTGTGCGTCGGCTGCCGCATAGACGGCAACGTCGCGGGGGAGAGCTTGCCGGCGTTTCTTCTTTTTCGGGAGATTCTCTCGGGCGCGCCGATGTCGAAGTTCTTCCGCCATGTGCGCGAGGAGCAGGGGCTGTGCTACGATTGCTACGCCGCCGGCGATATGCTCGGGTGCGTGCTCTTCTTTTGCGCGGGCGTTTCCCCCGAGATGGGGCGGCGCGCGACCGGCGCGATGCTCGCGCAGCTCGATGCCCTACGCGCGGGGGAGGTGACGGCGGAGGAGCTGTCCTCCGCCCTGCACTCGCTCGCCGCGTCTTTGCGCGAGATGGCCGATAACCCTAGCTCGCTCCTGCAGTTCTCGCTGCGCGAGCACCTCCTGCCGGGAAAGATCGCCGCGCGCACGCCGCAAGAGCTGCTCGCCGCTCTCCCCACGCTCAAAATCGAGGATGTCGCCGCGATCGCGCGCCGCATCCACCCGCAAATTGCCTATTTCCTGCGCGGGAAATAATGCTCTCGGGTAGCCCTATCGCACAGAAGCAGCCCGCGCGCGCCGCCCCAGCTTTCCGTGAAATAGACAGTCCCGCGCGCCCGCTCGTTTGCCCCTCCCCATCTTGCGTATGGCAGATTCCACTCTGACATTGCTTCGCGACGAGACCTCGCTCTTCGGGGTGAGATGTTTGCTTTATCGCCACCGCAGCGGGCTGCGCGTCGCCTTCCTGCCAAAAGAGCGAGTGAGCACCGCCGTTTACCTCGGCGTCCCCGCCGGGGAGCTGGAGGAAGACCCGGCGATGCGCCGCTTTGCACAGGATCTGCCGCCCTTCCCGCGCGGCACAGCGCACTTTCTCGAGCACAAGCTCTTCGAGAACGCCGACGGCGAGGACACGCTCGATAAGCTCGCCGCCTTTGGCGCGAACGGCAACGCCTACACCGGCCCCACCGGGACGGTATATCTCTTCACTTGCAGCGAGCGCGAGGGAGTGCTGCCCGCGCTGCGCGCCCTGCTTTGCGGGTTTCTCCACCCCTACTTCACCGAGGAAAGCGTCGCGCGCGAGCGGGACATCATCACGCAGGAGATTCTGCTCTACGAGGACGACCCGGAAACTGCCCTCGGCGAGGGAATGTACCGCGCGCTCTTCGGCGAGCGCTCCCCCGTGACGACGCGGGTCTGCGGCAGCCCGCAGAGCATCTCCGCCGTGACGCGAAAGACGCTCCTCTCCTTCTACAATACCTTCTACCGCCTCACCGACGTCATTCTCACGCTCTCGGGCGTTATCGACATCGAGTCCGTGACGGCGCTGCTCGACGAGCTGCTGCCCGGCGCTCCGGCGCGCCTGCCGCCCCGGGGGCTGCCGCCTATGGTTGCGCTCCCGAGCGTCCGTGCGCGTACGACCGCCGAAAAGCCCCTGCCGATGCCGATGTTCTGTATTGGCCTGCGCGCCGACCCCCTGCCGAGCGGTCTTCACGAGCGCGCGCGCGAGGCTGCCGCGCTCTCGCTCTTTTCTTGGATAGTCCTCGACGACTTCCTCTCCTCGCTCTACGAGAAGGGCATTGTCCCCGAGGAACCGCGCAGCTCCTGCGAGGTCACCGACCGATACAGCTGCCTCTCCTTCCTCGGGCAGGCGCAAGACCCGGAGGAGGTGCGGTCGCGCTTCCTCTCGCACATCGAGTGGATGCGGCGGGGCAATATTTCGCGTGAGGTCTTTCACCGCGGGCGGCGGGTGCTCTACGCGCAGTTTCTACGCTGCTTTGAGGGGTCCGAGAGCAGCGCCGCTATTTTTACCTCCTGCGCGCTCGAGGGGATCGACCTCTTCGCCTACGGGCAGGCTCTCCTTGATACCGGGCGGGAGAAAATTCTGGAACTTGCCGAGCTGCTCCTTAGCGAGGACAGGATCACCCTCTCCGCGCTCTATCCGCAAAAAGAAGAGAGCAAAGCGGTAGCCAAAGCGCCTGCCTGAAGCAGCGCCTGGGGTGCTCCCCCGCCTCATTTTCCGTCCCCGCTCTCCCTCGCGCGCTCCCTTTCCCCGCGCCCGCTCCCTTCCTCCCGCTTTTGCCTATGGAACATTGGATTTCCTTTCCGGGGCTCGGCATCGATGCCTTTCGTCTCGACGCCGTCGCTTTCACTATCTTCGGGCGGGAGGTGCGCTGGTACGGTATCATTGTCACCGTCGGCATTCTTGCCGCCTTCGTCTACACCGCGTGGCGCGCCGGCAAGAGCGTGGCGGGGCAGAGCGGCATCGCTTTCGATGATGTCCTCGATGCGACCCTCCTCGTCGTGCCGGGCGGAATTATCGGCGCGCGGCTCTATTTCATCGCCTTCGAGTATTTCGGCGAGCACCGCCACTTCGACTCTTTCCTCGACGCTATCGCCTTCTGGGACGGGGGTCTCGCGATCTACGGCGGCATTATCGCCGGCGCGCTGATCGTCCTCGCGGTCACCGCCTACAAGAAAATCCGCCCGCTGCGCTTTTTCGACGCGCTCGCGCCGGGCGTCATGCTCGGGCAAGTTATCGGGCGCTGGGGCAACTTTACCAACGGCGAGGCGCACGGCGGCGAGACAAATATCTTTTGCCGCATGGGTCTCTCGCCGACGAGCACCATCACCAAATATTACCACCCGACCTTCCTCTACGAGTCTCTTTGGAACCTTGTTGGGTTCATCCTTATCAATATTTTTTACAAAAAGAAGAAGTTTGACGGGCAGTGGTTGCTGACCTACCTTGCGTGGTATGGCTTCGGGCGCGGCTTCATAGAACTGCTGCGCACCGACAGCCTCTGCATCCCCGGCACGGCGATTCGCATCTCCTCGGTGCTAGGATTTGTGACCTGCGCCATCTCGCTCGTCCTGCTGATCCTCTTCTCGGTTCGCACGCCCCGCGCGCTCTCCCCGGCTCTCCCTACCTACGGCGAGCGCAAAAAGAAGGGCGCGAGCGCCGCCGCTCCTGTGAAAAAGGTCGTCGTCGTCCCGGAGAAGGCCGCGCACCACGACAGCGAAACGGGCGCGAATCCCGCGTCGGCGCGCACTGCCCCCGCGTCCCCCTCCCCGGCAGACGGCGCGCCCGCCGATCCGGGTAGCCACGGAAACTCAGGAAACGCGGGGAACCCGGAAAAACCGGAAAATCCGGGCTCGGCTGACATATCCGGGAAATAGGCCCGGCATTGCGCTGCCGTTGCGGGTAGCTCTCGCCCCTCGCCCGGGGTAGCCCGCGCGCGCAAAGCCGCGCGACGTGTCGACCTGCTCCTCCGGTGAGGAAACGCGATCCCCTCGCCTTGAGGCGTTCGCGGCGCGTGCAATCTTTTTTCGGCAAAACATCGCGGCGTACAAAATTCGGCGAGCGCTGCGGCTCTCTTGCAGTCCTGCACCCCATGGCGTTCACGTCGTGCGCGGCGCGCACGATCGGTTTTCGACAAAGCGGGCGCGGCGCACTTCTCGCGCAATTCATTGCCCGCGCAATTTGTTGCGCGCGCAATCCCACTCCCCCCGCCCGCGCGGCATACGCGGCTTGCGGCGCGCGCTTCAGGGATAATGTGCGCTCCTACACCGGTACATTTCCCGCGGCGCGCTTTCCACGACATCTTTGAGGTTTTCATGGCGATTTTGCTCAGCGGCAAGGCGACCTCCGCGCTCCTGCGAAAGGAGCTGCAAGGCGACGTGGAGGCGTTTCACGCGCGCACAGGCGTCTCGCCCGGGCTCGCGGTCATCCTCGTGGGGGAGGACCCCGCCTCGCAGATTTATGTGCGCAATAAGCAGCGCGGCTGCGCCGAGGTCGGCATCTCGTCCTTTCTGCACGCTCTGCCGGAGGAAACGACCGAGGAGGAGCTGCTCGCCCTCGTCGCGTCCTGCAACGCCAACCCCGCCGTGCACGGCATTCTCTGCCAGCTTCCCCTGCCCGCCCATATCGATGAGCACAAGGTGCTCCTCTCCATCGACCCGCGCAAGGATGTCGACGGGTTCCACCCGATGAATGTCGGCGCGCTGACCATCGGCAACCCCTCGCTCCTGCCCTGCACGCCGGCGGGCATCCTCGCGCTGCTGCGCCGGGCGGACATTTCGGTCGAGGGAAAGCACTGCGTCGTTATCGGGCGATCGAACATCGTCGGCAAGCCGACAGCGCTCCTGCTCCTGCGCGAGAACGGCACGGTGACGATCTGCCACTCCAAAACGAGGGACCTTGCGGCGATCACCCGTACCGCCGACATTCTCGTGTCCGCGGTCGGACGGCCTCGATTCATCACGGGCGAGATGGTCAAAGAGGGCGCGGTCGTTATCGACGTCGGGATGAATCGCCTACCTGACGGGCACCTCGTTGGGGATGTCGATTTTGCGGCGGTCGAGCCGCGCGTGGCGGCGATCACCCCGGTTCCCGGGGGCGTTGGCCCGATGACCATCACAATGCTCCTGCGCAACACCCTCACCGCCGCGCAAAGTTTGGTGTGAACTTCCTCTCCGCGCGCTCGTTTTCCTTGGCGAGAGCGCGCGGCCCGCTCGCTTTTCCCCTTTTGTAAGAGCACTTATTTGCCGCGCCGGTTTTCCCTTTTCGTGCCGGGATAGTTCGACATTGTGACCCCGCCGCTCGCGCATCTTCTTTCTTTCAAGTAAAGGCCCTTTTCCCGCGTCTTCCCTCCCTCTATAGTCTATGAAATGAAGGTTTCCGAAATGAAAACGACAAGCGCCATTGCAGGCGATCCCGCCCCCGCGCGGGAGGAAGAACCCCCCGAGAGGCGATCCGCGTCCTCGGTCGCTCTCACGGACGAGAAAATTAGCGCCTTCGAGCGGCAGCTCGAGGAGGATGAGAAGAGCGCCCGCACGCGCGACAAATACACGCACGAGCTGCACGCGCTGCAGCATTATCTGGGCGGGCGAGACTTGACAAAGGAAAACGCGCTTGCCTACAAGCAAAACCTCATCGACCGGGGGCTCTCGCCCCGCACAATCAACGTAACGCTCGCCGCGGTCAACTGTTATTTTGAATTTATGGGGCGCCCGGATCTGCGTCTGCGCTCGGTCAAAGTGCAAAAGCAAATCTTCTGCTCGGAGGATGAGGAACTCTCGCGCGATGAGTATGTGCGGCTCTGCCGCGCGGCGATGGCAAAGGGAAACGAGCAGCTCGCGCTCATCTTCCAGACAATAGGCGGCACCGGCATCCGCGTGGGCGAGCTGCCCTTCATCACAGCGGAAGCGGTGCGCGAGGGAAAGACAATCGTGCAAAACAAGGGCAAGGCGCGCACGATTTTCATCGTCAAGCCCCTGCAAAAGAAGCTCCTGCGCTTCATTGAGAAGGCGAAAATCGAAAGCGGCCCCATTTTTCTCACGCGCGGGGGAAACCCGATCGATCGCTCCTCTGTCTGGCGCGAGATGAAGGGGATCTGTGAGAAGGCGGGCGTTAACCCGGCGAAGGTCTACCCGCACAACCTGCGCCACCTCTTTGCCCGGGTCTTTTACGCGCGCGAGAAAGACCTCGCGGGCCTCGCCGACATCCTCGGGCACAGCAGTATCGACACGACGCGCATCTACATCGTCTCCACAGGCGAGGAACACCTGCGCCGCATGGAAAAAATGCGGATGATCCTGTAACGAATGCATCAGCTCACCATCCGCGGCAATGACGCGGGGCAGCGCCTAGATAAGTTTCTGCGCAAATGCCTGCCCGCGCTGCCGCCCTCTCTTCTTTACAAGAGCATTCGCACAAAGAAAATTAAGGTCAATCGCCGCCGCGCCGTGGGAGGGCAAATATTGCGCGAGGGCGATACGGTGCAGCTCTTTCTCCCCGATGAGTTTTTCCCCGAGGCGGGAAGTCCCGGCAGCCCGACCGACAGCGCTCTTCGCCTCACGCCGCGCGTTGACATCCTTTACGAGGACAGCGACATCCTTCTCGCCGTAAAGCCCGCCGGGATGGCGTCGCAGCCGGATGAGCGCACCCCCGGCGGGACGCTCATCGACCACATAAAGGCATACCTCGCGCACACGGGGGAATATCGACCAAGCGAGGAGCAGTCGTTTGCCCCGGCGCTCTGCAACCGCATCGATCGCGGTACCGTTGGCATCGTCATCGCGGCGAAGAACGCCGCCGCCCTTCGCGAAATGAACGCGCTCATCCGCGCGCGAGCGGTGCGCAAGTTTTATCTGCTCGTCTGCCACGGGCATTTTGAGGAGTATGATCGCGCGGGGGTCCTGCGGCATTATTTGGTAAAGGACAGCGCCCGCAACCGCGTGACGCTCTATGACCGCCGCCCTGAGGGCGAGGAGGCGCGCACCTGCGCAACGCGCTACCGGGTCCTCGCACAGCGCTCTGACCCCGCGCTCTCGCTCGTTGAGGCGGAGCTGCTGACCGGGCGCACGCACCAGATCCGCGCGCAGTTCGCGCGCGTGGGGCATCCGCTCCTCGGCGAGGGCAAGTACACGCGCGACAGCCGCGCGGACCGCGCGATGGGCTACAAGACGCAGGCGCTCGCCGCCTACCGCGTCTCCTTCCCGCGGAAGTTTCCCGGTGAGAGCCTTCCGTCAAGTGCGCCGGAGTCATGTGGCGAGAGACTTACGTCAGCCGCCCCGGTTTTTCCCAAAGGGTGTCTTCCCGATGTTCGCGGGCGGGTTTTCACGCTGCCGCGTGAGAAGATTTATTTCCTCAGCGAGCTCTTCTCCGGCGTTCCCCTCCCGCAAATGCCGACGCCGGACGAGGAGGAGGACGAAACGGCGCACAAAGCCGGGAACACCTTCCCGGAGAAGGCGGCACCGGGAGATTTGCACGAGGGCGGCACCGGCAAACCCCCGGAGGGGCGCGGCGATTGACGCGCGTTCCCTTGCTGCGGAGCGGGCGCGCCGTAAAGTATCCGCCTCGCGCTATTCCATTCGGCAAACCCGCCGCGCGGGAGATTGCCGTGTCGTCCATTTGGGTGGAGAGCTTGTCGGCGGCAACTCTCGTGAAAAGTTCACAAAATAGACTTGAATTATCGGGTTTTCCCGTGATATTATACTAAAACGCGCGCGAAAGGGGGGTCGTTCCCCCTTTTTGGTTGGAAAACCCCTCTCGCTCTCGCCAAAACGCGAAGTTGAGGGCCGGCCGTGCCGCGCAAAAACACTCCCTCTCCTCTAAAACTCACCGAAAGGAGGCCGCATTATGACCGACACCGGATCTTTCCCGGCGCTTCGCCCGAGCGCGACGGGGTCTTTCCCCGCCGTGCGCTCGAGACCCTTGCGCGGCGGCAGAGTTTTCCCTCTGCGCGTAACCCCGCACGCGTTTGAGCGGCCTTCTTCTCGGGAGGATGAGGAGACCTTCGTCCCGCTCGCCGCGCGATTGCGCGCGCGGGAGAGGCGGCACGAGACGCTGACGCTCGTCCTGCTCGGCGTGGGGATGTTCCTTCTCTGCGCCGCGCTGACCTTCCTTGCGGCATATAGCCGCGTCGCGCCCGCATGGAACGAAACGGGCGGCATCTCCCCGCTCACTGGGGCGGCATCGACCGCCTCGCTCCCCGCTCCAAATGATACCGGAGCAGCCCCTCTCGCGGCAATCTCCCTCTCGGAGGAGGATTACGCGGCACGGCTGCTGCCTCCCATCCCCGCCGAGAGCGATAGCGCCGAGGAGGACATCGCTCCCGCTCAGGAGATCGAGGCGGCGCCTGCCGCGCTCGCGCCGAGCGCGTCTTCCTTCCCCACCGATGAGGAGGGGAGATTTATCCTCGCGACAAGCTCCCTGCCGGATACCTATGAGGTGACGGTGGAGAGCGAGCAGGGCGTTTTCGTCTACAAGACCTTGACGGTGACCGAGGACATCCCCTTCGAGACCGAATACCGCGACGCGAGGGATCTGCCGAAGGGCACCGAGGTCGTGCAGACCGAAGGGCGCGCGGGGCAGGTGACGACGACGACGCGCGAGACCTATCTCAACGGCGTTTTGCAGGAGAAAGAGATCCTCGATCGCACCGTGCACACGCAGGTGATCTCCCGTGTCGTGCTGCGCGGCGTGGGGCAGGCGGTCACCGGCAGCGACGGCAAGAGCTACGCCTACACAAAGCAGCTCGGCATGAAGGCGACTTGCTATTACCGCGATGAGGTCGGCGGCAACCGCACTGCGAGCGGCAAGATGCCGCGCGCCGGGATGATCGCGGTCGACCCGTCGGTTATCCCTCTCGGAACGCGGGTCTACATCGACGCGCCGGTCGACCGCTTCGACGGGGTCTACACGGCGGAGGATACCGGCGGCGCTATCCGCGGCAACATCATCGATATCTTTATGGAGACGCGCGCGGACGCGGTCTCCTTCGGCACGCGCAGCGTGAAGGTGTACATTCTCGAATAAGGCGTAAGGCCACGCCCGGCCATGCCGCGCCGCTCCCCGCGAAATTTTGCCGCAGGGGGTTGACAAAGGCGGGCGCGCGTGGTATAGTTGGGGTGGTACGGCGGAATAGCTCAGTTGGCTAGAGCACTCGGTTCATACCCGATAGGTCATAGGTTCAAATCCTATTTCCGCTACCATATGGCCCGTTGGTCAAGAGGCTAAGACACCGCCCTTTCACGGCGGTAACATGGGTTCGATTCCCGTACGGGTCACCAAACCCCCGAGCCCCGCTCGGGAAACGCAAAATCCCGAGCCACCGCTCGGGCATTTTTGTGAAAAGAAAAAGTGCCGAAACGCTCGGCACTTTTTTGTTTTGCTCTGTTTCTTCGCGGTCGTTTTCCCCGAGCGGATGCTTGCGGGCGAGAGTCCCCTCACGGGGTTCGTTCGCTGCGCGGCGTTTCTCGGAGATCGCTCCCGCCGGGAACCCACAAAGAGAGACGCGAGAGCAGCCGCCGAGGCGAGCTCTCACAGAAGGTCGCTGCCGTCGTCCGGGATGACCTCCTGCATTGCGGCGATGGCGCACTCGATCATGTCGTCGGTCGGCTCCTTCGTCGAAATGCGCTGCATCCACAGGCCAGGCGCGGACAAAATTCGCACAATCAGCCCATCGTGGCGCCCCGCGAACTTGATGAACTCATACCCGATGCCAACAGCGATCGGCACGAGCAGGAGCTTAATCAGCACATACAGCCAGTTGCTGCAGAGCGGCACGAAGAACCCGATGACGATGCTGATCAGCAGCATCACTATCATAAATGAGGTGCCGCAGCGCGGGTGGAAGCGGCTCTGCGCGCGGATGTTCTCGACGGTAAGCGGCAGCCCGTGCTCGTAGCAGAAGATCGTCTTGTGCTCGGCACCGTGGTACATAAAGGTGCGCTTGATGTCCTTCATCAGCGAGACGAGCGCCATATACCCGACGAAAATGCCGATCTTCAGCACCCCTGTAAAGGCGGAGATCAGCATCTGGTAGAGATACCTCTGCCCGTACGGCGCGCTCGGCTCCGGCTGGGTAATGCCCCACCACTTTTGTACGACGAGGTCGAAAAGCAGGCGCGGCAGATAGATGAACAGCGCGATGGCGAGCACCACGCCGAGCACCGTCCCAACGACCATCACCCCGTGCAGCAGCCCCTTCGGCAGCCCGCCCTCACCCGGGGGGGATTTCTCGGAGGGCGCGGACGTGCCTGAGGGTTCACCCGCAGGTTCTTTCGCCGCAGCGGCCGATTCCGCCGGAGCGGGTTCCCTCGCCGGAGCGGGTTCCCTCGCCCCCGCTGTATCGCTTTCCGCGATAGATTTGCCCGACGCGGGAAGTGCCGCCTCGCCGGGGGAAGGCTCTCCCGTGGGGTGTGGCGGCGCGCTCTCGCCCTGCGTGGGCTTTGCCGGGACGACGATTTTCTGCGGCGCGGCGGGCGGGGCGTCCTCGTCCTCCTCCTCGTCAAGACCCGAGATTTCGGCCGATCGCATCAAATACCGATAGCCGGTGACGAAGGACAGCACCATGTTGGTCATTCCGCGAACAATCGGCAGTTTGAGGAACTTCGGGATCTTCTTTTGCGCGGTAGGTTCGGTTTCGAGGACAATTTTCCCCGCGGGGTCGCGCACCGCCATCGCGGTGACCTTCGGCCCGCGCATCATAATCCCCTCGATAAGCGCCTGCCCGCCGATGGAGGTCTTGCGTGCAGCCCGGGCACGCGCCGCGTCCGCTTCGTTATTCGCTAACATAAACTTATCTTATCTCTCCACCTCGACCATCTCGTAGGCCTCGAGGATGTCGCCCACCTTGATGTCGCCGAAGCGCTCAAGGCCAATGCCGCACTCATAGCCGGCTGCGACCTCGCGCACGTCGTCCTTAAAGCGGCGCAGAGACGCGACGCGATCCTCAAAAATAACGCGGCTGTCTCGCAGCACGCGGATCTGCGCGCGGCGGGTGATATGCCCGTCCTGCACATACGAGCCCGCGATGGTGCCGACGTTCGGCACATGGATGGTCTCGCGCACTTCGATATGCCCAAGCAGGTTTTCGCGGTAGGTCGGCGCGAGCATCCCCTTCATCGCCTGCTCGATCTCCTCGATACACTCGTAGATGACGCGGTAGGTGCGGATCTCCACGCCCGCGCGCTCGGCGGCGTCCGACGCCGCCTTATCCGGTCGGATGTTGAACCCGACAATGATGGCGTTCGAGGTCGAGGCGAGCAGGATGTCGCTCTCGGTAATGCCGCCCGCCGCCGCGTGAATGACCTTTACCTTTACCTCATCGTTTTCGATCTTCTCCAGCGACTGCTTGACCGCCTCGGCGGAGCCGTCGACGTCCGCCTTGACGATGATGTTGAGCTCCTTCGCGCCCTCCTCGATCTGCGCGAAGAGGTCGCCGAGACGCACCTTCGCCCGCGCCTTGAAAGTCTCCTCGCGGGAGCGCGCGCGCCGCTCCTCGGCAAGGTCGCGCGCCTCTTTCTCTTTTTCGGGAGGCAGAGCTCCGAAGTGGTCGCCCGCCGCTGGCACGTCCGATAGACCGGTAATCTCCACCGGGACAGAGGGCCCCGCCTCTTTGAGCGCACGGCGGTTCTCGTCGGTCATCGCGCGCACGCGCCCGACCGCGCTCCCCGCGAGGACGATGTCTCCGGGGCGCAGCGTCCCGTTTTGCACAAGGACGGTGGCAACAGGGCCGCGGCCCCGGTCGAGCTTCGCCTCGAGGACGACGCCGCGCGCCGCGCGCGCGGGGTTGGCGCGCAGCTGCTTCATCTCGGCGACAAGCAGAACGTTCTCGAGCAGGTCGTCGATACCCTGCCCGGTCACCGCCGAGACCGGCACACAGATGGTGTCCCCGCCCCAGTCCTCCGGCACGAGATCGTATTTCGTCAGCTCTTGCTTGACCTGCTCGGCGTTCGCGCCGGGCTTGTCCATTTTGTTGATGGCGACGACGATGTCGACCCCCGCCGCCTTCGCGTGATGAATCGCCTCAATGGTCTGCGGCATAATGCCGTCGTCCGCCGCGACGACGAGGATTGCGATGTCGGTCGACATCGCGCCGCGCGCGCGCATCGCGGTGAACGCCTCGTGGCCGGGCGTATCGAGGAAGGTGATGTCGCGGTCCTGCACGCGCACGCGGTAGGCGCCGATGGCCTGCGTGATGCCACCCGCCTCGCCCGCCGTCACATGCGTGTGGCGGATGTAGTCGAGCAGCGAGGTTTTGCCGTGGTCGACATGACCCATAACGCAGACGACCGGGGCGCGCGGCAGGAGGCTCTCCTCGGGGTCTTCCTCGTCCGGGAAGAGCTTTTCTTCCAGCGAGACGCGCACCTCGCGCGTCACCTTCGCGCCGAGCTCGTCGGCAACGAGATAGGCGGTGTCGTAGTCGATAACATCGCTGACGCTCGCCATCACGCCGAGCGAGATGAGGCGCTTGACGACCACCGCGGCGGTCATCTTCAGCCGAGAGGCAAGCTCGCCCACCGAAATCTCATCGGGGATACTAACCTCAAGCGGCTTCTGCTTGCGCTCCATTTCGCGGCGGCGGCGCATCTTGTCCGCCTCGCGCCCGCGCTTGCCGCGCGTGCCGCCCCCCGCTCTCTGCGAGGATTTGGCGCGCCCGCTCCCCTGGCGCTGCCCGCCGCGTTGCCCGCCGGTCGATCGCGCGGCGGCGGGGCGGCTCCCCTTGCCCCCGCCCCCTCCCGAGACCGGGCGCTTGGAGGTGCGCACAATCTTCTGCACTTCGCTGCCGAATCCGGTGGTTTCGGGGTCGACAAAGCGCTCAAGCGCCTCGTCGTATTGCGAGCGGTCAGCGGTATCGCCGCGCGTCTCGATGACGCGGGTCTTGCCGATGCGCGCGCTCTCCTCCGCAACGACCTCCCCGGTCGACGCGCTGTCTGCCTGCGCCCTCCCGTCAAACTGGAAGGTAATGCCGCTCTGCGGGCGCTCTTTTTTCTTTGGCTCTGGTTTTTTCTTGGCTTTATCCTCCCGCTCGAGCGGGTTCTTAAAGCGCGACTGCTGCGACTGTCTGTCGTCGGCGACGGCCCTCGGGGGGGAGGGAGGCGTACTCTCCCCCGCGCCGCTCTTTTGCTCCCCTTGCGCCGCGAGAGGCTGCGAGGGGATTTCCTTCGGCTGCTCCGGTTCCGCCGGCTCCGCCGGAGTTTCCTTCGGCGTTGCAACTTTCGGAGCGGGGTGCTCGACGACGACCTTCGTTTCTCCCGCGAGATACGCGCCGATGTCTTTGACCATCGCGTTCGAGGTGATCGCGTTAATCAGCACGTCGAACTCGTCCGGGGTGAGCAGAGCCATGCGGCTCTTGTCCTTCAGCCCGCACTTCTCCAAAAGCGGCGCGACATCCTTCGATCTCAGCTCGAAATCCTTGATGATCGAGTTAATTTTGTATTTGGTGGAAATCATTTTCGCCTCCTGCTGTATCTGCCTGCAACCGCCGCCCCGCCGCTCCCCCCGTGGGGAACGCCCCCGCCCGTACTTCCGGGCTTCCCGTCCCCTCCACGTTTCCCGGTCGGCCCCTCGCCTCCCGCGATATTCTCCTTGGCGGGGGGTTCGCCGCGCGCGCCGGAGCTATCTCTTCTCTTTGCCATGCCGGGCGCGCCGTGGTCTCTCTTCTTGCCGCCTTTTCCGCTGCCGCGAGGCTTGCCGGGGTGCTCACCCTTGCCGTGCGTGGCGGTTTCTTTATATTTCTCGGGTTTTCCGTGGTTCCCCTGTTCGCTCGGCTTATCGGTTTCGCTTTTCCCCCCGGCGCTGCCGGAGTTTTCACTATTCCCGATTGCGCCGCGCCCCTGCCCCGGCGGCAGCTCGTCTGCGCGCCGCACGATCGCGGCGGCAAGACCCTTGTCTACGATGCCGAGCACGGCGAGCGGGCGATCCACACCGAGCGCGTGGGCGAGCGTCTCGCGCCCGTAGGGGGGCGGCAGCTCTCGCAGCGGGACGCGGGTGGTGTCGCTCGCGTAGCGCACACGGCGCCGGGTGTGCTCCGACGCGTCGCAAGAGAGCAAAATGAGCGAGGGCGGGCGGGCGCTTCGCGCGCGCGCGACTGTCTGCTCGGCGCCATAGGTCACCTTCCCCGCCTTTGCCGCGATGCCGAGCATTCCAGTCAGCCGGTCGGGCGCGCGGCGCGCGGGAGCGGGCGGCGCGCCTTCGTCCTCGGCGGGCGCTTTGCTCGGCGCGAGCTTATTTTCCGGAGAAGCGGCCGCCGCATACGCGTCCCCGGAGAGGGTTTTTGCCGGAGACCTTCCGGGGACTGATTCGTCTTTCACGCGCTCGCCTGTATGGGGTTGGGTCGTCATTCGATCACCCTCCCTTCATCGCGCGCGGCAATCATCCGCTCGAGCTGCAAGGTAACTTCCTGCGAAATGGGCGCGCCGAGATGCCGCTCGAGCCGCTTTGCCTTTCGCGCCGCCTTCAGGCAGGCGAGGTTGGGGCAGAGGTACGCTCCGCGCCCGGGCAGCTTCCCGGTGAGGTCTAGCGTCACGCGCGGAGGTTCGCCCTCGCGCGCCGGCAAGCGCGCGACGCGCAGCAAATCTTGCTTGGGGAAGGAGACGCCGCAGCCGACGCAGCGCCGCATCGGCGGCCGCGCTGCGGCGGGCGAACCCTCGCCCGGGGCCTGAACGAAATGGGTATGCAAAGAGGGAAAATCGGAAGGGGAAAACGGCGGGAGAGGGTTCTTTGAGGGGGGACGTTTTCACAAAATTATGGGAGCGTGCTCTCTCGCGCGCTCGCGTCGCCATAGGCGCGCGGGAGAGGCAACGGTGCGGCGGGGCCGCGAGTTCTCGCGGGCGGAAGCTTTGCCGACGCGCGCAAATAGGAGAGGCGAATTACTCTTTCGTCGTCTTGATGTCGACGCGGGTGCCGGTGAGGCGGGCGGCGAGGCGGGCGTTCTGCCCCTCCTTGCCGATGGCGAGCGAGAGCTGCTCTGGCGCGACGATAACGCGGCAGTCACGGTCTGCCGAGACAATGACATCCTCGGGTTTAGCGGGCGAGAGCGCCGCTTTGACATATTCCGACAGTTCCTCGCTGTACGGAATGACATCGATTTTCTCGCCCTTCAGCTCCTCGATGATGGGGTTGATGCGCGAGCTGTGCGTGCCGATGCAGGCACCGACCGGGTCGACCCGCGCGTCCTCCGACGCCACCGCGATTTTCGTGCGGCTTCCCGCCTCGCGCGCAACGTTTACAACGCGGACGGTGCCCTCGCTGACCTCGGGAATTTCCGTCTCGAAGAGGCGCTTGACGAAGTGCGGGTGGGTGCGCGAGACGGTGATGCTGTCCCGGCTGCCGGCGCTCGCCGATTGCGCGACCACCTCACTGACAAACACCTTCACATGCTGCCCCGGCGCAAAGCGGTCGCCCGGCAGCTGCTCGTTCTTGCGCAGCGCGACAGTACCGCTCTCGGTGATGAGGATGATGTCGCCGTTCGGTTCCACGCGGTCTACCACGCCCGTGAGGATGTCCTCGCGGCGGTTCTCGTACTCGATAATCTGCTCGCTGCGCTCGAACTCGCGGATCCCCTGGATGATAACCTGCTTCGCCGCCTGCGCCGCCGTGCGCAAAAATTCTTTGGTCTTCTGCTCGATCTCAAGGACGTCGCCGACCTGCGCGCCCGGCTCGATTTTTTGCGCCTCATCAAGAGAAATGGTGTATCTCTTGTCAAGCGGCCTCGCGGCGGGCTTGTCGGGTTCGTCTCCGTCCTCCGCAGCGTCCTCGCCCTCGCCGTCGTCCGGCTCGGGGATATTCTCCTCGGGGGTTTCGGCGCGCTTTGCGGCGGCATCGGCGCTCTCGCCCTCGCCCCCGTCGGGCGATGGATTGTCGACAACGGTCAGCAGCTTGTAGAGCTTTATTTCGCCGCGCTCCTCGTCGATTTCGACGCGCGCGCTGATCGGCTCCTCCTCGTCGCGCAGGCGCTCCTCCTTGGTCGCCGGCTTGCCGATGCCCTCCTGCTTGCGGAAGGCGGCAAGCAAGGCCATCTTCACCCGCTCGAGCATATAGTCCTTCGGGATGCCTTTCTCCCGCTCGAGCAAATTCAGCGCCTCAAAAAATTCTTCATTCATGGCTATCCTTTCACTCGCGCAAAGCGATATTTGCACATTTTCAAATGGAAATCCGCCGCGCTCTCCCCGACCCCTTGCGGGGGGACACGAGAGAAGACACTTTGGCGATCCCGCCACGGCGTTTCAGGGCTCGCCTTGGGCAAAGTCCGCGCCGAAATCATAGTAGACGAGCGCGCGCGACACCGCCGTGCGCGGCAGCGTTAGTGTGCTCCCGTCCTCGCGCGAGAGGGCAAGCGTCTCCCCGTCAAAGGAGATGACGCGCGCGAGGATCTCCCGCTCGCCCTCGCCGGGCAGGGGCGCGAAGAGCCGCAAACGCAGCCTCTCGCCGCGCTGCACCGCCCACGAAAAATGCTCGTCGGTGCGCAGAACCCGCTCCACGCCGGGCGAGGACACATCGAGATAGTAAAACGCCTCGATGGGGTCCTCCTCGTCGATGAGCGGCTCAATTTCGCGGTGGACGCGCTCGCAGTCGTCGATGCTGACCGCTCCGTCGCGCGCCGCGCTGTCGATGGTGACGCGCAGGTGCCACTGCGCGCCCTCTTTGGCGAACTCGACATCCCAAAGCGTCACCCCGAGCCGCTCGACGGTAGGCGCAATGAGCTCGCGCACGCGCGCCGCGACGCCGCTATCTCTCGGGGAAGAGGAAGCTGTCATAAGAAAAACATGGGAGAGGCCGGGCGCAAACCTCGGCGGGGCGGGAAACGCCGCTCCTTCGCGGCGGCGCGGCAGGGCGAGAGGAGGCGAAAAACTCGCGACGTGCCGCAACGCGGTAACGCTCGGGAGAACCCCCGGTGCGCGGCTGAATCGGCAAACTCGCGAAAGTTTGATAAAGCGAGGTGAGCTCGCGACGCCTCGCAAAGCGACAACGCCATCCGCCGTCTGCACGATGGTACGGTCCTTCGGCAGCGCGAAGCACGGCGCTTCGAGCAAAATGCGGGTTCGGGTCACCCGGGTTCGGGTCACGCGGGGGAAGCGTGAAATTTCCCCTCCCCCGAAAGGGGGGGGATGCTCACGCGATGTGGATTTGGATCACCCGGGAAACACCCGGAAAAAGCCGCTTTTTCGCTTCAAGAAAAGGAGAGCGGCACCGCCGCTCTTCCCTCGCCGTCGTTCATGCAGTAGTCAAATCCATCATCGCAAGAGCAGTATAGCACACTTTTCCCCCAAATGCAAGGGGTCGAAGGAAAAAATGTAAGAAAAAAGACAAAGAGCAGAGAAAAATGCGAGAAATTTTTCAGATTTTGGATAGTTTGCTCTTTTTTGCGGGTATTGCCCTTGACGAAGGCGCGTTTTCGCCGCTTCCGCCATTCGCGCTCGTCTTTCCCGTTCCGCGCCATGCGCCCGCGTGGGCGGGGGAGAGGATGGGGGTGCGTAAACCCGCGAGGAGGCGGAGGCAGGCGCAGCCCGCCGCGCGCGGGGAGAGGTTGGGGCGACGCAATCGACGAAATAAAAGCGTACGCGAAGCCAACCCTGCCGCGAGCGCAGGTTTTCTCCTGCCCGGAAAGCTGCGCGCAGCGCGCCTTCCGCCCTTCACCGAAAGCGCCGCCGGCGGGGCGACAAGCGCAAGCGAGCCGACCTTCCCCCGCGACCTCGCGGGGGGAAGCCGCCCGCCGCGCCATGCTGCACCTGCCTCCCCCCGCGACACCCCGCCGCGCGAGCGGGTTTTCCTTGCGCCCCCGTTCCCTCGCGCAAATTCCCCCGCGCGGGGAAGTTTTTCCCTCTCCCGCGAATCCCACACGAAAAAACCCACCGACGAAAAGTCGGTGGGTTGGTCGGAGTGGCGAGACTCGAACTCGCGGCCTCGACATCCCAAATGTCGCGCCCTACCATCTGGGCTACACCCCGATACGCTGCACCTAGCCCCGCTCCGCCCCCGGTTTCCCTCCCGTCCCCGTCCTCGGCTTGCGTTAAGAACGCGAGAGGAGATGGTTCCCCCTCCGCGCCCTCGCGCCTACCCTTGGCGATGAGGCTTCACGTCTTGCCTGTGCTTTTGCCCCGGGCAGTTCTGCAAATGCGCTCCCGCGTTTCCTTCCGCGCCTCGGCGCACCGCGGGAAGGCTACTCCGCGTTTTTCACAGCGCGGGCTGTGTATGAACACTCCCGCTGCCCCATTTCGTTTTATTCCCCGGCGAAGCTAGGGAATAAAGCTCGCCCGCGTTTTCCTTTCGTTGCGCGGCAGCGTCGTGAAGAAACGCCCCCCTATCCTCCCCGCCTCACCGCGCCGTAACGCCCCGCGATAGGGTGATTTCGCGAGGGGCACGCCTCACTCCTGCGTCGTCCCGTGTCGAAATGAATCTGCCGTCTCGTTTCTGCTCGTCTCCCCCTCGCGGCAGCGCCCTCGCGCCGAGACAACGCGCGCCGAAGGCGAGCGGCCGCTAAGGGATAACGCGCCCGGCATTTCCGGCGAAGATCCCCCCTTTTCGGGGATCCGCACCCCGCCGCCCCTCTTTTCCCGGGCGGGGCCGGGAAAAGAGGGGACACCGCTTCTCATTTCATCGCTTCTTCTACCGCGACGGCGACGGCGACGGTAGCGCCGACCATCGGGTTATTGCCCATGCCGATGAGACCCATCATCTCAACGTGAGCGGGGACGCTGCTCGATCCGGCGAACTGCGCGTCCGAGTGCATCCGCCCCATCGTGTCGGTCATCCCGTAAGAGGAGGGGCCCGCCGCCATATTGTCGGGGTGGAGCGTGCGGCCGGTGCCGCCGCCCGACGCCACCGAGAAGTATTTCACTCCGTTCTCGACGCACCATTTTTTATAGGTGCCGGCGACCGGGTGCTGGAAGCGCGTCGGGTTGGTGCTGTTGCCGGTGATCGACACGCCGACCCGCTCGAGCCGCATAATCGCGACGCCCTCCGGGACGTTGTCCGCGCCGTAGCAGCGCACCGCTGCGCGAGGGCCGCTACTGAACGGCGTCTCGCTCTCAATGCTGACCTCCTCGGTGAAGGGGTCGAAGGTCGTTTTCACATAAGTGAAGCCGTTGACGCGCGAGATGATGTACGCCGCGTCCTTGCCGAGCCCGTTGAGGACGACGCGCAGCGGCTTTTCGCGCACTTTGTTCGCGTTGAGCGCGATCTTGATCGCGCCCTCCGCCGCGGCGAAGCTCTCATGCCCCGCGAGGAAGCAGAAGCACTCGGTCTCCTCGGAGAGCAGCATCTTGCCGAGGTTGCCGTGCCCGAGCCCGACTTTGCGGTTCTCCGCGACAGAGCCGGGCACGCAGAACGCCTGCAATCCGACACCAATTTTCGCCGCCGCGTCTGCCGCCTTGCGGCAGCCCGACTTGATGGCGATGGCGGCGCCGACCGTGTACGCCCATTTCGCGTTCTCAAAGCAGATGGGCTGTGTCTCCTGCACGATGGTGTACGGGTCGATGCCCTTTTCGTCGCAAATGCTCTTGCACTCGTCGATACTGCCGATGCCGTATTCTTTGAGCGTGGCGAGAATCTTCGCCTCGCGCCGCTCGTAGCCTTCAAATGTCGCCATAACGCTGACCCCCTCTCATTCTTTGCGCGGATCGATGACCCGCGCCGCCTCGTCGAAGCGCCCGTAAGTGCCCTTCGACTGCTCGTATGCCGCGTTCGGCTCGACGCCCTTCTTGATGAGGTCGGTCATTTTGCCGAGCGAGACGAACTCATACCCGATGACCTCGCCCGCCTCATCGAGCGCCATGCGCGTGCAGTAGCCCTCGGTCATCTCAAGATACCGCACACCCTTTTCCTTGGTGCCGTACATCGTGCCGACCATCGATCGCGCCCCCTTGCCGAGGTCTTCCATCCCCGCCCCGATAACGAGACCCCCCTCCGAGAACGCCGACTGCGTGCGCCCGTAGGCGATTTGCAGGAAGAGCTCGCGCATCGCGGTGTTGATCGCGTCGCAGACGAGGTCTGTGTTGAGCGCCTCTAAGATGGTCTTGCCGGGGAGGATCTCCGCCGCCATCGCCGCCGAGTGAGTCATCCCCGAGCAGCCGATTGTTTCGATTAACGCCTCCTCGATGACGCCGTTTTTCACATTGAGCGAGAGCTTGCAGGCGCCTTGCTGCGGCGCGCACCAGCCCACCCCATGCGTATAGCCGGAGATGTCGGCGATTTCCTTCGCCTGCACCCACTTGCCCTCCTCGGGCAGGGGCGCGGGACCGTGATTCGGCCCCTGTTTGACCACGCACATCCGCTCAACCTCGGCGGACATCGCGTATGGACAGTTGCTCATAGCGTTGCTCCTTTGCGATTATCCTGTCGCGCCGCCCCTCGCGGGGCAACGTACAGCACAAGTATACCCCACCCGCGCGAAAAATGCAAGAGGGGCGCGCGGATCGTCTTGCCTTTGCCGCCCCCGGCGCGACCTCAAAGACCGCTCTCGGCGCGGTTAGCGCCCCGGGAGCGGGGGGAGATCCCCGCCGCTTGCCTTGCCGCGCCGCTCGCGACAGCGAAGTCTCCTTACCGGAAAGACCCCGCGCGCTCTACCGAAAAATCTCCTCGCCCGCAAGAATTTCCGTGCGGCAAATGTCGTAGTCGTCGAGCGGGAGCGCGGTCGCCGCGCGCAGCGCGCGCACGAGGTTCTCGGGCGAGGCAAAGTTGTCGGGCGAGGCGGCGAGGCGCGCGTCGGCGAGAACCTCGCCGTTCTCCTCATCGAGCGTGAAGGAGAGCACGCCCTCGCGCATATCGACTTTGACTATCCCGCGCTTGGATTTTTTTTCGATGGGGAGGGGCAAAGTGAGCGCCTCGCGCAGCCGCCCGGCGGTGAGGCCGGGATCGCGAAAGCGAAAGCGGTAGTCGGCGGCGGTAATGTCAGAGAAGGGGCGGGAGGCGGGGTAGACCTCAACGAAAGGCAGCTCATCTGTCAGCCGCGCGCGAACTGCCTCGAGAAGATCCTGCGCGCCGCGCGGCTCGGTGAGGCGAATATCGAGCAGCTCGCAGACGCTCTCCACGCCGAGCGGGAGCGGCAGAGCGAACACCATTTTAGGGTGCGGGTGATAGCCCTCGGTGTAGACAAGCGGCACGCCGGCGCGCAGCAGCGCCCCCTTCACCGTACGCAGCAGGTCAAGGTGCGAAATGAATTTCAGCCGCCCGAGCTTACAAAAGCGAAAGCGCGCCCGCCCCGCGGGAATGATAGTAGACATAGAAAAAGAAATATGTGCGCGGCTAAAACCCCGCGCTCTTTGCCCCGCCGAGTAGCCCCCGTTTCTTTTTGCGGAGCCGCGCCGCCGCTGCCTCTCATTCCCCCGCCCGGCAGCGCTCTTGCGCGAGAACTGCGCCCGAGGTGCACCCTGCCGTTAAACCGTGCCGTTAATGTGTACTAGATCACGCGCGCTCTCGCACGAAATTCGCAGAACGCGGGCTATAGTAGCGCGTGCAGCTCGTCTCCCGCCCGGCGCGCGATCTCGCGAAAACTTCGCGGGGGAGGAGCGTGGAGCCGCGCCGCGCTTTTGAAGGGATTCGCACCGCGCGCCGCAAATGCGTTCATCGCGGGCGATGACCTCCCCGCGCCCGCTGCCGCGCGCTTTTTGACCGATTCCCCCGAAAACCCCGCGCCCAGCGCGCCGCTTCCTCGCATTATCCTTGTCTTCTACCGGGGCAGTAGGTTGCGCTCGCGCAAAGCGATCCCGCGCCGCAGGCGGAGCACTGCTCGCGGCAGTTGGAGGTGGGAGAGGACGCATAGGCGCGCCGCCTCTCGCGCAGGAAAAACTCCCGCGAGACGCCGCAGTCAATAACCTCCCACGGCAAAATTTCCTCCTCGCCCCATACCCGCGCGGCGAAAAAGTCGGGGTCAAGCCCCGCGTCGGCAAAGGACGAGAGCCACCCCTCATAGCGAAAGAACTCGTCCCAAGCGTCGAAGCGCAGGCCGCGCCGGTGCGCGGCGAGCAGCGCCTGCCCGACGCGGCGGTTGCCGCGCGCGAGCGCCGCCTCGATGTGGCTCGCTCCGGCATCGTGCCAGGTGTAGCGCACGTGCTTATTTGTGATGGCGGAGGCGAGCAGCTCCTGCTTGCGGCGAAGCTCTGCGCGGCTGTTTTGCGCCTCCCACTGAAAGGGGGTGAAGGGCTTGGGGATGAAGCAGGAGACAGAAATAGTCACGCGCGGGTGGACATTTTT
This sequence comes from uncultured Lachnospiraceae bacterium, assembly GCA_964645985.1. Classification (GTDB taxonomy): domain Bacteria; phylum Bacillota; class Clostridia; order Oscillospirales; family CAG-272; genus CAZYCC01. Next base: position 9,288 of record CAZYCC010000002.1, on the reverse strand, counting down.
GCGGCGGTTGGGGTTGCGGTAATAAAGCGCGACGACCTGCTCGGCAAGGCGCGCGATTCCGGTGATGTCCTCGTCGGTTTCGGTCGGCAATCCACTCATAAAGTAGAGCTTCACGCTGCTCTTGCCGTAGTCGAAGGCGAGGTCGCAGGCGCGGAAGAGATCCTCCTCGCGCAGATTCTTGTTGATCGCGTCGCGCAGGCGCTGGGTTCCCGCCTCCGGCGCGAAGGTGAGGCCGCTCTCGCGCAGAGAGGAGAGGCGCTCCATCAGATCGCGCGTGAAGGCATCGGCGCGCTGAGAGGGCAGGGAGAGCGTGATGTTCCTCTCCTTTGCCCACGGAATGAGCGCATCGAGCAGCTCCGGCAGGCGCGTGTAGTCGGAGATAGAGAGCGCCATCAGCGACAGCTCGTCGTAGCCCGCCGCCTCGGTGATAGCGCGCGCGTCGCGCAGGAGAACCTCGGGCGACTTTTCGCGCACCGGGCGCGAGGTCATCCCCGCTTGGCAGAAGCGGCAGCCGCGCATACACCCGCGGCAGGTTTCGAGCGTCGTGCGGTCCTGCACCGTCTCAATGTAAGGGAGAATGACCGTGTGCGGATAGTAAACCTCATCTAAGTTGTCCACTATCCGCTTGCGCACCACCGCAGGCGCTCCCTCGCGCGGAGCTACCTCGGCGAGAGTGCCGTCCTCGCGATAGGAAACGTCGTAGAGAGAGGGGACGTAGAACCCGGGGAGCTTTGCCGCCTCGCGCAGAAAGTCGCTCTTGCGGCAGCTCCCGCTCTTTTTCATCTCTAAATAGAGCGTGGCAAGCTCGGGCAGCGCCTCCTCGCCCTCGCCGATAGAGAAAATATCAAAAAAATCGGCGAGCGGCTCGGGGTTGTAGGCGCAGGGCCCCCCGCCGATGACTATCGGAGCGTCCTCGCCGCGCTCGCGCGAAAGCAGAGGAATCCTCGCCAGATCCAGCATATTGAGGACGTTGGTGTAGCAAAGCTCGTATTGCAGGGTAAAGGCGACAATATCGAAGGTCGCGATGGGATCCTGCGACTCGAGCGCGAAGAGCGGCAGGCGCGCCGCGCGCATCTCGCGCTCCATATCCGGCCAGGGGGCGTACACCCGCTCGCACCAAACTTCCTCCATGCGGTTGAGAACGCCGTAGAGGATGCGCACGCCGAGGTTGGACATCCCAATCTCGTAGCTGTCCGGGAAGCAGAACGCCCAGCGCAGCCGCACCTCGCGCGGATCCTTGCGCACCTCGCCTACCTCCCCCCCGATATACCGCCCGGGCTTCTCCACCCGCCGCAAAAGAGAATCGAGTGACATAAAAAAGAGAACACAAACCGCGTGCCGCGCGCTCGCTGCGTTGGCGCATCTAACCACTAACCACTATCCACTTCCCACTTGCGCGCCCGCGCGCCGCTACTCGAGGAACTCCGCTGAGACGAGGGTCTTCGGTACGGCGAGGAAGTCCTCGTAGGTGATGTGGTCCTTGCCGTTCTCGGATGTGCGCAGCTGCGTGCCGTGAAGCTCGGCGAGCTGCGGCGTGAAGTCGGAGAGCAGCATCACCTGCAGCCCGTCGCGGTTCTTTGTATAATAGGTGATGTGCGGGATGAGGCGCGGCTCCTCGACTCTGACGCTCCCGTCCTCCCCGCGCGCGAGAGCGAAGGAGGCGAACCCGCCGATGAGGTTGGTGTAGGGGTATTGCGTCGAGATAAAATTGCCGAGCGAATAGTAGCAGAGCGCCTCTCGTCCGTCGCCCGCGGTTATGCGCTCGACCTGCTGCAGGGCGTGCGGGTGGTGCCCGAGGATAACGTCCGCGCCGTTCTCGGCGAGCAGGCGCGCTAGGCGTTTCTGCTCGCTCGTCGCGCGCGTGACGTTATACGCGACCGTGGTCTCCTCGCCCCAGTGCAGCGACACGATAACCGCGTCCGCGCCCTCCCGCGCCGCTTTGAGCTGCCGCAGCATCGTCGATTCCTCCATCGTCGGGATGAGCAAATCCGGCGATTTTGAGTTGATACTGCCCTCGTTGGTGCCGTAGGTATACGAAAGAAAGGCGATTTTCATTCCGCCGCGCTCGACAATGCGCAGCTCGTCATAGTCTCCTCGGGTGTAGCCGCCTATTGTGAGGACGGGCTTGCTCTTCCAGTAGGAAAGGGTGTTGGCAAGGCCGGTGGTCGTGCCGTCCATATCGAGCATATGGTTGTTGGCAATGTTGACGACATCGAAGCCGAGCGCGACGATGGCGTCTCCGGCGGCGCTCGGCGCGTTGAAATGCGGGTAGCCGGACGCACCGAAGCTGTCTCCCGCTATCGGGCACTCAAAATTGACAAACGAAATATCCGCCGCGGCGATGGTGTCGGCGACGCCCGAGAAGAGCGGGAGAAAGTCGTAGCTGCCGCCGCCGCGCGAGAGGGCTTCGCGGTAGACCGCCTCGTGAATGATGACATCCCCCGCCGCGAGGACGCTCACGCGCGCGGGATCAGGATCGGGGGTCGGAGCGGGGTTAGGATCGGGGGTCGGCGCGGCGTTGGGGTCGCGCGCGCTCCCGTCCGAGGAGAGCTGCGGCGCGGCAGACGGCGCATCCCCTTGCGAGGAGGGCGGATAGGGATTCGGCTCCTCTCCCTTCCCGCAGGAGAGCATCAGAAGCGGCAGCAGCAGCAGCGCGAGCAGGCGTAAACTCGATCGACCGTTCATAAGCAAAAACCAAAGAAGCAAGCCCCCGCTCGGCGGCGAGCCAAACGCGCAGCGGGGGAACGAATCGGCGTGGCGCGTCAAAACGAGCGCGAGGGAAAGAGCAGCAGCCAAGCAGCGAGGCATCCCCGCCTGCCCGCAGGAAAACACGCGCGCGGGAGGGCGGGAGGCGCGGGCACAGGAGGGGCTGCCGATCGCGCGGAGCGCCTCGGTCAGACCGGCTCGAGCCGAGGCATCGGCGGGCGGGGGAGCGGGCGGCGCTTGAGCGGGTCCGCGCTGAACTTGCGGCAGACATATCCCCCGTCGACTATCCCCGCGCGCGGGCAAAAGCAGTAGCGCGCGAGGGGCGGCGCGGGCAGCGCGCGCGCCGACTCACAGAGCGCGCAGCAGGGTGTCCACTCGTGCGCCGAAAGCGAATCGCTCATCACATACCTCCGAGCTTCAAGTATACAACGCGCGGGGGGTGATGTCAAGGGAAGCGCGGCGGACGCGGCAGACGAGGTTTGAAGAACCCTTCGCCATTCAACATTTTCATGGTATAATTTATGCGATTGCGCGATTTACTTTTTTCGTTTTGTCTGATCCCCCACATCTCATTTTTGCATACGATTGTATACTATTAGTTTTATATTCAGAAAATTTTTTCGTATTCCTCTTTTCCCCTCTTGACATATTTTCTTTTTTGTGTTACCATATGGTTACCAATTCCTTCACTTACGAGGTGAAAAATGAAAAAACGACTGCTTGCTTCTTTGCTGGCTCTGCTGATGGTGCTGTCGCTGCTCCCGGCGACCGCTTTGGTTAGCAGCGCGGAGGCGACGACCCTGACGACGACGCCGAGCCTCTTCGGGAACGGCGCCGAGTCTTGGAAGGATTCATCAAGGAATAACGTTTACTTTACCCAGTTCCTTATTGGGTACTCGCAGAAGGCAAACAACGAAAGAACCTTCCAGAGCATCCTCGATGAGGTCGGCTACACGAACGGCAAGTGGGACGCGGCGAGCAACGATTGGCAGACGCCGCCGACCTGCACCAAGGGCCACTTCGATCTGACCGTCACCGATGTCTACAAGACGGTTACCGTCTTCAAGAACATCGCTCCAGGCAGCGTTTACCCCGGCGGGGAGTCTAACCTCTTCCGCATGGAGGTCAACAATGCGACGACCGAGAGCGGCAAGCCCTTCTCAATCGAGCTCAACAACGTGTACACCCTCACGCTCGACATCTACGTGGGCGACACGCTGACCTACACATCGACCTCCTCCGGGTATACCTTCAAGGTGAACGAAAGCGACCCCGAGTCCGGTTATATGTATCGGCACGGCGAGAAGATCGAGCCGACTCCTGCGGTTGATCTCGACGACCTCTACCGCAAGCCGCGCGTCGTGCAGCTTTTGCACTACCATGTGGCGAAAGATTCCGATATTGAGGACTTTGGCACCTTGGAGCAACAAAACTTTGCCGAGAACCTCATTATCCCGGAGGTTTTGCCGTCCGACATCCTGCGCACAACCGAGTTTGCCGCCGGCAACAAGGTCGAGGGCAAGATCAACAACAAAGAGTATGTGGGCAGCATTCACTCTTATTACGGCCCGCTCGGCGTTGGCAACCTCTTCCGCGTCGACCTCAAGCTGACCGATGAGGATGTCGACGCGCTTGATCCGGGCAAGGTCTACGCGACCGAGCTGAAGATCTACGACGCGGACAACCGCTTGATGGTCATCGGTCTATTTGACCTGCGTAACGGCGGCTTTGCCGATAACGCCGCCGCAACGAAAGACGATGTCGTCGTCGTTGGCACAGACGGCAGCGAAACCACTTACAAAGCGTGGAAAGAAGCAGCCGCCGAGCAGATAGCAGAGAGCCTCAAACCCGCTCCGGTTGAAGGATCGGCGAAGGTGACGCTGACGCTCGCGAACTCCACCGTGCGCGCCGGCAGAACGGTAGACCTGACGATCTCCGCCTCGGATCTGCCGCGCCAAGGCGTCAACGGCTGGGAGCTCAAGCTCTCCCTGCCCGAGGGCGTGTCCATCGTCCCGGACAGCTTTAAGCCCGGCACGGTAGACGGCGCCACGATTATGGGCGGTGTCAACGCGACCGAGGGCACCGTCTTTGGCGTCGCTGCGGCGAGCGGCGAGACCGGCGGCAACGCCAACATTTCCGAGGACTTCACCATCGGCACGGTCACACTGAAGGCGGACGAGGCGGCGGCGATCGGCACCGGCAGCGTGAACGCCGAGGTCACCGACTTCTTCTTCTCCTCCGAGCTTGACCCGTACGAGGTCGACATCAGCGGCACAACGGTCGTGCCGGCCGACATCACCGTCGCCAAGGCACTGACCGCGGTCGAGGGGAAAGACGCGACCTGCGTCGAACCCGGCAACAAGGCGTACTACAAGGACGATGAGGGCAACCTCTTCGAGGATGCCGACGGCCTCATCCCAACGACCGAGGATGAGGTCACCATCCCCGCGACAGGCGAGCACACGCTCACCCATCACGAGGCGGTGCCGCACACCTGCACCGAAGACGGCACCATTGAGTATTGGGAATGCTCAGTTTGCGGAAAGTACTTCAGCGATGCCGAAGGGCAAAGCGAAATCGCCGATAAGAACGTGACCGACCCCGCCGCGCACACGCTCACTCATCACGAGGCGACCGAGCCGACCGAGACCGAGCCCGGTAACAAAGAGTACTGGAGCTGCGATGTCTGCGGCAAGCTCTTCCTCGATGAGGCGGCGACTCAGGAAACCACGATTGACGAGGTCACCATCCCCGCGACAGGATCAGGCGACCTGCTTGGCGATCTAAACGGCGATGAAGAACTGACAATCGCCGATGTCACCGAGCTGCTCAAGTATCTCTCCGCGCCGGAGGGAGAAATCAACTTGCAGGATGTCGACAGCAATGGCGTTGTCAACATCAAGGATGTTTCTCGCCTGCTGATGCTGCTTGAAGCGTAAGATTTCCCAGGCGAAGATTCGCATCTTTGCTCCATACAAAAACGCCGCCCGCGGGCGGCGTTTTTGTTATCGTTTTCGTACGGGCGAAGCGGTTGCGCGCAAGGAGATCGGGGGGAGGATGACTTGGGATTTGCGCAAACAAGGGGGTTATCGCGCAGAGTAGAGCGAGCGAGGACATCGCGGGCGCGGGGGTCTTCCCGGCGGGTGAGGATTCCTCGGGGGATTGCGCGGAGTTGCCGGGGGATTGCGCGAACGTGTACCTTATCGGCGGGGGATTTCGCGAGGAAGCAAAACCGCGGCGAGCGTGGGCACTATCGCGAGGCTCCCTCGCACTTATCTGCACCCCGCAAGGGAGAGCACCCTTTACTCCCCTTCTGTGTGGGCGTGGGTAGTGGTGTACTGCGCCTCGATGGATTGACCGTCCTCGGTGAGGACGAAGACGGCGACGCGCAGGTCGTAGTCGGCGTCCGCGCGAAGCGCCTCTGCGGGGGATGTGAGCGTGAGCACCGCGCCCTCATCGGCTGCCTCCCCGGAGGCGCCGGTCGGGGTGAGAACCTCGTAGTGGTCGTACGCGCCCGCCTTGTCGCCGATTTGCGAGAGATCGGCGTAGCGAATTTCATACGCGAACACCCCGTCAGGGTCGGGCGAGGCAAAGGCTGCGCCCCTCTCCTCGACCAGCACTTTGAGGCTCGCAGCGCTAGCGCCGATCTGCCATGTGACATCGCCCGCCGCCGATCCGAAGACCCGCCGCGCTTCGCTTTGCGTCTCCTCGCCATAGGTGAGGCGAGCAATCGACGCGCGCTCCCCGCCCTGCCACGCATAGATGCAGGAGAGGCGAAAGTCGGAGTTCTCCTCGAGCGGGAAGCCGCCGAGCGGCATCGCGACGCGCTCGCTGCCGAACGCCTCGACCTCGCCCGCCGGATAGCTGCCCGCGCCGACCGGCATCTCCCAGCCGCTCTCACCTTTTAACTCAAGCATAACGCGGTAGGAAAGCTCCTCATCGGTGTTGCTGAGCAGGACGAGCTGCAGGTTATCCGCGCCATCGTAGGCATAGACGAGCTCGAGCGGAGGATAGTCCTCATCGGGGAAGTCCTCGTCGGTGAGGATGCCCTCGCCGCTGCTCTTGTCCATGCCGCCTGACGGGGCGGCCGGGGGCTCGGGCGCTTGTGAGGTCTTGTCGCCGCCCTCGCCGTCCCCCGTACTCCCCCCGCAGGAAGGCAGAACTATCAGCAGAGCGAGCAAAGTGAGCGCCATCGCCATCGCGCGGCGCAAGATGGTCGAGTTCATAAAGACTCCTATGAAATTTTACGCTATCCTCAAATTCGCGCAGCGGCACCGCCGCGCAAGCCCGGGGCGATGATGGAGGGTTCGGCATTACGCGCGGCGCCGAGCGCCCGTTCTCGCGCAGAGACGCGCACCGCCGGGTGATCGGGGGTGGGGTCGTCGATTCCGTAAAATCTTTACAATATAAGCGAAGGAATTTGCGCTATCGTTATAATTCCAAAGAGCGCAGTCAAAACCTAACCGCCCGTGCGCAATTCCGAGGGCGAGGGAGCGGACATACGCGGCTTCTATAAAGATGTCGCTGCGTGCCGCGTCACAGCTGCATACTGTAGTTCGGGGCCTCTTTGGTAATCGAGATGTCGTGCGGGTGAGACTCGCGCAGACCCGCCGCCGAGATGCGCACAAAGCGGCCATTTTCTTTGAGCGAGGCGATGTCCGGCGTGCCGCAGTAGCCCATCCCCGAACGCAGCCCGCCCATCAGCTGGAAAACTGTCTCGGCGAGAGGCCCCTTGAACGGCACGCGCCCCTCGACCCCCTCGGGGACGAGCTTGGCGTTGCCCTCCTGGAAGTAGCGGTCGCTCGATCCGCGCTCCATCGCGGCAAGCGAACCCATCCCGCGGTAGACCTTGTAGGTGCGCCCCTGGTAAATCTCGGTTTCACCGGGAGACTCCTCGCAGCCGGCGAGCAGGCTCCCGACCATAATGACATCCGCGCCCGCGGCGATCGCCTTCGCTAAATCTCCCGAGTACTTGATTCCGCCGTCGGCGATCACCGGGACATCATAGCGGGAGGCGATCTGCGCCGCGTCGTACACCGCCGTAATTTGCGGCACGCCGATACCGGCGACAACCCGCGTTGTGCAAATGGAGCCGGGGCCGATGCCCACCTTGATCGCGTCCGCGCCCGCCTCGATGAGGTCGCGCGCGCCGTCCGCTGTCGCGATGTTGCCGACGATAACCTGCGCGTCGGGGTAGGCGGCCTTGATTTTCGTTAAACAATTCAAAATATTTTTGGAGTGGCCGTGCGCCGAGTCGAGGACGAGAACGTCCGCGCCCGCCCGCAGCAGCGCCGCCGCGCGATCGACGACATCCTCGGTAACGCCGATCGCCGCGCCGCAGAGGAGTCTGCCCGCCTCGTCCTTTGCCGAGTTGGGGTAGCGGCTCGCCTTCTCGATGTCCTTAATGGTGATGAGCCCGCGCAGCGAACCCTCCTCGTCGACAATCGGCAGCTTCTCAATGCGGTGGCGCATCAGGATTTCCTGCGCCTGATCGAGCGTCGTGCCGACCGGCGCCGTCACGAGATCCTCGCGCGTCATCACATCGCGGATCTTGCCGTCGTGATTTTTGAGGAAGCGCATATCGCGGTTGGTGATGATACCGACGAGGTGGTGGTTCTCCCCGACGACAATCGGCACGCCGGAGATGCGGTATTTTGCCATCAACTGCTCCGCCTCGAAGACATAATTGTCGGGCGAGAGGTAAAACGGGTCGGTGATGACACCGCTCTCGCTGCGCTTGACCTTCATCACCTCGTCTGCCTGCCGCTCTATCGGCATATTTTTGTGGATAATGCCGATACCGCCCTCGCGCGCCATCGCGATGGCGAGCCGCGCCTCGGTCACCGTGTCCATCGCGGCGGAGACGAGAGGGATATTGAGGTGGATTTTGCGCGTCAGGCGCGTACGCAGATCGACTTCCTTCGGCACCACCTCGCTGCGCGCGGGAATGAGCAGCACGTCGTCAAAGGTGAGCCCCTCTTTCGCGAATTTTTCCTCAAACGTCATAGATTCAACCTCCAAAAAATGAAGCGGCGGGAGTGGAAAAGGAAACGGAAAGTTACAAAGCGAAAGGCGCAATATGGCGTTGCCGCCGGAAAATCAAAAAATAGCGGCGGCTATGCGCGGGCAGCGGACGACGGGATGCCGCCAAAAATAGAAAAAGCGGCGCGATGGAGTATATCGGGAGGAGTTTGCTCAAATAAGAAACTTCAGCGGGAGCGGTATCCTGCCGCGCGGGGAAAGCGAAGGGGAAGGGGACGCGGCCGAATCGCCGCGCGGCAAAGACGGGGATAGCCGCGCGCGGTGGCGCCGCCGAGCGAGCACGATGGGCGAAGCGCCTGCCCGGTGGGGCAGCAAAGCCGCCGCGAGGTATAAGAATGGAGAGAACACCCGTTTCGCGGCGAGGCGTGAGAGGCATACGCCGACAAAGTGCCCGCGATGCGCCGGAAACGCGCCGGAGAGGGCCGCGAAGCAGAACTTATCCCGCCGAAAAGCGAAAACCGCAGCGCGGGCAAAGGGTCCTCGGGGAAAAAAGAATATTTGTTTTATTTTACACGATGTAGCAGAAATTGTCAAGAGGGA
>CAZYCC010000001.1:56554-60394 GCA_964645985.1 uncultured Lachnospiraceae bacterium | reverse complement strand
CACCCGACCTACCGCTTAGGAGGCGGTCGCTCTATCCAACTGAGCTACGCAGACACAATTTTTCACGATGTTTCCCGGGGGGTGTCCCCGGGCGGCTTCTTGCCCGATAGTGTTTCCTTTACAAAAAATTCCGATAGATCCCCCGCGCGGTGTTTCTTTGTTTGAGGCCTTCGGCAGTTTCCACTCCGCGGCGGTTTTCCCGAGGTGTTCCCGATACCCCCGCACCTGTGAGCTTTTCTTGGGCAAGCCTCAGATATACCGCGCCCCGCGGCGGTTCTCCCACCGGTGATTGCCCTTTCACTGCCCGTGCAGGATGCGCGAGCGCAGGGCGGCGAGGTCTTGGAGGTTCAGTTTGCCGTCGCGCGTGAGGTCTGCGGCGGCGAGAGGGAGGGAGGCCCCCTCCGAGAGGGCGGCGGTGAGCAGCGCCGCGTCGTTAACCGTCGGGATGCCGTCGCCGTCGAGATCTCCCTCCACGAGCAGCGTGTAGACCGTCTCGGGGCGGTCGCCGTCGCAGATGGCGACGCGCACGCCGGTCCCGGCGAAGCCTCCCCCGCCGATCTGATCGCCCGCGGGGCCGTACACCCGCACATAATCGCCCTCGGGCAAAGACGAAATCACCTCGCGCAGGGGCGTTGCCGCCGGAATCGCGGAAATCTCGCGCGCCTCCTCATCGACGCGGTATAGGCGCGAGGAGAGAGAACCCGGCAGTATCGAGACAGATAAGCCGTCGCTCGTTTCGCTGCCGTAGCTCTCGGAGGACTCGGCAACGCGCTGATAGAAGACGTACACCATCGACACCTGCAGCCCCTTGAAAACCGGGCTTGCGGTGAAGTGCTCGCCGTCGAGGCTGTATTCCATCCCTTGGGTGGCGGTGAGCGTCACGGTCCCGCCGTGCTTCTCGGCGAGGGTCGGGGCGGCAGGGCGAACGGGATAGTGGCGGTCGGTCGCGGCGAGGGTCGGCTCGGAGGGCGCGCCCGGGTAGGCGGCGGCGGTCGCGGCGAGGCGCGCGCGCACGCTGTAGGTGTGCCCGGGCAGCAGGCCCGCGAAAATGGGGCTGCGCTGCCACGCGCCGCCGTCGAGGCTATATTCGAAGAGGTCGCTGCCCTCAAAGTGCAGCTCGCTCTCGCCGGCGAAAGTGAGCGCGGGGGGCGGCGGGGCGGCGGGGGTAGGCTTATCTGTGAGGACCGGCAGGCCAATGCAGGCCGCGCTCGCCTCACCTATCGGGCGATGATAAAAGAAATAGGCGGTGGAGGGCGCGAGGCCTGTGAAGGTGGGGCTTTCCTGCCAGGTCACGCGGTCCATGCTGTATTCATAGCCCTCCTCGAGGGCGAGCGTGACGCTCGTGTCGGTCACCGAGGATAGCTCGGGGGGCGGGACGATAATCGTCGGCGGCGGGTCGGTCGTCACCGTGAGGGGCGGGCTCTCGGGGGAGGGATTGGCAAGGCCGCTTGCCGCCACGCGCGCGGTGAAGAGGTAGGTCGTCTCGGGCGATAGACCCGTAAAGAGGTTGCTCGCCTGCCATTCTCCTCCATCGCGGCGGTACTCTAGGCCCGGGACCTTCTCTAGGGTGACGCTGTCGGCACTCTTGCCGGAGAGAACCGGCGCGGGAGGCGCGGGAGGCGTGTAGTCCTCGCCGCCGCCGCCGACCGTGAAGTCGCTCTTGAAGAGCGCGGTGCGCCCGTCCTCATCGCGCGCCGAGAGGAGAAAATGCCATTTTCCGGGGGAGAGGCGCCCGAAGCGCAGAGAGTAATTGACCTCGCTCGCGTAAATATCAAGGCGCGCCATGCCCGGGGAGACGTGCGCACTCTGGCGCTCCTCGCCGCTCGATGAAATGAGCGTGCCGTCTACCGAGGAGAGGGTACTCTTGCCCTCGACGCTGCCTGAGAGGTCAAAGGAAGCGCCCTCGGGCAGGTTTCCCGCGGGGTAGCCCGCCATCGCGATCGTCGGCGCGCCGCTCGGCTCCTGCGCCGCGATGAGGTTGTCGCCGTGGGTGTAGCTGCCGTCGGTGAGCAGATACCAGCGATCGCCCACGGAGTTCGTAAGGCTCGCCGCAACCGCGAGCGTCGCCCCCTCGGGAAGGATCTCCCGGCCCTCGGCGGAAAAATAGGGAGAGGGGCGCAGGGTGGAGACGGTGACGGCGCGGTAAACGCCGGCGGCGGCGGGGTCGTAGGTCGCCTCGTACCGCGCGCCGCAGACCGTGCAGAAGTCGCCCCCCTCATCGGTATAGGTATGGGTCTCGCAGGTCCTGCCGCCGCTCCACGCCTCGCTCCAGGCGTCCTGCCGCGCGCGCAGCACCGAAACGATGTTTCCCCAATAGGAGGTCAGGTTCTCGTAGGTGATTCGCGAAACGAGGACGCGGTTGAAGTCGTAAGGCGCACCTAACGCGTCCTCGTTGTACTTAAACATATTGTCGTGCAGGACGGTGATGCCGCCGCTGTCCGCCCCGAGAAAGACCATCGTGTGGTTGCCCGAGCCGGCGCTGCCGTTTGCCTGCAGAATATCGCCCGGGCGGGCGCGCCCGAGCAGAGCGAGGAGATTCTCGCGCGTGTAGGCGTCGTAGTCGCCCTCGATATTGCCGATGCCGCCGCGCGCCACCCGCCCGACGCGCTGCAGGTTGCCCCCCTCCTCCACATTGCCGTAGTAGTTGAGCCCGTCGGCGGTGATGCCGAAGATGTAAAGGAAAGCGTAGCGCGCGAAGGCAAAGCAGGACCAGCAGGTGTGAGGGTCGACAATGCCGAGGCTGCGAAGGTTCGGGTGCTCGCGCGCGACATTCGCGCCCATGCAGTAAGAGCACTGGCTGTTGCCGCAGGAGCGGTCTCCCCAAATGGTGAAATAGGGGTACTTGCTGTAAGGCAGGAGGTTAAAGAGCTCCTGCAGCTTCTGCGCAATGTAGGCGTTATCGGTGAAGTCGGTGCCGCGCGCGCCGGAAATCTCGGCGGTGTTGCCGGTCGCCGCGGGCGCCGCCGTCGCGAGCGGTAGCGCGCAGAAAAGCAAAAGCGCCGCGAGAAACCCCGCGAGCGCGCGCGCCGCGCCGCGCCGCCCTCCCGCGAGGGCGCGGTGTCCTCTTCCCCGAAAACCCATCTCACACCATCTGTCGCCGCGCGGGCCGCTCTTGCCCGGCGCGGCGATGAGAAAAACCGCGCTCACCCACGAGGGGGAGCGCTCTCCCACGAGGGGGAGAAAATGACGTTCCCGCGCGGGGGGAGAGAAATCTCCCGGGGCCCGTGGGGCAGTCCTCGCCGTGATGATCGCGCGATGCCGCGCGCGCCGCTCCGTGGGCACTCGCCGGGGGAGCTTCGGGGGGTTGTTCTCGCGCGCTGCCGCGGGGGTGCCGCGGCGCGCGCGCCTTCGATTCTTTCAAAGGAAAGTATACCGCGCCCGCCCCCTCTTGTCAAGTGGCGCACGCGCGGGATAGTGGGAAGTGATTAGTGGATAGTGGATAGTGGTCAGACGCGGAGCGCGGGGGATCGCGGGGGGGAGGATTTCACAATTCTTTTACAGAAATGGAGCGGGGCGCGGGGCGGGGCGGGTTGCAAAATCCGGCGAGGTGGGGTATAATAGGAGGAAAATATCCCTTTCGCGGAAATGGACGATAGCCGGGGCGCTCCTTTGCCTCGGGAGAGACCCCGCGGGGCGGCGAACGGGTCGCCCTCCCCGCGCTCTCCCGGTCTCCTTTTGGACCGCCCTCCCCGGCGGGTCTCTCTCCCTGCGGGTTTTGCTCGGGCGCACCGCGCCTATTCACTGCCCACACCTCACTCTCCACTATCCACTAATCACTATCCACTGCCCACTAAACTCAACCACTATCCACTATCCACTGCTCACACCCCACTCTCCACT
>CAZYCC010000001.1:46051-56454 GCA_964645985.1 uncultured Lachnospiraceae bacterium | reverse complement strand
CCCCACTCTCCACTTTTCACTATCCACTCTCCACTAATCACTATTTCCTGCTGCCATGTCCTCCTCTCCCTCCCCGCGCCCCGCGCGCGAGACGCGGCTCTACCGCGGCGTTTTCGCGGTGGGAATCGCGCTCGTGCTGCTCGTCACCGTTTGCCGCACGGCGATGTTCGGCGTCGCCTACGACTACGAGATGCGCTTTTTCGAGCGCGGCCCCGCCGAGGGGCTGCTCGCCGCGCTGACGGCGCTCGCGCTGCTCTTTTGCCTTGCGGGCCTCCTTCTCTTCCGCGGAAAAGGCAAGGGCGAGCCTTACCCCGCGCCCTCCTCCACCGGGACGCTCTTCGCGGCGCTCGCCGGCTTTTTTCTGCTCGCGACGGTGATTATGCAGGCGATCTACGCCGTCTCGGGCCTGGATGTCGGGCGGTATTCGGTCGAGGACAGCTGGTTCTGGCACCTGTTTACCGGCAATCGCCTACAAAGCGACGCCGGGCAGACGCTGCAGTTCCTCGCGCTCGCGGTGGCCGTCCCCGCCGCCGCCTATTTTCTCTACACCTCCTTTGCCGAGAAACCGAAGGCCACGCCGCGCGCGGTCCTCGGGATATTTTTCCTTCTCTGGTGCGCCCTTGAGATGCTCGTGCTCAATTTCGATATGAGCATCCCGATGAACTCGCCCGAGCGCTTAGGGCCTCTCGTCGCCTTTCTCTCGGCGATGCTCTTCGCCGCCGCAGAGCTGCGATGGATCGTCGGGAGGGGGCGGCTGTCGCTGCTCTTCACGGCGGGGATGATGACCCTGCTCTTCTGCTTCTCGGACGCCGTGCCGACCCTGCTCTTCTCCTTTGCCGGGCGCTTCCCGATGGGCATTTCGACGATCTACACCTGCGTTGAGATCGCGATTTCGCTCTACGCGCTAATGCGCCTTGCCGCCTTCTGCCGCTCCCCGGCAGAAGTGAGCGCCACCGAGGCGAACGCTGCCACCGAGGCGGCTGCCTCCGCCGAGGCGGATACTTCCGCCGAGACGGCTGCCGCCGCCGGGGAGGAAACCACCGTCGCGGAGGAAACCCCCGCCACGGGCAGCGCCGATTCTTCCGATAGCGCAGGCGCGGCGGCGCAAGGTGCGGCGGAGCAGATTACGCCGGAACAGAGCGCGACGGAACAGAGTATGCCGGAACAAAATGTATCGGCACCTACCAACGAGCAAAACGCCGCGCCGCAAGATGGGAGCGGCGGCGCGGAATAGTGGTTAGTGGAGAGTGGTTAGTGGTTAGTGGATAGCGTAAACTTTCCCGCTGCACACCATCCAACCACTATCCACTATCTAATCACTATCCACTATCCACTACTCACTATTCGCAGCTATGGTTCGCAGTATGACCGCCTACGGGCGGGCGCGCGCGGCTACCGCCGGGCGGGAGATCGCCGTTGAGATGCGCGCGGTCAACAACCGCTACCTCGATATTGCGGTGAAGCTGCCGCGCGCGCTCGCGCCGCTCGAGGAGAGGGTGCGGCGGGCGGTGGCCGAGCGGGTCACGCGCGGGAAGGTGGACGTCCTCGTCACGCTGAGCGTGAGCGTGAGCGAGGATGCCCCGCTCACGCTCGATGTGGGGGCGGCTCGCTCATATCTTGCCGCTCTGCGGCAGCTGCGCGACAGTTTTGACCTGCCCGATGACATCACGGTGATGCGCGTCGCGCAAAACCGCGATCTCTTTCGCGCCGCGAGCGCCGCCGAGGATGAGGAGCGCGACTGGGAGGAGCTCTCCCCGGTCCTTACCGAGGCGCTCTCCGCCTTTCTTTTCGCGCGGGAGCGCGAGGGGGAGGCGCTTTCGCGTGATCTTCTCTCCAAAAAAGACGAGTTTGCCGGGATGGTAGGACAAATCGAGGCGCGCGCCGAGGAGTACACCGCGCGATACCGCGCGCGCCTGGAGGCAAGGCTCAAGGCGGTGCTCGAGGAGCGGGGGGTGGCCGCCGACCCCGCGCGCGTGCTGACCGAGTGCGCCATCTTCGCCGACGCGAGCGCCGTGGACGAGGAGCTGGTGCGCCTTCGCGCGCATATCTCCTCCTTTGAAAAAATCTTCGCCGAGGGCGGCGCGGTGGGGCGACGGCTCGATTTTCTGCTGCAGGAAATGAACCGCGAGACGAATACCATCGCCTCCAAATGCGCCGATAGTGATACCTGCGCCCTCGTTGTCGAGATGAAAACCCTGCTTGAGAAAATCCGCGAGCAGGTGCAAAACCTCGAGTGAGTGCCGCGAACCGGCGTGCCCCGGCATCGCCGCTTTAGATGATTTTTCGCGATAGACCGTTTCGACCCCCTCTTTTTTCCTATGACCCCGACCACCCCCGCCGCGCAAGGCGACCCTCCCTTGCCGCCGACAGATCCGATCCTCTCCCCTTTGCCCGATTCGGGTAAAGATGAAACAGAACCGCCGCGCGCGCGCGGGCTGCTCCTCGTCGTCTCCGGCCCCGCCGGGAGCGGCAAGGGCACCGTCCTGCGCGAACTTCTGCGCGACCCCGCCTTCGCCTATTCGGTCTCGGCGACGACACGCGCGCCGCGCCCGGGCGAGGTGGACGGGCGCGACTATTATTTTCTCACGCGCGAGCAGTTTCGCGCCGGTATCGCGGACGACCGCTTTCTCGAGAGCGCGGAATACTGCGGCAACGCCTACGGCACGCCGCGCGCCCCGGTTGAGCGGCTGCGGGCGGCGGGGCGGCATGTTATCCTCGAAATCGAGGTGAAGGGCGCATTGCAGGTCAAAGAGAAGGAGCCGGACGCGCTGCTTGTGATGCTCGTGCCACCGGACGCGATGACGCTGGAGGCGCGCCTGCGCGGGCGGGGCACCGAGAGCGAGGAGGCGCTGCGCCTGCGGCTCGCCGCGGCGCGCGGGGAGCTCTCGCGCCTGCGCGAATACGACTATCTGCTGCGCAACGAGACCGGCGCGCCCGAGCGCACCGCCGCGCTCGTGCGGACAATCGTCGAGGCGGAGACCCGCCGCACCGCGCGCCTGCCGGGCGGGGTGGAGGGCTTTCTGCGCGACTTTTACGGGGAAGCATAAGGAGAGGCGCGCCCCGCGTTGACGCACCGCGACCCCGTGGGCCAAGGCGCGCTCCTACTCACCCCACGTTTTTCTGCACGAGCTGTCGCGCGAGCTGCCCGGTTTCGTGACCCCGCGAGCTAAGGTTGCGCTCCCGCTCAACTGCGCGTTTTCTTGTACGGTATACGGGCTGCCCCGCGCGCCCCGCGTTTTTTGCACGAGCTGCCGCGCGGGCTAATCTGCCCCGCGCGCCTGTAGGCAAATGTTGCGTTCCTGCTTATTTTCGCGTTTTCTTGTATGAATTTTCCCACCCCTGCGGGCGGCGGCGCGGGATTCCTTTCTCCTTTTCTTTTTGGGAGGCTACTATGATTCGACCGACGATGAAAGAGATGCGCGCGCTCTGCCCGGACCCCGAGCGCCCGGACCGCTATCTTCTCGCCGTGGCGAGCGCACGCGCGGCAAGGCGGGTGACCGATGAGGCGTCCGAGCGGAGGCGTGAGGAGGAGGCGAGGCGCGAGGCCGAGACCTCCGCGCCCCTCTATGACTCACCGGTGAGCGCCCCGCCCGAGGAGAACGCGGTCAGCGTTGCCATTCGGCGCCTGGAGAGCGGGCGGTACAAAATCGTCGCGCCCTCTCTTCCCGAAAGCGGCGAGAAATAACCGCGCATGATGACCGATTCCCCACTCCTGCCGCGCGGGAGCAGCAGCAACGCTCCTCCCGCGCCCCCGGCGCGCCCCCCCGCCGCGGCGGGGGTTGTCAGCACGCCCGGGGAGAGCGGGGGCGGGGAGAGACGCCCCGCGAGGAGAGAGCCCGAGGGGGCGGTGGCGCTTGTGCGGATTTTGCGCCTCTCGCCCGATGCCGACCGCGACTACCGCTATTTCGTCCCGGCAAAGCTGCGGGAGAGAGTAGCGCCCGGGTGCTTCGTTCACGTCCCCTTCGGGCGGGGCAACCGCCACGAGGTCGGTGTGGTGCGCGCCCTCGAGGACGCGGCGCGGGAGAATGAGCCGCAGGCGTATCCCCTCAAAAGCGTTCTCGGCGTGCGGGAGGAGGTTCTCACGAACCTTGATGAGGAGCAGCGCGCGCTCTGCTCTTTTTTGGTGGAGCGCACTTTTTGCAGCTACGGAGAGGCGGTGCGCGCCATATTGCCGCCCGGCGCGCTCACAAGGCTCGAGGCGGTTTATTCTCTGCCGGAAGATGCCGCCCCCGAGGGCTTGCCTCCCGCCCTCCTCTCGGCGCTGCTGCGCGCGGGGGGAGAGGGGAGGACGGCGGGGCAGCTCGCGCGATCTTTGCCGGGAGAAGACGCGGGGGAGGCTTTGCGGGAGCTTTCCGCCGCGGGAAAGCTGCGCGTATCCTACCGGCTGCGCGAGGAGGGCAGCCGTCGCTACCGCGAGTACGCGCGCCCCACCGCGCTCGCCTTTGCCGATGACCTCCCGCCGCTGCGCGGAGCGCTCCAAAAGGTGGCGCTCGACTATCTCACCGAGCACGGCACGGTGGAGCTGACCGCTCTTCGCGAGGCGACAGGCGCGAGGGGGGCGCAGATTGAGGCGCTGCGCGAGAAGGGTCTGCTTGCGCTCGAGCGCGAGGAGCTATACCGGGACCTATCGCCGCGCGAGGCGGCACCGCCTCCCGATGAAAATATCCTCTCGCCCGAGCAGCGCGCGGCGGCGGAGGAGCTGCTGCGCCTTGCCGGGGACGGGAGGGCGGAGGCGGCGCTTCTTTTTGGGGTGACCGGGAGCGGCAAGACACGCGTCATAAAGGAAGTGATCGACGGCGTGCTCGCCTCCGGGCGGCAGGTCATTCTCCTTGTGCCGGAGATTTCGCTCACCCCGCAAACTGTCTCGCTCTTCTCCTCCTTCTACGGCGAGAGGGTGGCGCTCCTGCACTCCTCCCTCTCGGACGGGGAGCGCTTTGACGCGTGGCGGCGCATGAAGGAGGGGCGCGCCTCGATTTGCGTGGGAACGCGCTCGGCGGTGTTTGCCCCCTTCCCGCGCCTCGGGATGATCGTTATCGATGAGGAGCAGGAGCACACCTACAAGTCGGACAGCTCCCCGCGCTACTCGGCGCGGGATGTCGCGCGCTTCCGCTGCGCGCGCGCGGGCGCGCTGCTGCTGCTCTCCTCGGCAACGCCCTCGGTAGAGAGCTTTTACAAGGCGAGCGCGGGGGAGATTCACCTCGTGCGCCTGCGCCGTAGATACGGCGGCGCGGCTCTGCCGAAATGCTACCTTCTCGATATGCGAGGAAGAGCCCTGCCACCGGGGCAGGCGCCGCTCTCGGGGGTTCTTCTCGGGGAGATGGAAAAGAACCTCGCGCGCGGCGAGCAGACCATTCTCTTCGCGCAGCGGCGGGGCTACCACAACTATGTGCGCTGCAAGGTCTGCGGGGAGCCGATTCGCTGCCCGAACTGCAGCGTCTCCCTCACCTACCACACCCACGCCCGCCGCGACCCGCGCGACCTCACGCCTCGCGATCGCGAGGAAGGGGGGTACCTGCTCTGCCACTACTGCGGCGCGCGCGCTCCTCTGCCGGACGCCTGCCCGCGCTGCGGGGCGCGGGATCTTGCCTACGCGGGGTACGGCACGCAAATGCTCGAGGGGCAGCTCGCCTCGCGCTTTCCGGGGGCGAGAATTTTGCGCATGGATGCCGACACGACCGGCTCAAAGTTCGCCTTCGAACGAATGCTCTCTGACTTTCGCGCGCGCAAATACGACATCCTCCTCGGCACGCAAATGGTGACCAAGGGGCACGACTTCCCCGCCGTCACGCTCGTCGGCGTTCTCTGCGCCGATAACAGCCTGTATGTCGGCGACTACCGCGCCTCCGAGCGCACCTTCTCACTTTTAACGCAGGTCATCGGGCGGGGCGGGCGATCGAAACTGCCCGGGCGCGCGATTATTCAGACCTACAGCCCGGATAACCCGGTCCTGCGCTTTGCCGGGGAGCAGAACTACGAGGCGTTCTTCGCCGATGAGGCGGCGGCGCGGCGCGCGCTGCGCTTCCCGCCCTTCTGCGACATCGTCCTGCTCGCCCTCTCGGGGGAGGATGAGGGCGAGGTGCGCGAGGGCGCGGAGCACCTGCGCGAAATCCTCGACGGGCGGCTGCGCGGGGAGTTCTCGGATATTCGGGTGGTGATGTACGGCCCCTTCGAGGCTCCCGTCTACCGGCTCGGCGGGCGATACCGGCGGCGCATTCTTCTCAAATGCCGCGCCAACCGCCGCGCGCGGGACCTGCTGCGCAGCGCCGCCGAGGCCTTCCGCCCCTACACACGCAAAAAAGTCTCCCTCACCATCGACATCAATCCCGCGAACGTGTAAACGGGCGCGGGGAGCGATAGCGCGAGGGGCGCGGGAGCGTCATTCGTGCGAGAGGGGCGAGGGGGGGCGCGGCGGCTTGGGTTTCGCGGAACGCGCGGGAAACGCAGGGGTAGGGCACGCTTCGAGCGAACGGGCAAGTCACGCCCGAACGCTATATCGAAAACGCGGAGGGCAAGGGGGATTGCCTGCCACAGCCGCTGTTTCCTCGGGCGAGGAACACTATTTCAAAACGCGCGCGGGGGAGGCGGTGGGAGTTACCCCGGCGCGAGGGGGCGGGAGCGAATGCGCGAGTTTCGCGCGGGGAGAGGGAGATCGCTTACCGCTTCGGCATTCGCGCGGGCGTGCGGGCGTGCGGGGAACGCTTTTCCCGGGGGCGTTCGTTTTTCGTCTCTTTCGCCGCTTCGACAACCGCGCGCGGTTTTTTCTCGGACAATTGGTATGGCTTATCGCAAAATTCTCACCGAGGGCGCACCGGCGCTGCGGCGGCGCTGCCGCGAAGTAGACGCGATCACCCCGCACATTCTGCGCCTGCTTGATGATATGCTCGACACAATGCGCCGCGCCGACGGGGTAGGTCTCGCCGCGCCGCAGGTCGGGGTGCTGCGGCGGGTCGTCGTCATCGAGGTGGAGGAGGGGCAGCCGATAGAGCTCATTAACCCGGTGATCCTCGCGGCGCAGGGGGAGCAGAGCGGGACCGAGGGGTGCCTGTCCCTGCCCGGGCGCTGGGGGCTTGTCACGCGCCCGGCGCGCGTAACGGTGCGGGCGCTCGACCGGGAGGGGGCAGAGCGCGAGATTACCGGGCAAGGCCTCCTTGCGCGCGCGCTCTGCCACGAAATCGACCATCTCGACGGCATCCTCTACCCCGACAAGGCCGAGCGCATGCTCACGCGCGAGGAAATGGAAGCGCTCGCCGAGGAAAACAGCGAGAGCTCGGGCGAGCAGGCGTGACCGCGCCGCGCGCCAAATCCCTCCGCGGTTCCCTCCTGTGCCGCGCATTCGGCACGCGAAAATTTTTCCCGCGCCGACCTTCCCCGCAGTTCTCTCTTGCCGCGCGCCGATTTTAGCGCTCCGGTATCTCCTCCCGCGCTATTTCGGGCGATTCTCCCCGCCCGCTCGCCGCGATTCCCTCGCGCCGCACACGCCGATTTTCGCCGCCGCGCCGCAAAGAGGGCGGTCAAACACTGCCGCATTTCCTTCCGCGCCGCGCGCCGTCTGCTTCTCCCGCGTCCTCTCTGCCCCGATCGCGCATCGCTATGTCCTATCTTTTCTTCGGCACGCCGGTTTTCGCCGCGGATGTGCTGCGGGATCTCCTTGACGCGGGGGTACCTATCGCGGCGGTTGTGACGCAGCCGGATAAGCCGGCGGGGCGGCGCCGCGCGCTCACGCCCCCTCCGGTGAAAGAGCTCGCCCTCGCGCGGAACCTCCCGGTCTATCAGATGCCGACGCTGCGCGGAGAGGTGCCTCTTTCGCTCCTGCGGAGCCTCTCGCCGCGCGCACTTCTCGTCGTCGCCTACGGCAAAATTCTGCCGCCCGAGTTGCTGCGCCTCCCGCCGCTCGGCTGCGTCAATCTTCACGCCTCGCTCCTGCCCGCCTACCGCGGTGCCGCGCCGATTGAGCGCGCGATTCTCGCCGGGGAGAGTGAGACCGGGGTCACCACCATGCGCATGGACGAGGGTCTGGACACCGGGGACATTCTTTTGCAGGAGCGGGTGCCGATCTCCCCGCGCGACACCGGCGGGAGCCTGCGCGACAAGCTCGCCTTGGTGGGTGCTCCTCTGCTGCGGCGCACAATAGCGGGGCTGGAGGCGGGGACTCTCACGCCGGTACCGCAAGAGAGCGCTCTCGCGAGCTACGCCGCGAAAATCACATCGAGCGACTGCCCGCTCGACTTCACCCGCCGCGCGAGGGATCTTTGCAATGCCGTGCGCGCCCTCTCCCCCGCTCCGCTCGCCGAAACAACCTCGCGCGCTCGCAAACTGAAGGTTCTCGAGGCGACTGTTCTCCCTGGCGAGCCGCCGGAGGGGACGGCGCCGGGGACTATCCTCT
The DNA here is from genome assembly GCA_964645985.1 of uncultured Lachnospiraceae bacterium. Taxonomy (GTDB): domain Bacteria; phylum Bacillota; class Clostridia; order Oscillospirales; family CAG-272; genus CAZYCC01. The sequence continues at coordinate 48,071 of CAZYCC010000001.1, read as the reverse complement.
CGGCCTCGCGCGAGGCGATTGCCGTCGCCTGCGCGCGCTCGATTCTCGGGATCACAGCGGTGAAACCCGCGGGCGGGCGCGCGATGTCCTGCGGCGACTTTGTCAACGGCCGCGGCGTCGCCGTAGGGGATATATGGGGCGCGTAGCGCGCCGCAAAACCGGGGGAACACGGTTAGGGGAATCCTCTCGATAATCCCTCTCGCGAATGAACACACCACCGCGCGCGGGGCGGCGCGCGAGGAACTCTTTTTCTTATGCCCGACGCTCGCGAGAGCGCGTACCGCTCACTTTTGCGCATTGCCCGGGAGGGGCGCTTTTCGAATCTGGAGGTCGACGCGACGCTGAAGCGCGCCTCCCTGCCGCCGCCCGAGCGCGCGCTCTACACCCGCCTTGTTTACGGCGTTATCGAGCGAACAGTCACGCTCGATTATTTTATCGCGCACTCGGCAAGCCGCGACCCCGCCTCGCTCGACCTGCCGCTGCGCATTCTGCTGCGCCTAGGCCTGCTGCAATGCGCCTTCCTGCGCGTTCCGGCGCACGCCGCCGTCAGCGAGACGGTGTCTCTCGCGAAGCGGGTCTTCCCGCGCGGCGCGGGAATGGTCAACGCCGTTCTGCGCCGCTATCTGCGCGAGGGGCCTCCCGCTCTGCCGGACGAGAGTGAGAACCCGGCCGGCGCTTTCTCGGTGCGCTACAGCGTCTCGGAGGACCTCGCGCGAGACCTGCTTGCCGATTACGGCATCGACAAAGCGAGGGGTATTCTCGCCGCGACGAAGGAAATCCCGCCTCTCACCCTGCGCGTCAACACCCTGCGCACGACGCGCGATGAGCTGCTCTCCTCCCTGCAAAAAGCGGGCTACGACGCTATCCCGACAAAGCTCTCCCCCGACTGCATCGCCCTGCGGGGCGGCGCGGTGAGCGAGCTTGCCCCGCTGCGCGAGGGGCTGTGCTTTGTGCAGGATGAGGCGTCGGCGCTCTGCGCGACGGCGCTCGGCGCCGCGCCCGGGGAAACGGTCATCGACACCTGCGCCGCGCCCGGGGGAAAGAGCTTTTCCCTCGCCATGGCGATGGGCAACCGCGGGAGAATTTTCGCCTTCGATCTGCACGAGAACAAGCTCTCGCTTCTGCGGCGCGAGGCGGAAAAGCTCGGGATTTCGATTATCACGGCGGCATCGCGCGACGCGCGGGAGCCGGATCCGGCTCTTCTTGGGCGCGCCGACCGGGTTCTGTGCGATCTGCCCTGCTCGGGCAGCGGGGTTCTCGCGAAAAAGCCTGACCTGCGCTACCGCACGCGCGAGCAGATGTCGCGCCTGCCCGCCCTGCAAGGGCAAATCCTCGCGGCAAGCGCCGATCTTCTTCGCCCCGGCGGGGTGCTTCTCGCCTCGACCTGCTCGCTGCGGCGCGAGGAGAACGAGCGCGTCGTGGACGCCTTCCTCGCCGCGCGCCCCGATTTCTCGCCCGAGCCCTTCGCACTCTCGCCCTCGCTCGCCGCGCCCGAGGGGCGCGTGACGCTCACGCCGGACGAAACCCACACCGACGGGTTCTTCCTCGCGAAACTGCGCCGCGATAAGTAGCCGCGATAAGTAGTGGAGAGTGAATAGTGGATAGTGGATAGAATAGTGGAAAGCGATCAGTGGAAAGTGGGCAGAGTAGTGGAAAGTGATTAGTGGATAGTGGGCAGAGTAGTGGTCAGTGATCAGTGAGAAGTGGGTAGTGTGAACTCGCGCGCGGCGCGGCGCGAAATCCCGGGGGAGAGGGTGAAACCGCGTTTGCCGCGTGAAACCCCCCCGCACGGCATACCGCCTAATCACTGTCCACTAACCACTATTCACTAACCACTAAGCACGCCCCCACTCGGTGGGGAGTTTGTTTTAAGGGAACACCCGCGCGGCACGCTGCCTACCCACTGCTCACTATCCCTCTATTCACTAAACTATCCACTGCCCACTATTCACCAACCACTAAACTAATCACTCCTCACTAACCACTATCCACTAAACTATCCACTCCTCACTAACCACTA
>CAZYCC010000001.1:16734-45951 GCA_964645985.1 uncultured Lachnospiraceae bacterium | reverse complement strand
GGTCGCCGCCGCCGCCGCGAAATTTACTCTTTTGCCTCGCGCAAGAAAGGACAAAATCGATGAAATCACTGCGAAAAGGCCTTTGCCTGCTGCTGACCTTGCTCATGCTGCTGTCGGCGGCGGCCCCGGTCCTCGCCGCCCCGGAGGGCGACACCAACCTCAGCACCGGCGCGACGATCGTCTCCCACCCCGGAGCGGGGGCGCAGGAGGGCGTCTATCCCCCGAGCAAAGCGATCGACGGGGACACGAGCAGCTACTGGGACGGCGGCGACTACCCGGCGGACGTTGTCATCAACCTCGGCGGCTGGTACAAGCTGTCTGAGATCCGCATCTTCAACCACACCGCTCGCTCCTATCAGTACCGCATCGAGACGAGCGTCAACAACATCGAATACAAGACGGCAGAGGAGCAGCTGGAGGATGTGCCGGAGACCGATGAGGGCAAGCTCTTTGACATTGCCTCGCAGGACATCACGGCGAAATATGTGCGCATCACCGTCCTTCACAACACCGCCAACAAGGCCTCTCACCTGAAAGAGGTCGAGATTTGGGGGCATGAGGACACCGGCTTCAGCGTGGCGCCGGGCGAAATTAAAGACCGCATCGAGATGGCGGACGGCCTTGACTCCTATCGCGACGGCGGGACTGTCTACAACTTCCAGCCGGGGACCACAATCCGGGGCGTGGAGAACTATCCGCCCGAGAAGCCCGAAACCCTGCTGGAGCTGAAGGTTTCCAAAACCTTTCACGATCAGTTCGCGGCGAACGGTATCACCTCCTCCGGCAACCCTCTCAGCTGGACCGGCGGCAGCTTCACCTTGGAGATCACCGACATTTTGGGCAGGACCGAAACGCTCGAGCTTGCTCCCACCTCCATCGTGTCGCTCGGCGAGGAATGGGTTATCTACCGCTTCCCGGTGGTTGAGGCGGGCTACACCCTGCAAAGGGGCAACATCTACAGCGTCAAGCTGTATGTTCTCTCGGACAGCACTGGCCTGCAATGGGTCGGGCAGGTCGGCGGGATCACCGTCCTTTCGGATGAGGTCTACAAGGGTGGCGAGGTCATTTCGGACGGCAGCGATGTCTTTGATCCCGCGCTCGTGGAGAAATACGCGCAGGTTCCGCTCGTGCGCATGAACACCTACGGCAAAGCGAATATCTTTGAGAAAAGACCGGGCGGGGACGTGAAAGATCCGGGCAACGAGAACGCCACCGAGGAAAACGTCCTCGTTATGACGATTGACCCGAAGAAGCTGCCGCACGGCATCGGCGACATCGCCCCCGGCAACAAAGTGGCGGCGCGCATCGACGGCAAAGACTACACCGGCTCCATCTACGACGCCTACGGCTACATCGGCCCGAACGTCCTCATCTACGTCGACCTCAATATGACGCAGGAGGACGTCGCCGCGCTCGCCGCGAAAACAAACACGGCGGGCGAGGGCGCGGAAGCGACAACCGAGGCCTACTTTGAGGTGGATCTGACCTTCTCGCTCGGCGAGACGCCGCTCTTCCGGGGCCTGTTCGCCGGGCGCACCGGCACAATGAGTACCGAGCTCGATGGCAAGGGCACGACCAAAATCTACCGCGCCGACAGCAGCGAGGGAACCCTCTCGGCTCTCGATGAGGACGTCGCCGCCGCAGCCGCTGCCAACCCCGTCTACACGGCGGGCGAGGGCGTCAGCGCTATTGTGACGGAGGCGGGAGACCTGCTCTTCCGCGGCAAGGGCAGCATCGCCGCCGTCGCCACGGCAGAGGACGCCCCGTGGAACGACAAAGTGGACGCGATTAAGCGCGTTATCCTCTCCTACGCGGACATCAGCGCGATCGGTGACAACGTGCTCACGAGCCTCCTCGCAAAGGAGGTCCCGGTGATCTTCTGCGGCAGCGAGGAGGAGTGGGGCGAGATTGACCTCGGCAATAACGACGTGACCCCGACCTATCACGACGTGCAGGTCTGGAATGAAACGCAGCAGCCGTCGCACGAGCATGTCGGCACCAAAGAGGGCAAGTGCGAGCTGTGCGGGGAGACGTTAACGCAAGAGTTCGGCGAGATAATCCCCTATGAAGAGGGCGATATTTCCGGGGATGACAAGGTCGACATCGAGGATGTCACCGCTCTTCTCCAGTGCCTCACCGACCCCGCCGGCGCCGAGGGTTACGACCGCGCCGACCTCACCGGCGACAGCCACGTCACCATCCGCGACGTCTCGCGCCTACTGCTTCTGCTCTCCAAGCAGTAATCCCGCGAGGATTCCCGATAAGGAACGCGGCAGTTAGCGAACAAAACAAACTCCCCTCGCCAAAGGCGGGGGGAGTTTTGCGCGAGGGGGCGGGGCGAGGCGGCACGAGGGAGCAAGCGCGGCGGCGCACGCAAGAGCGAATTTCGCGGGAGATAGGGGGAGCGGGGGGAGATCGCGCGAGCGGACGGGAGGAGAATCCTCGGCGGGAAGGGGCGCGGGGCAATGAAACGAGCTCACACAGACCGCGCGAGTGACGCGGCGAGGGAGGGTGCGGGGGAATCCCCACGGGGAGCGGCGGCACGGCGGCGGCGGCGCGAGAGATCGGCACGGCGGTGAGGCGGCGCGCTTGACAAGAGGGGGAGGGGCGGGGTATAATATTTCGCGTGAATAGGTCTCCCGCACGGCGCGGCGGAGCCCGCGCGGAGCGAAGGATTACGGGGGAGAGAACCGCCTCACCCGGTGAGGCGCGGCGCGGGACAACCCGGGCTCAGGGCAAAATCGCCTCTCCCGAAATAAACCTCCCCGCGCGAGCAGGGGCAAAGGTGACGATCGCCGCCGCGCGGCGCGGGCGCGCGATGGAATTTCCCGCTCCCCGAGGCTCCTCGAGGGCCGCGATGAGCGCGACGAGCCTCGCGACTCCGCCTCACTCGTCCTCGCGCGGGAATCTCGCGAAAAACAAAATGACACTTGCGATGAAACGCTTATTTTCGGCAATCGCCGCCCTACTGATTCTGCCGGCGGCGCTGCTCTCCTGCGCGGACGTATTAGGGGACAACCTCGACCTCTTCCCGGAGGCGCAGGCGCCGAGCGGCTACGGCGAGGAGCCGCCCGCGCAGGAGGGGCCGTTCATCCCGACCGCCTCCCGCGTCTACGACTACCTTGCCGACAGCGTCACCGAGTACACCTATGAGTGGAGCGAGGATGAACTGACCGTCGCGGTCAAGGGTGTCCCGACGGCGCGCTATACCTTCGATGAGGCGGGGCGGCGCCTCTCAACGACGCGCTACCGCGACGGCAATCCCGTGCGCGTCACCGAGTATGAGCCGGGCGAGGGAGAGGAGATGACCGTGCGGAGCGTCACGCGCTACACTTACGACAGCGCGGGCGCGCTCACCCTTGAGACGACCGAGAACGGGGAGGGAACCGTCACGCGGCAGCTCACCTACGCCGCGGGCGGCGGGAGCGTCACGGCCGGGTTTGCCTACGATGACCGCTACGATGAGCGCGGGCGGCTCTCCGAGGTCACCTACAGCGTCTACGGCGAGGGCGCGCGCACGACGCTCACCCGCTTTACCTACGGCACCCCCGAGGGGGAGAGCGAGGAGCGCCTGCTCTCCTCAACGACGACCGGCAGCGCGGGGGAGCTGCTGCGCGAGGTGACCTACGGCGCGGGCGACCTGCCGCTCATCGACCGCACCTACGAGGGCGACACGCTCCTTCGCGAGAAGACTTACAGCTACGATGAGGCGGGGCGCCTTTCGCGCGAGATGACCGTTGAGGCAGCGGGCGGCGCGCGCGTGCGGGACCTTGATGAGTTCGGGAACCTCACGCGCGAGGCGAGCTTCACGCTCGGCGAGGACGGGAGTATCCCTCCCGAGGGATCTTGGGAGGCGCGCGTCTATCCCTTCGTCTACCGCACCGATGGCGAGGGGCGCGCCACCGGCTGGACCTGCTACGAGGAGGACGGATCGGTGGGCGGCTCGTTTGAGCGGACCTTCGGCGAGGACGGGAGCGTCACGAGCGAAATGTCCTTTGATGAGAACGGCGTGCGCACCTCCGGCTGGGAGGAGGAGTGGACGGCGGCGAGCGGCTCCGACCCCGCCTATCGCGCGAAGCGCACCGAGTACTCCTCCGAGGGCGATCTAGCGCGGCGCGAGATTACCTACGACGCCGCCGGGCGCGTCACCTCGGACCTCGCCTATGACAAAAGCGACGCTCTTCTCGAGGGTGAGGAGAACAGCTACAACGCGAGCGGCGCGCTCGTGCGAAAGATCAGCTACCGCGAGGGCGCGATGAGCGACCGCATCGACTACAGCTACGACGCTAACGGCGACCTCACGCGCATGATCTCCTACGATAACTACGGCAACACCGACTACCGCTTCGAGCTGCGCTACGAGGCGCGGCGGATGATCTCCGCCGATACCTACAACGGCAGCGGCACCCGCCTCGCCTTCTACGGCGTCGACTGGGACCTCGGCACCCCCGCGCAGCGCGCCCTTGCCGAGGAAGTGATGCCGCTCGGCCTCGTGCAGTGAGGCGCGCGGCGCGCATCTCCCGCGCTCACCCCTCGCGAGGAGGCCGGGAGAATCCCCTCTCCCACTGCGCGGGGGAGGGCTGCCCCCCTTTGGCGGCGCGCCGACGCCGAGCCCTGCGCGGCCCGCGCATCACCCGCGCGCGGGTGTGCCCGGGCGAGAGCCCGTGGCGAGAGCCCGGGCGAGAGCCCATGGAGGCAAGCGCGCGGTGAAACTTTCTCTCTTTTTTCTATGCCTTTGCCCGCCCTCGCCGTCATCGACATCGGCTCGAACACCGGCAAATATACGATCTTCTCGAAGGAAGGCAAACCCCTGCGCGCGCGCTCTGCGACCTTGCAGCTGCTGCGTTATCTCGAGGACGGGAGGTTTTCCCGCGAGGGGATAGACCTTCTCTGCGGCGCGCTTACCGCCTTTTGCGCCGATATTCGCGCGCTCTGCCCGACCGCCCCGATCGCCGCCGTCGCCACGGCGGTTTTTCGCCGCCTGCGCGATCCGCAATCTGCCGCCCGCGAGGTGCGAGAGCGCACAGGCGTTTCTGTGCGGGTGCTCTCCGGCGAGGAGGAGGCGGCGCTCTCCTTTCGCGGGGCGATCGCCTCGATGAACCCGCCTCCGCGGGAGGGGATCGTCCTTGATATGGGCGGCGGATCGACCGAGGTCATCCTCTTTGCGGGGGAGACAGTCAAGCTCGCGCGATCTCTTCCCTTCGGCGCGCTCTCGCTCACGCGGGACTTTGTCTGCGGCGAGTTCCCCACCGCCGCCGAGGCGGAGGAAATCCGCGCGCGCGCGGGGGGGGCGTTCGATGAAATCCCCGCGCCTGAGGTCGGGCTGCCGCTCCTCCCGGTCGGCGGGACGGCGAAGGCGGTGGCGTTTCTCAATCGGGCGAGCGCGAGCGAATCGGGGGCGCGCGCGCTCACCCTCCCCGCCTTTCGCGCGCAGCTTTCGGCTTACCTTGCGGGGCGGGACCTTGAGGAAATGCGCGCGCGCTTCCCCGACCGCTACCGCGTGCTTCTCCCCGGGATGCTCGTCTACGATGAGGCGGCCGCGCGCTTTGGCGCGGCGAGCCTCCTTGTCCCCGAGGGGGGTCTGCGCGAGGGCGTCGCCGCAGCCGTCCTCGCGGGAGACCGCTCTTTTCCCATCTCTTGACACAAGCGGGGTAAACGCCCTTGCAAACGCCCCCCTCCCCCCTCTTCGAGGGAATCGTCTCCTTCCGCGCCGTGCTTGCAGGCGGGAGACCTATTTCGCGCGTCCTCTACGATGAGGAGCTCGTGCGCCGCCGCCCGCGCGAGTACGCTTTCCTGCGCGCCAAGGCCGATGAGCGCGGCTTCGCGCTTGATCTTCTCCCGCGCGGGGAGCTTGACGCGCGCGCGAGAGGGAAGTCTCACGGCGGGCTGCTCTTTTCCTGCGGCGAGAAGGCGCTCCTGCCGCTGCGGGAGCTGCCCGCGCGGGGGTTTTTCGTCTTCCTTGACGGCGTGGAGGACCCCTACAACTTTGCCTTCGCGCTGCGCGCGCTCTATCCCGCCGGAGCGAGCGGGGTGCTGCTCCCGCCGCGCAACTGGATGAGCGCGGCGCCGACCGTCTGCCGCGCCTCCGCCGGCGCGTCCGAGCTGCTCCCGCTCTACGCCGTGCCGACCGCGAGCGACCTGCGCGCGCTCTTTTCAGGTTCGGGCTACCGGATTCTCCTTGCCGATAGTCGCGGCGCGGTCCCGCTCGATGAGGCGGACCTCGCGCTGCCGCTGCTGCTGCTCATCGGCGGGGAGCGGCGCGGCGTTTCCGCCGCCTACCGCGCCGCCTCCGACCTCTCGGTGAAAATCCCCTACGCGCGCCCCTTCGTCGCGCTCCCCACATCGAGCGCGGCGGCAATCCTCGCCTTCGCGGTGGCACATCGCGCGCTTCGCGCGCAGTGATTAGTGAGTAGTGGATAGTGGGCTGTAGTGGTTAGTGGTGAGTGGATTGTGGTTAGTAGTGGTTCGGCGGCGCATCGCTCGCGGGGGACAGAAAACCGTGGGAGATGAGAAAACCGCCCGAGCAATGGCTCGGGCGGTTTTTCGTGGGGTGAGGGGACGCACGGTGTTATGAGAGAAGGGCTCGCGGGTTTTTGCGATGACGGGTGTTTCACGCGAAACGTACTCCCGGCGCGGGAGGAGTTTTGCGGGAGGCGGGCACAGGCGCGCTCACTGCTCCTCGATGAGCTCCTTGCCGCCCATATAGGGGCGCAGGGCGGGCGGGACGGCGACGGTGTAGCGCGCGCCGTCAAACGCGAGGTTGTTCTCGATGAGGGCGATGAGCATACGCGGCGGCGCGGCGACCGTGTTGTTGAGCGTGTGCGGCAGGAAGCGCGCGCCGTCCTTGCTCTTCGCGCGAAGGCCCAAGCGGCGCGCCTGCGCGTCCCCTAAGTTCGAGCAAGAGCAGACCTCGAAATATTTCCCCTGCCGCGGCGACCACGCCTCGACATCGTAGGACTTGACCTTGAGGTCGGCGAGATCCCCGGTGCAGCACTCGAGCGTGCGCACCGGAACCTCAAGCGATCGAAAGAGCTCCACGCTCATGCGCCACATTCGCTCAAACCAGGCGGGGCTATCCTCCGGGCGGCAGATGACGAGCATCTCCTGCTTTTCAAACTGATGGATGCGGTAGATCCCGCGCTCCTCCAGCCCGTGCGCGCCCTTTTCCTTGCGAAAACAGGGCGAGTAGGAGGTCAGCGTGAGGGGCAGGTCCTCCGAGGCAAGCATTTGCCCGGCGAAGCGCCCCATCATCGAGTGCTCGCTTGTGCCGATGAGGTAGAGGTCCTCGCCCTCAATCTTGTACATCATCGCGTCCATTTCGGCGAAGCTCATGACATTCGCGGCGATCTCGCTGCGGATGAGATAGGGCGGGATGACGTAGGTGAAGCCGCGCGCGATCATAAAGTCGCGCGCATAGGAGAGCACCGCCGAGTGCAGGCGCGCAATATCTCCCATGAGGTAGTAGAACCCCTCCCCCGCCACGCGCGCCGCCGCGCTCTTGTCAAGGCCCGCGAAGCGCTCGAGCAAATCGGCGTGGTAGGGAATTTCAAAGGGCGGCACTTTCGGTTCCCCGAAGCGCTCGCGCTCGACGTTCTCGCTCTCATCGCGCCCGACCGGCACGGTGGGGTCGACGATATTCGGCAGGCGCCGGCAAATCTCCGCGATTTGAGTTTCAAGCGCGCCCGCGCGATCGCCGAGCGCCTTCATTTCATCCGCGTTTGCCGCGACCTCGCGCTTGCGCACCTCCGCCGCCTCGCGCTCCCCGCGGCCCATGAGCGCGCCGATTTCGCGGCTCAGGCGGTTGCGCGCCGCGCGCAGATCCTCTGCGCGATGCTTCGCCGCGAGCTGCTCCTCGTAGAGCGCCGTGACCTCGTCGACGAGAGGTACAAGGTCCTCGCGAAAGCGCCGCCGCAGGTTCTCCCGCACAAGGTCGGGGTTGTCGCGAATGAACTTAATATCGAGCATGGTTATTCGGGGGGAGGGGGGCGATAGTGTTTTCTTGCGGCGGGCCTGCCCGGGGCGCGGGACCCCTTGCCGCTTAAGACTTCGCGTCGAACTTTTCGCGGCAGATCTCGCGCTCGGAGGCGGGGATCATCGGCGGAACGTCCTTGCCGCTATATTCGGAGAGTTTGTCGAGGAAGGTGTCGAATTTTGCCGAACCCGTCTCGGGGTATTCCGCCGGGGAGAGCGACTGGAACCACGCGAAGGTCTTCTTGAAGGGATCCCAACCAATCTCGTAGGAGATGTTCGTCATCAGCTCGGCGAGGCGGTAAATGCTGTACTCGCGCGTCATCCTGCCGCCGCCGAGCCGCTCGTAGGCAGTGTGGATGTTCTCGTAGTCGAAGTAATCGCGCGCCTCAAACTCGGAGGGTGCGGCGACCGACCCCTCGATAGCCGAGAGGGCATACGCCGCCTTGAGGTCGGCGGTCATCTCGCTCTCGAAATTCCAGCCGCGATCATAGTCGAAGAGGTGGCCGATCTCGTGCAGGCACATAAAGTTTACGTCGTGCACGCCGAGCTCATCGCGCTTGGCCATCTTCTCCATATCGGTGTAGAACCACTCGCCCGGGCCGCAGTTGACATACACTTGATCGGTGCCGATAACGCCCGCCATCACCCCCTGATAGTTGTAGGCGTGAATGAAAACCGTGTCCTGCGCGTGGAAGGAGGTTAGCTCCTCATAGGCGTCGAGCACCTTTTCGATGTCGTTTGCCCATGCCGTCACGCGCTCGGCGGTTATAGGCGTTTTCTCGAGCATATCGAGCGCGAGCCGCACGGCGACGTTGCCCTCGTCGCTGCTATACTCCAGATAAAAATCGTTGTCGGTGGCGATGCTCTCGATTTTCCAGCGCGCGCTGTCGTTCACCTCGCCCTCGGAGAGCGCGAGCGCGTCCTCGGTCATCGAAAGAAGGAATTTGTCGTTAGCGCGCGTGCGGATGACGTAAACGCCCTCGCTCTCCTCCTCTATTGTCCACTGCTGCGTGTTTTTCTTCTCGTTGCTCTCGACCGCGACCTCTTTTTTGCCGAAGTTGGAGACGGTCAGAGCTTTTTTGTTCATTTCGTAGTTGACGATTTGCTTGCCCTTGCCATCGGTAGTATCCTCGCCCGAAACAAACTCAAGCACATACTTGCGCTCGCCCTTGACCATCACGGCGTTGATGCCGACCGCGTGCTGCCCGGCTCTCCCGATAGTGAGGCTGCCGTCCTCTTGGTTGTAGGTGATTTCCTTGCCGGTGCCGATGTTGGTGAACTTATAGGTGCCGACTTTGAGGAGAGTCTGCTCGGGCACCGCCTCGGAGGTCTTCCCCGAGTCCTCCGGCGCGTCGCCCGTTCCCTTGTCGCCGCCGCAGGCGGCGAGATGAACGAGTAACAGCGCCGCGAGCAGCAGCGCCGCGAAGATTTTCGTGCAATGTTTCATAAAAATCACCTCAAAAAAAGATTTTGCGCCGCAGCGCGAACCAAAGATAGTATACCGAAAACCCCGCTCCCTGTCAAGAGCCGCGCGGGAACCCGCAGCGCGCGGTGCGGGCGGGGCGCGGGAAAAACCCCATTGCGGGGGAACGCGGTGCGGGGGAAGTTGCGGCGCGGGGGTGAGCGGTGACGGGTTAGACCTCGCTCTCCTCCGCTTTGAGCGGGCGGGACATGAGCGCGGCTATCTCGCGCGAGGGGCGCGCCCCCTCGAAAAGGACGCGGTAGAGCGCCTCGACAATCGGCAGCTCGATGCGCAAGTCTCCCGCGGCGAGCTCCTCGTGGATGGCGCGACAGGCGCCGATACCCTCGACCGTCATTTGGTTCTCGGATAAAAAGGCCGCGGCATCGTCTGACGCGCCGATGGCAAGGCCCGCGCGGTAGTTGCGCGAGTGCTCGCTAAAGCAGGTGACGACGAGGTCCCCCAGGCCCGTAAGACCGGTGTAGGTCCGCTCGCGCCCGCCCTTGGCGGTGCCGTAGCGGATCATCTCTCGAAGGCCCCGCGCAACGAGCGCCGCCTTCGCGTTGTCGCCGTAGCCCCTGCCGACTAAAATGCCGGACGCGATGGCGATGACGTTCTTTATCGCGGCGCCGTACTCCGCGCCCGCCTCATCGAGGTTGACATACAAGCGCAGATAGTCGTTTGAGAAAAGGCGCTGCACGGCGCGCGCGCTGCCCTCGTCCGATGAGACGGCGCAGACGCTCGTCACCATGCGCTCGATCACCTCCTCCGCGTGCGAGGGGCCGATAATCGACGCGACCGGGCGATCGACGCGATCGGCGAGCACCTCGCGCATGGTATCCGAGAGGCGGCAGCGCCCCTCGCGGTCAAAGCCCTTCGCCGCGTTAACGACGAGCGTGCCGCGGCAGATATGCTCTCGCGCCTGCGTCAGCGCGCCGCGCAGCGCGCCGCTCGGGACGGCGAGGACAAGCACCTCGCTGCCGCGAATCATCGAGAGGTCGCTTGTCGCGGCAAGGGCAGAGGGCAGGGGGTGGTCGCCGAAATACTTGCGGTTGCGGTGGCAGCGGGCGATGTCCTCCACCTCAGCGCGGTCGATACCGTAAACCGTGACGCGATGGCCGTTATCGGTGAGAACCTGCCCGAGCGCGGTGCCCCACGCGCCGCTGCCGAGAATGGTAACTTGCATTTGGTCGGAGGATAGGGAAAGATCGGGCGGGCGCGGGAGAGCGGGGTTTCGCGCCGCCCCCGGGGGGCGGCGCGGTGAGGCGCGCTATAGCCTTCGCAAGGCGGCGATTTCATCGCGCAGGGAGGCGGCGCGCTCAAATTCCAGTAGCGACGCCGCGCTCTTCATTTCTTTAGTCAGCTCCTCGATGAGAGCCGCCGTGTCATCGGGGGTAAGAGCGCCGACACGCGCGCGATAGTCCTCGCGCGCGGCCCCCCGCCCGCCGGCGCGAGAGCCGCCGCGCACGCCCTCTTTCTTCTCGGGAGTGACCCCCAGCTCAATGAGGTCGCGCACCGACTTTTGCACGGTGCGCGGAACAATGCCGTGCGCGCGGTTATAGGCATCCTGAACGGCGCGGCGGCGCGCGGTCTCGTCCATCGCCGCCCGCATCGCCGCCGTCACTTTGTCCGCGTAGAAAATCACCTTGCCGCGCGCGTTGCGGGCGGCGCGCCCGACCGTCTGAATGAGCGCCGTCTCACTGCGCAGCAGGCCCTCTTTGTCGGCATCTAAAATAGCGACGAGCGACACCTCGGGAATATCCAAGCCCTCGCGCAGGAGGTTAATCCCGACGAGAACATCGAAAACGCCGAGCCGCAGGTCGCGCAGGATAGCGGTGCGCTCCATCGTCTCCACCTTGTGGTGCAGATACTTGACGCGCACGCCCTGCCGCTCCATATACTCGGTGAGGTCCTCCGCCATATGCGTCGTCAGGGTCGTGACGAGGACCCGCTCATCGCGCTCGGCGCGCGCGTGAATCTCAAAGAGCAGGTCATCCACCTGCCCCGTGATCGGACGAAGGATGATTTCCGGGTCAAGTAGACCCGTCGGGCGAATGAGCTGCTCCACCACCTGCTCCGAGTGCTGCCGCTCGTATTCGGCGGGCGTCGCCGAGACGAAAATCACCTGATTGAGCTTCTGCTCGAACTCCTCGAAGCGCAGCGGGCGGTTGTCGAACGCCGAGGGCAGGCGGAAGCCGTAGCGCACGAGGTTTTCCTTGCGCGCGCGGTCCCCGCCGCTCATCGCGCGCACCTGCGGCAGCGTGACGTGGCTCTCGTCAACGAAGAGGAGAAAATCGCGCGGGAAGAAATCGAGCAGGGTGTAGGGCGTGGAGCCGGGCTCGCGCCCGGCCATAACGCGGGAATAGTTCTCAATGCCGGCGCAGTAGCCGACCTCGCGGATCATCTCCAGGTCATAATTGACCCGCTCCTCTAAGCGCTGCGCCTCCACGAGCCGCCCCGCCGCGCGAAAGGCGGCGACCGTGTCGTCCTTCTCGCGCTCAATTTCGCGCAGCGCCCGCTCGCGCCGCTCATCCGAGGCGACATAATGCGAGGCGGGGAAAATCGGCGCGTAGGACAGCTCCCGCAGAACCTCCCCGGTCACGGTGTGCACCTCGCAAAGGCGGTCAATTTCATCGCCGAAGAACTCAACGCGATAGGCGATGTTCTCGCTGCCCGCAGGGAAAACCTCCACCGTATCTCCGCGCACGCGGAATTTGGCGCGCGTGAAGGAAATATCGCTGCGCTCGTAGCGAATAGCGATGAGCTGCCGCAGCAGCTCGTCCCGGTCCATGCGCGCGCCACGGCGAAGGCCCACCATTTGGTTTTTGTACTCGGAGGGGTCGCCGAGCGAGTAGATGCAGGAGACAGATGAAACGATAATGACATCCCGCCGCTCGAAGAGGGCGCTTGTCGCGCTGTGGCGCAGTTTGTCTATCTCGTCGTTAATCGAGGCGTCCTTCTCGATGTAGAGGTCTTTGCCGGGGATGTACGCCTCCGGCTGATAGTAGTCGTAGTAGGAGACGAAATACTCCACCGCGCTATCTGGGAAGAACTCGCGAAACTCCGAGCAGAGCTGCGCCGCGAGGGTCTTATTGTGCGCGAGGACGAGGGTCGGGCGGTTGCAGCGCGCGATGACATTCGCCATCGTGAAGGTTTTGCCCGATCCGGTGACGCCGAGCAGCGTCTGGGCGCGCATTCCCGCCTCCACCCCCGCGGCAAGCGCTTCTATCGCCTCGGGCTGGTCTCCCGTCGGCGCGAAAGGCGCGCGCAAATGAAAACGCTCATCGGACATAAAGGATAAAGAGAGGGAGAGGGCGGACGGGGTTTCGCTCGGAAAAAGCAGCGGCGATAAGCCGCCCTCGTAGGGGATACGGCGCGGGCGGCGCGAGAGACGCGACAGCGTCAGTGTGAGGAAACGGCGCGGGAGGCGAGGCGACGAGGAGGCAAGCCGCCTTGTGGGAGAAACGTAGCGAGCGGTGCGGAGGCGCGCCGCCTTGCGGGAAGGGCGGGGCGAGCCACCCCCGTGGGGAGGACGGCGCAAATCGGCACGGGGGTTTCTCGCGGGGGAAGCGGCACGGCGGTACGGCGCGGAAAGAATCCCCTGCGCGAACGGAGCGAGGCGCGCCGCCTCAGTGCGGGGCGTTTTCGGCGAGGGTTTTGCCCATGCCGGTGACGGCGAAGGTGCGGGTCTCGTGCGCGGGGAGGGGGGAGGGGGTATAGCCGAGCTTCTTATAAAAGCCGACGGCCTCGCGCCGCGCCGAAACGAAGACCTCGCGGTAGCCGCACGCGCGAATCTCCTCCTCCGCCGCCGAAACGACCGTTCTCCCGAGCGCCCTCCCGCGGTATTCCGGCAGGACAACCACCCGCCCGATCTCGGCGACGCCCGCCTCGCTCTCGCGCGCAAACCACCGGCAGGTCGCGACGGGGTAGATCTCATCGAGCAGGAGAATATAGTGGCAGTCCGCGCCATCGTGCGCATCAAACTCATCCTCAAGGGGGATGTGAAATTCTCGCGCCATAGCGGATATGCGCACGAAATACGCCCCTGCCCGCTCCGCCTCGGTGCGCGCGCGCACAATGTGCAGATCCGCGGGGGACTCCCGGCGATCGACAGGGAGGAGGAGGGTCGCGCAGCCCATATCGCAGACGCGGGCTCTCGTGCCGTGAAAGTCCTCCACGCGCCCGGTTGCCTCGCCGCGCGCCGCCGCGCGCGCCGCCTCACGCAAGACCTCGAGAAATTGCGCGGGAAGAGCGCGCTCGCCGTGCGAGGGTATAATCTCATCAAACGCGGGCGAGAGGGAGGAGAGGCGATCGAGGCTCGCCGTGTATGCCTCAAGGTCCCGCCCCTGTCCGAAAAGAAAGATGCGCCGCTCGCTCACGCTATCTCCCGCAAAGAGCCGCCGCCGCGAGAGGTCAAGCAGAGCTACGCTGCCGGGCGTGTGCCCCGGCGTGTGGATAACGCGAAGCGGGCGATCGCCGAGATCAAGTTCCTCGCCGTCCCAGAGGGGGCAGATCTCGCCCGCGTAACCGGATGCGCGCAGCCGCGCCCAATCGCCGGGGTGAAGGGAGAGCGAGGGGAACTCGCCCGCGCTGGCGATGTGGTCGCGGTCGGCGTGCGTCAGCGCGAGGCGCACCTGCGCCGCTATTCCCGCTCCCGCGAGCACCTCGCGCGAGAGTTCTCGCGCGTTTTTCGTCTCGCAGCCGCAGTCAAGGAGCAGCGCGTCCTCCTCCCCCGCGAGGAGAAAGAACCGCACATCCCTCTCGGAAAAGACCCAAGTCGTGGGGTCAAGTTGGGTAATGGTCATAGGCGCGTGAGGGAGAAGGAGCGAAACAGCGGCAAAATCGGTGCCGAAGGCAACGGGTTTGCGCGCCGCCGCGAACCGGGGCAGTAGCGGGGGAGGGATACCCCCGCGAGCGCGAGCGGGGCAGCGCAAATTACGACTGAGGCAGTGCCGTTTTCCCAAAAACAAAAAGCTCGCCCGAGGCAGTTCACCTACCTCGAATGTAGCGGGAAATTCCCGCAAAGAAAGTATACCACCCTCTCCCCCCTTCTGTCAAATCGAGGCTCTCCCGCGCCCCCACCGCGTTCGGTTCGCGCCCCCGCCGCTCGAAGAACACCACTCCTCACTCTCCACTAACCACTTTCCACTAACCACTACCCCCCACGCGCGTCGCGCGCGGGGGCGCGCGCCCTCTTGCATTCTGTGCGCGGCTGTTGTATAATGAAAATCGAATTTTCCCGCGGGAGGCGGGCGCGAGCGCGAAAGGAGCTTTTATGAGCGAGCAAATGTGGGCGCTTGTCAAGGACAAGCCGGAGGTGGGTCTAACCATGAAGCGGGTGGACATCCCGGCGGTCGGGCACGGCGAGGTCAAGATTAAAATCCACAAAACGGCGATCTGCGGCACCGATGTGCACATTTGGGACTGGAACGAGTGGGCGCAGGAGACCATTCGGCTCGGCACGACGGCGGGGCATGAGTATGTGGGGGAGATTGTCGAGGTCGGCGAGGGGGTGGAGCACTGCAAGGTCGGGGACATTGTCTCGGGGGAGGGGCACATTGTCTGCGGGGTCTGCCGCAACTGCCGCGCGGGGCGAGCGCATCTCTGCCGCAATACGAAGGGTGTCGGCGTCAACCGCGACGGCGCGTTCGCCGAGTACCTCGTCATCCCAGCGACCAACGTTATCCACTGCTCGCCGAAAATCAAAGAGGAGCTCTACTGCCTCTTCGATCCGTTTGGCAACGCGACGCACACGGCTCTCTCCTTCTCCACCTTGGGCGAGGATGTGCTGATCACCGGCGCGGGGCCTATCGGCATTATGGCGGCGGGCATCGCGCGCTTCTCCGGGGCGCGCCACGTCGTCATCACAGACCTCAACGACTACCGCCTCAACCTCGCGCGCTCCTTCGGCGTGACGACCGTAAACACCGGCAAGACGGATCTGCGCGAAGTGATGACAGACCTCGGCATTCACGAGGGGTTTGATGTCGGCATGGAGATGTCCGGCAACCGCTTCGCCTTAAATCAGCTCATCGGCGCGATGGCGAACGGCGGGCGCATAGCTCTGCTTGGCATCCAAGGGCACAATATGACCGAGGTGCCGATTAACACGATTATCTGGAACGGGCTCAAGCTGAAGGGCATCTACGGGCGGGAGATGTACGAAACTTGGTACAAGATGACCGCGATGGTCGAGGCGGGCTTCCCGCTCGAGAAGATCGTCACCCACCGCTTCGATATTGCCGATTATCAAAAGGGCTTCGAGGCGATGTGCTCGGGCAACAGCGGCAAGGTTATCCTCGACTGGACGCACCTGAACGCCTAACCGCCCCCGCGCCGCTTTGCGGGAGACCTTTGCCACGAGAGACCATTGCGCGGGGGAATCGCCGACCGGTGCGTGGTGATTCGGGGAAATGGCGCGCCCGCGCTCTCTTTCCTCCACAGAATGTTTTGCGGCGGAGCGGACCGCCGAAACCTATTTTCCGAAAGGACACTGCTATGAACAAAACCGAGGCATTCGCGCTCTACCGCGACACGCTCAAAGAAATCGACGAGTCGGGCGTGCGCAAGAGCGAGCGCATCATCACAACGCCGCAGTCGGCGCACATCTTCGCGGACGGCAAAGAGCTCATCAATATGTGCGCGAACAACTATCTCGGGCTTGCCGACAACAAGGAGCTCATCGAGGCGGCGAAAGAGGCGTACGACGAATACGGGTATGGTCTTGCGTCCGTGCGGTTCATCTGCGGCACGCAGGACATCCACAAGCGCCTGGAGCGCAAGGTGGCGGAGTTCTTCGAGACCGAGGACACCATCCTCTACAGCTCCTGCTTTGACGCGAACGGCGGCCTGTTCGAGGTGCTGCTCGGCAAAGAGGACGCCATTATCTCAGACGAGCTCAACCACGCGTCGATTATCGACGGGGTGCGGCTGTGCAAGGCGGCGCGCTATCGCTACAAGAACAACGATATGGCCGACCTTGAGGCGAAACTGCAAGAGGCGGACGCGGCAGGCGCGCGTATCAAGATGATCGCGACCGACGGGGTCTTCTCGATGGACGGCATCATCGCCAATCTGAAGGGGATCTGCGACCTCGCCGACAAGTACGGCGCCCTCGTGATGGTCGATGACTCGCACGCCTCCGGCTTTGTCGGCAAGCGCGGGCGCGGCGCGACCGACTACTGCGGCGTGATGGGCCGCGTCGATGTTATCACCGGCACCTTCGGCAAGGCCCTCGGCGGCGCGTCCGGCGGGTTCACCACCGGCAAGAAGGAGATCGTAGATCTGCTGCGACAGCGCAGCCGGCCCTATCTCTTCTCGAACACGCTCACCCCGGCCATCGCTGCGGGTACGCTCGCCACCATCGAAATGCTCGAGAAGGACACCTCGCGGCGCGACTATCTTGAGAGCATTGTCATGGGCTACCGCAAGGCGCTAGAGGACGCGGGCTTCGACATCATCCCCGGCACACACCCCTGCGTGCCGATTATGCTCTACGACGAGCATCTCGCCGCGCGCATGGCGGAAAAGCTCTACGAGCTCGGCATTTACGCGGTATCCTTCACCTACCCGGTCGTGCCGAAGGGCAAGGCGCGCATTCGCACGCAGGTCTCCGCCGCGCACACCAAAGAGGACCTCGACTTCGCGGTGCGCTGCTTTATCGAGGCGCGCCGCCAAATCGAGGAGGAGGACGCCGCCGCGAAGTGAGGCAGCGCCCCGGCGCGGGGGATTCTCCCGCGAAAGTATCGCCGCGCCGCGCAAAAACGAAAGACCGCAAGACCACCGGCAACGGTGGTCTTGCGCGCGTGAGGAAGGAGAGGGCTATGGCATTATTAGATCTGCATTTCTACGCCGAGACGCTCGGCAAGTGCACCGGCGCGATGGTCATTTTACCCGAGCAGACGCGCTCGCTCATCGGCAGCGATGACCGCGCCGCCGAGCGCGTAAAAACGGTGTACCTGCTGCATGGCCTATCGGATGACTACACGATGTGGTGCCGGCGCAGCTCCATTGAGCGGTACGCGGCGCAGCTGGGAATAGCGGTCGTCATGCCGGACGGCGGGCGAAGCTGGTACACCGATATGGCAAGCGGAGAGCAGTACTTCACCTTCCTCACGCAGGAGCTTCCCGAGAAGTGCCGCGCGTGGTTTTCGCAGGTGAGCGGGCGGCGCGAGGACACCTACATCGCGGGGCTGTCGATGGGCGGGTACGGCGCGCTCAAGGCGGCGTACACCTTCCCCGAGCGCTACGCCGCGGCGGCCTCGCTCTCGGGCGCGCTCTGGGTGCAAAAGGACGACTACCGCCGCCGGGTGGGGCGCGCGTGCGAGTGGGACGCCATCTTCGGGAAAAATCCGTCGCTTGCGGGAGGGCGGGAGGACATCTACGCCCTCGCGCGCGAGGCAAACCCTCTCCCGCCGACCTATCTTGTCTGCGGGGAGAGCGACGGCCTGCGCGGCTGCGGGGAGGAGCTCGCGCCGATTCTTGAGGAGCGCGGCGGGGACTTCGAGAAGAAAGTCACCCCCGGCGCGCACAACTGGGCGTTCTGGGACAGGGAAATCCTCCCCGCGCTTCGCTGGATCCTCGCGCGATAAAAGAGTGGTTAGTGGATAGATAGTGGTTAGTGGGTAGTGGATAGTGATTATGCGCGCTCGCGCGTACGGTTTTCCTCCCCATGCGCGGGGTTCCGCGCCCCCGATCGAGTTCACGGTTACGCTCTCCCTCACTTTTCTTTCGCCTCCTCGTGCTATTGCGCGCGAGCGGTTTCCCCGCGCCTCACGGGGTTTCTCCTGCGCCGCGCGGTGGTTTCCCTCCCCCCGCGCGGGTTTTTCTCGCAAAAAAGCAAGCCCGGGGGGCTTGCTTTTTTGATTGCGCTTTGTGCGGCAGGGCGCCCCTCGCGGGGCGCGTCGCCTGCAAGGGACGCCCCT
This sequence comes from uncultured Lachnospiraceae bacterium, assembly GCA_964645985.1. Classification (GTDB taxonomy): domain Bacteria; phylum Bacillota; class Clostridia; order Oscillospirales; family CAG-272; genus CAZYCC01. The sequence continues at coordinate 27,597 of CAZYCC010000001.1, read as the reverse complement.
TTGGCGGGTTGCTTTGCGATCCTGCGCGCTGCGATCCCGCGCGCCGTGCGGGTTTCCCGTGTTTCCCGTGTTTACACCGATTACCCCGTGATACCCGAGCGCTCGATGCCTTGGACGAGGCTCTTCTGGCAGAAGAGGTAGATGACAATCAGCGGGGCGATGATCAGCAGACCGCAGGTGTTGTAGATCGCCGAGTTGTAGAGGTTCGACCCGGCGTAGGTGATTTGCAGGGACTTGGGGACCTTGACGATGTTGGGCAGCATGATCGCGCGCGCGGAGCTGGTGTAGAACAGGCCGCTGTAGAAGTTGTCTGTCCACTGCCACGCGAAGGCGAAGAGGAATACCGTGACCATCATCGGGATGGAGAGCGGCAGGATGATCGTGAAGAAGGTCTTGAAGACGCCGCTGCCGTCAATATAGGCGGATTCCTCCAGCTCATCCGGCACGCCCTTGAAGAACTGCCGCATAATGAAGATAAAGAGGCCGTTCTTAAAGCCGAGGCCGACGAGCGAGAGGATGATGAGGGGCCAGTTGGTGTTGAGCAGGTTGAGCGGCTTCCCGATGAGCGGGATATTCTCAAAGAACGCGCCGACCCCCGGGATATTGGCAAGCTGATTGAGCAGGGGAATATCGAGGGCGGAGAACTTGGAGAACATCGACAAGCGCAGGACGTTGTGCGGGACAACCATCGTGAAGATGACAAGAAGGAAGAAGATCTTGTTGCCCTTGAACTTGTACTTGGCAAAGCCGTAGCCGATGAAGGCGCAGACGAAGGTCTGCAGCACGCCGCAGCAGAGCGAGAGCGCCGCGGTGTTAAACAGCGCCTCGAAATAGCGGTTCTCGGTGATGATGTACTTGTACTGATCGAGCGTCGGCGCCTTGGAGATGAGCTTGACCGTGACGTCGGTGAAGTCGTCCGGGCCCATGAAGGAGGCGGCGATCTTGGCGAAGAAGGGGTAGAGGATGATGTAGCTCACGCCGAGCAGCAGCACAAAGCGGAACAGCTTGAAGACCACCGTCCCGAGGAAGTTCAGCGAGAGGTACTTAATCCGGAAGCGCGTCCAGCGGGAGGTGCGCTCGAAATCCACGCGGATGCGGTTCTTCGATTCGCGCAGAACCTTGGTGCCTTGTTCTTCTGACATTGTTTTGCGCCTCCTTTCTCAGTCTCTTCTCTGGTAGAAGATATACGCCGACAGCACCCCCGCCACCACCGCGATGATCGCGATGACGATGACGAAGTACATCCACGCCATCGCAGAGCTGAGGATCATATCGGTGGTGTAGGTCTCGCTGACCAGCTGCATGACCTCGTTTTGCCCGGAGGTGAAGGCGTCGATCACCGTGTAGATGGTGTTGACAAGGATCATCGGGGAGATCATGGGGAAGGTGATCTTCCAGAAGGTCTCCCACGCCGTCGCGCCGTCGATCGAGCAGGATTCGTAGATAGCGGGCGAGATCGATTGCAGCCCCGCGAGGAAGATCAGCATCTGCACGCCGCAGCGGTTAACGATGTTGTAGATGTTCTGCACGAGGCTATGCACATACTCGGCAAGGCCGCCGCCGATCTTCATCGAGTCGAAGAGGAACTCGAGGTCGGCGCGCGAGACGATGTCTGAGGCGGAGGTCTCCTGCCCGGTCTCCACGCCCTCGTTGGTGTCCAAATACTGCATCAGGGTGTTGCCCTGGTTGTTGATTTGGTCGATGAGGCCGGTGGAGAGGATGACCGGGATGAAGAAGATCGCGCGGAAAGCGGCGCGCCCGAGCATCTTCTGGTTGAGCATCACCGCCATAACGAGCGAGAAGATGACGATCGCCGGGATGTCGAGCACGAGCTGTGTGAGTCCCGTCGTCAGCGTCTGGGTGTAGGTGGGGTGCACCGTTAACGCCTCGCTGTAGTGCGCGAAGCCGACAAAATCGGTGACGCGGAAGCTCTCCTGGAAGGTGTAGCGGATCGACTGCACCACCATTGGCAGATAGATGAGGATGAACCCCACCACAAACGGGAGGATGAATATCCACCCGGCTCTCGCCTTCTTTTTGTCCAAGGAGGCAACCCGGCGCCGCTTTTTCGGGGCGCTTTTTTGGGTGATTGTCTTTTCCATCTTGGTTTGCCTTTCCCTTCTCGCCCTTACGCCTTGACGTAGTCGAAGGCGGGGACGGTGTAGGACGCGCCGTCAAGGGTGACCTTTACCGAGAAGTTGTTGTAGTTGAGGATATAGCGAGTGCCGTTCGCGTAGGAGACCGTGACAATAGAGCCATCGTCGACCGTGTAGCGGGTGGTGATGTAGTTGCCGTCCTCGTCGTAGTCGGTGGTGCGCTCGCTCGCGGCGGCGAGGGCCTCGTTATAGGCGGTCTGCGCGTCGGCGTAGGCTTTGCGCGTGGTGGTGGAGGCGTTGGTGTAGAAGCGCTGCGCGTCGGCGGAGCGCCCCTCGGCGATGAGGCGGTTATACAGATCCACCGCGTTCACATAGGCGGTGCGGGCGGCGGTGAGGTTCTCCTCCGCCTCCGCGAGCGCCTCCTCGTTTGCCTTCTCGTCGCGCGCGCGCTCGTCCTCGTCCGGCACGCGCTCGCCGATGAGAATATCGTGCGAAACGAACTCCACGTCTTGCAGATCCGAAAGCGCGCCGTTGACGAAGTTGTAGATCTCCACCATATCGTCGCGCCAGCTGTCGTAGGAGATCGAGTAGGTGGTCGAGCCGACGAGGAGCTTGGTGTTTTGCTTGGCGAGGAGGAAGTACGGGTAGGCGCCGTTCTCAATCATCTTGAGCGTCTCGCGGCGGGAGTCACTCGCCTCGTTGGTGTAGCGGCCGCTGTAGTTCACATAGCCGTGCAGAACCATGCCGGTGAAGGGAACAGAGGCGCTGGTGTTGAGGTAGGTACTGCCCTCAAGAGGCATTCCCACTATCGTGCTGACATACGGCAGCACATAGGCGTTGCCGCCCTCGGTGAGAACCTTCCCGCCCGAGTCCTCCTGCATTTTCGAAAGCAGCTCCGCTATAAACTCCTTGCTGTCCTCGCGGTTGTAGGGCTCGTCCTCATCGAAGTCCGAGTTGACATCCATCCCGAGGTCGCGCACCGAAATGCCGGTGTACCCGAGGTCTGTGAGGTCCCCCACAATGAGGCTGTAGAAATAGTCGAAGGCGGAGGGAGACAGCGCGAGACCGCTGCCGCCTATATCGTCCATCGATCCTTCCGACATACCGAACTGCAGGATCTGGTAGACCGGGTTGTAGGAGCGGCGGGTGACATAGCGGTCGTCGATGGTCTTGACCGCGTGCTTGGAGGTGCGAATGCCTCCGAAGGCGCGCGTGTTCACACCGTAGGAGAAGATGAAATCGGGGTAGAGCCCCAAGTTCTTTTCTTTCGCGTAGGCGGCGAAATCGCGGTAGCCGTCATCCCCCCCGGTAACCTTGTCGAATTTGAGCTTATCCGGGGCGTCTAGCTTTTTCTTCCAGCCGGAGAGGACATAGCTCAGGTTGGCGATGCCCTCGCCCGCAAGGTCCTCGGTGATGGTTTTGAGGTCCTCGAAGGTGGTGAGGGGGCGCGTGGCGGTGTAGGGGAAGCCGAGGAAGGTCTCCTCCTCGGTGGTCACGCCTTCCATCATCATCGTAAGCGGCACGCCGCGCGAGTCGGCGGTGAGCGGCTTGAGGACGCCCTTGTCCTTGAGGTACTGCCGGTAGGCGTTCGCCATACCGCTGTAGGACGCCTCGTACGGGGTGCCCTCGCCGATCATCAGGATGCGCAGCTTGTAGCTGCCGGTGTATTTGCGCTTAGAGACGACCGTCCACGGCGCGTCCTCGCCGACGCTCAGGCTGTCTGCTAGGTTATACTGGTCAGAGGGGCGGGGGTTGACCGAGAGATAGACAGAATTGTATTTGTGCAGCACGCCTCCGTGGTTGGAGGTCACGGTCGAGAGGCTCTCGCCCGACTCCACGATGGCGAGGAACCCGCGCGGGATATACTTGACGTACGCCCCGTCCGGGACGGTGAGGTCGCTCTCCACCTTGCCGGTGCCGGAAGCTGCCTCGCCGGAGGTGGTATCGCCGGAGGCGGCGCCGGAGGTCGCGGGCTCGGAGGTCGCGCCGGATGTGACATCGCCGGATGCGGCAGGCTCGGAGGTCACATCGCCGGAGGTGAGGGCTCCGCTCGTGAGGTCTCCCGAAGTCGCGCCGCCGGGGGCGGGACCCTCCATCCCGGCGAAATCGCTCTCGGGCGGCAGCGGCAGATCCCCATCGATCTTGTTGCCGCGCACGCGCGTCGCCTCGGCGTATGCGCCGTTATGCGTTGTCGCGCCGCAGTCGGTGCAGGTGTAGGTGGTGACGCCGTTAATATCGGTGATGCCGTAGTCCCAGGTGTGGCCCGCCGAGGTCCAGCTGTCCACCACTGTGTCGCCGCAGACGCTGCAAACGTGGGTGGTGTAGCCGTTCGTGGTGCAGGTCGGCTCCACAACCGTGTCGACATAGGTGTGCGCGGGCTCGGTGTAGTCGCTGTTCACCGTGTAGCCGCAGACCGTGCAGCGGTTCTCGGTGTAGCCCCATTCGGTGCAGGTGGCGGGAACGACCGTGCTCTCGAAGTGGTGGGAGGGGGGCGTGACGACCCCGACCTCGCCGCTCAGCTCGCCGCAGACGCGGCAGACGCCGGTCTCGTATCCGTAGGAGGTGCAGCTCGCCTCGGCAACGACCGTGCGCGAGGAGGCGGCGAGATTGTGCTCGAAGTTGGGGGTGGTCTCCATCGTGACGGTGGAGTTGTGGTCGACCAATTTCTCGGTCTTGCCGCAGACCTTGCAGGTGCGCTCATAGACCTCGAAGGTCGAGGGGCCGACCTCGATGGTCTCCCCGGTCTTCTTGGGGTTATTCCACTGGTGCTCGGGGTAGGTATCGGTGTCGTAGGCATCGCCGCATTTCGTGCAGACGAAATGCGCTTTGCCTTGCGCGCCTGTTTTGCAGTCGGCGGCGGCGGTCACTCCCTCCAGTTCTACCTCCTGATAGTCGTGGCCGGGGTCGGTGTAGTCCTCGATCACTTCCTCGCCGCAGATGGTGCAGACCTTGCGCGTGTAGCCGCGCTCGCCTCCCTCGCAGCCGGAGGCGCGCACGATGGTCGTCGCTCCCGCGGGCTCGGGATCATCATAGGCGATGGCGGCGTAGCCCTCCTCGCCCTCGGCGGCGTAATGGTGCGATGCGGGAGTGGGATCGGTGCGCAACGTCTGCCCGCACACCGTGCAGGTGCGCTCGGTGTAGCCCGGCTCTGTGCAGGTGGGGTCGACGACGAGCGGCGGGTTCAGGGTATCATCGAAGGTGTGGGCGGGGGGATCTTCCTTGCCGTTCACCGTGTATTCGATAATCTCCTCGCCGCAGGCAAGGCAGCGGTAGCGGCTGTAGCCGGGCTCGGTGCAGGTGTGCGCCACCTCCTCGAGCAGCTCCTTGTTGTTGTGCGCGCAGTAGATTTCGTCTGTCTGCTCGCCGTTCTCGCCGAGCTTATAGAAGTAGCCGCGGTTCTCCACGAGGCCGAAGACCGGCATGCGCATCACCTCCGCCTTCCCGGTAAAGGAGGCGCCGAGGTCCTGATAGGCGTAGTCCGGCCCGTACATACTGCCGGTGAAGAGGTAGGTGGTGTCTTTAATGTCCTCGAAGCGGATAATCGAGCCGGAGCCGTCCGGCACGAAGGTGTAGCCCTCGTAGTCGGAGGAGCCGGCGCCGAAATACGGAAGTATGGAGATATTTTCGAGGGTGTAGTAGTCCTCGTTAAAGGAGACGCTGTTCGCCGGGAGGCGCACGGTGAGGCCCTGCGCGTCGAGTTTGTACTCGAGGCTCATCTTGAAGACCGGCATGACCTCGCTTTGCGCCACGAACTTGGTCATCTCGTGGTCGTTTTGCAGGTCCTCGTAGGTGTAGTGCGGGCACCACGCGCGGATAATCGACTCGACCTTGTTCTTTTCGTAGTTGGTCGAGCTCTCCGCCATGACGTAGATCGCCATCTCCTCGGTGACCGGGTACTTGTCAAGCCAGCTCTGCTTGACCGCCTCGCTCTCCTCGGTGAAGGGATCGTAGAGCGTGTAGTAGGAGCGGAACTTTTTCGCGTCGTTCGGATCCTGAATGTAGGCGAGCAGGACTTCCTCGTAGCGCGACTTCTCAATGGAGAGCGGGCAGAGGCGGCGCGTGTCGCTGCGGCCGATGGTGTAGTCCATGCGGATGCCGTTCTTCACGCGGTATAGGCGTATTTGGTCGGAGAGCGCCGCGTCCTCGTAGCTGTACATCGTGGAGGTCTTGTTCGCGTTGTCGGTGTACTCCACCGATATTTGCGAGAAGAGCTGGCGCAGCGTGTCGTCCTGCGTGGACGCGCCGCCCGCGTCGTAGGGGTTGGTGAAGAGGATCTGCCCGGTTTTGACGTCCTCCACCGCCACCTCGCCGGTCATTTCGAGCGCGTACAGGCGGTAGCCGTAGGTGTCGGCGGCGTCGAGCACGAGCTCCATCGTGGCGAGCTTTTCATCGGGGGAGGAGTAGCTGTACTCCTTGAGCAGCGTCTCCGCCGTAATTTCCTCCGCCTCGCCCGAGGTAACGTCTCCCGAGGCGGCATCGTCCGCCGCGGCGGGCTCGGCGGCGACGCTCCCGCCAAAGAGCGAGGTCAGCAGCATCGCGAGCAGAGCGAGGCAGGAAATAAAGCGCAAGGCTATGTGTTTCATTGGCGTATCCCTCCGCTCGTCAGGCTCGATAGGTGATCTCGGTGATGATGTTGGTGACGAAGGACACCATCTTGATCATCAAGCCCGAGAAGAGAGCCACAAGGAACATAATCAGCGCCATCCCGACGATGGAACCGAGCACCGTCAGGATGTTTTTGCCGAGGGTGTAGTCGTGCGTGACCATCACGCCGAAGAAGAGCAGCAGCAGCGTCCATGTCCACCCGATACCCGAGACGAGGTTGACGAAGCCCGCCTCGCTCGAGGTCATGAAGTTGGTCATCACCGTGCTGAGGATGATCATAAAGGAGAGCGGCACCGTGCTGTAGCAGGCGGCGATGAAGATGTCCTTAAAGGACCCCTCGCCGTCGAAGAGGGTGGTGAGGCACCAGTTCGCCGTGACGAAGAGCAGTATCGGCACGAGAAGGGAGGTCACCTGCGTGAGAATGCTCTCGTAGCCGCCCTCGGGATTGAAGAGGTAGGCGCGGCCGATACCCTGATAGGAGAAGGCGAGGATACAGACGGCGAGCCAGAAGAGCGCGCCCCGCACAGAGCCGCGCCGCTCGTGCTTGAGGTCCCAGAACCCGTCGAAGGGGTGGAACATCAAGTGGAAGGCGTAAATGATCTCCTCGCCGAAGTTCTTCTTGCCGACTTTCAGGGCGGTGCGCTTGTTGACCTTCCCCGCGTAGCGGAAGAAGAGCGCGATGAGGACAATCACAACGACGATCACCGCCACCACCGCGAGGATCCAGTCGGAGATGAGGTCCTTGCGGTACTGCCGGAAGGCGGTGGAGTAGCTGTCGGTGTCGAAGGCGACTTTGTAGTTCTCCATCGCCTCTTCCCACTTGCCCTCGCGGTAGAGCGCGTCTCCGATGCCGACGTAGGCGGCGTCGAAGTTGTTATTGCGCATGAGGATGTTTTCCCAGCCGGTGAGCGCCTTGTCGTACTCGCGGTCGTTGGTGTCGGCGAGGGCGGAGATCAGCACGTCGCCGTACTCGGTGCGGTGGTAGACCGTCACCGTGTTGGTCTCGGCGTCGAGGATGAGCATGGCGTCTCCCTGATAGGCGACGGCGACCGCGCGCTGCAGGTTGCCCATCTGCGTGCCCTTGTCGCCGAAGGCGAAGAGCAGGTCGCCGTTTTTGTCGTAGGTGAAGACGCGGCTGCGCTTCTGGTCGAGAATCGTCCAGGTTTTCTCCTCGCCGATTGCCACGTCGACGATGGTGGAGGGGCCGGTCGGCGCGCCCTCGAAGGTTGAGGTGAGGCTGCTCATGACCTTGACCTCGCCGGAGGGCGGGAAGAAGCCGTTGCGGCGCATGATGTCGTTCCCGGCGGCGTTGAGGCGCTTGACAGGCGCATTGTCGCCGGAGGTGTCCTTGCCCTCGATCGCCGACTGCTGGTCGCGCTCCTCGATGGCGGAGGTCGTTACATAGATGAAGCCCTCGTCGTCTATATCGATGTTGTTGTACTCGCGCGAGACGTTCTCGGGCATCTGCGCGCGCTGCTCGGCGCTCATGAAGCGCCGCCAAACCTGCTGGAAGACGTTGTAGTTAACCTTGGTCGCGCCGATAAAGGCGGCGAAGCTGCCGTCGGCGTTGAGCGACATAATGCCCTCATAGGTCGTGGAGGAGACGACGTAGATGCGGTCGGAGCTGTCTACCGCGAGGGCGACCGGGCGGTAGGCGGACTCTCCCGAGAAAACGTCTGAGTCGGGCTCCTCAAAGAGGTTGTCGAAAGTCAGCGTCTCCCCGTCGTAGGTGAAGGAGACGATGCGCAGGTTCTCGGTATCGGCGACATAGACGCGGCGCGTGCCGGTCTCATCGCTCGGCGTGACGAAGACGCCGTTTGGCTGGTTGAGCGAGTCGACTGCGCCGTAGAGGCTGTTATAGAAGGAAGTGATCGAGCGGACGTAGTGATAGTATTGGTCGAAGATGCAGATGCGGTTGTTGGCGGGGTCGGCGATGTAGAGCCAGCCCTGATCGTCGACCGTGAGGTCTGTGGGGGAGTTGAGCTGCAGGTCGTTCTCCCCTTGCGGCATGCCCATAGAGGCGCCGGTCAGCACCTTGTAGGGGGCGTAGGCATCGGGGGAGAGCATCGGCTCGCCGTCGATAGAGTAGGTGTAGGTGCTGTACACGGCGGCGGAGGACGCAATGCCGCCGAGCGCGAGCGCGAGGAAAAGGGTGAGGGCGAGCGACCGCGCGAGGTGTTTTCTTTTCATATGTTCGCGTCTCCCTTCCTCAGTCTTTCATCCCGGCAGAGCCCATCGTCTCGATGATGTTGCTCTGCGTGATGATAAAGACGATAATCGGCACCATCATCATAATGACGGTCGACGCCATCCCGGCGCCGGTGCGCGTGACGCCCGCCGAGATGATCTGGTTGATGGCGTAGTTGAAGGTCTTGAGCTGCTCGCTGTAGATGTAGATGGTCGAGCCGGTGTTCCACAGCCCTTGGAAGCTGTAGACAATGAGCGTCAGCCACCCGGGCTTGACCATCGGCATCGCGATGCGCATAAAGACGGTCCACTCGTGCGCGCCGTCCAGGCGCGCCGATTCCAGCACGGCGTCGGACACCGCGCTCTCCATGAACTGCTTCATCAGGTACAGCCCGAGCGTGGAGCCCCAAGCGGGGACGATCACCGCCCAATAGGTATCGATCCACCCGAGCGCCGACATAATGATGAAGTTGGCGATGGCAGAAACCGTCGAGTGGAACATCAGACTCTTAACGACGAGGTTGAACATCCACCCGCGCCCCGGGAAGGGGATCTTCGCGAGGGCGTACGCCGCCATCGAGGCGAGGATGAGGTTGCCGGTCGTCCCCGCCACGGTAATGAGCACCGTGTTAAAGATGTAGCGCGAGAAGGGCACCCACGAGGTGCTCATCAGGCGGAACAGGTCTCCGTAGTTTTTCAGCGTCGGGTTGTACACCCAGAACTTCGGCGGGAACTGAAACAGTTCATCGAGAGGTTTGAGGCTCTGCAGCACGGTGTAGAGCATCGGGATGAACATGAACGCTCCCAGAATCACCATAAAGACGGAGATCCCAATATCGCCGCCGGCGCTGCGGTTCAGGATTACCTTATGCTTTCTTGTTCTCAGCTTTTTCATGTCGTCACTGCCCCACCTTGGATATGAGTTTCTGAATGAGCATATTCGCGCCGATCATAATGGCAAAGAGGATCGTGGCGATGGCGGAAGCGTAACCGATCTCGTATCGCTGGCCCCCGTAGTCGTTGAGATGGTGAGTGATGGTCCAAGCGCAATAGTTGACCGATGGGAACCCGGCAAGGTCCGTGACGATCTGACCGAAGCCGAAGGAGTTGGTGATCGAGAGAATCGCGCCGAACATCAGCTGCGGCTTCATCGAGGGCAAGGTGATGTACCACACCTCCTGCCAGCGGTTGCGCACGCCGTCCACCGCGCCCGCCTCGTAAAGCGATCGGTCGACGACCTGCAAGCCCGCGATAAAGGAGAGGAAGGCGGTGCCGAGCGAGGTCCAGAGCGCGACGACAATGCACAGAGGCATGACGTAGCGCTCGTCTCGGAACCACTGAATCGGCTGTGAAATGAACCCGAGCTCGAGCAGAATGCCGTTGACATAGCCGTAGGCATCTCCCGAGAAGGCGACCGACCAGACGATGTAGACCGAGCCGGAGATCGACGGGGCGTAGAAAATCAGCGTGACGATGGCGCGTACGCGCGGGGGCAGCTCGTTAATGAACCACGCGACGACGAAGGACATGAGGTAGGAGACAGGCCCGGTCACCGCGGCGAAGATCAGGGTGTTCTGCACCGCCGTGATGAAGATGTCATCGTCGAGAAAGAGGCGCGTGTAGTTGCTCATCCCCACGAAGTGGGGAAACTCGAGCATATTGAAGTCGGTGAGGCTGAGCACCATCGAAAGGACAACCGGCACCACCGTGAACGTGAGGAAGATGATGTAGAAGGGGGCGAGCATAAAGTAGCCCACCTTGTTGCGGTTCATCTCCTTGAGCGTCCAGCGAAAGCGCGACATATCCTTGCGGGCGACCGCCTTTTTCTTCGGCTGCTCCGCCGCTTTCATTGCCTTGCTGTCTGACACGGAAACACTCCTTTTTCATTGCCGCGCCGGCCGCCGCCCTTTTCGGCCGCGCGCCGCGTATGGAAAAAACGAAAGCCGCCCGCCGCCCCGCGGGAGCAAAACTGCGT
>CAZYCC010000001.1:13014-16634 GCA_964645985.1 uncultured Lachnospiraceae bacterium | reverse complement strand
GCCGCGTGCCGCGTGCCGTGCGAGGGGTCTTTTTTGCGCAAGAAGCCGGCGAGGGGGGATTTGCCCCTCGCCGGTTGATTTATTCTGTGGACGCGCTATTCACCTCTCCCTCGGCGGTGTCATCGCCCGAGTAGGAGGTGTCCATTGTCGCGAGGCCAAACTCCTCCCGCTTGCGCGTGATTTCGGAGTTGATGGCGACGACATATTCGAGCAGCGCCTCGACCGGGTCCATGTTGTCGTTATAGACATCCATGAAGGAGAAGTCGACATAGCGCGCGATGATATAGCTGCCGGGGTACTCCTTGACCGCGGCGAGGTTCTCGAACTGCGCCTCGAGGTTACTCGCCTCCGCGTCTGTCCACGGCAGCTCCTCAAGGGCCGTGCGGTTGGCGGTGTTGTACTTATATTCGGTGCCGAGCACGGCGGTGAGGTCGCTCGCGTAGCTCGACTGCGTGTCCGCCGAGACGAACCACTTCATAAAGGTCCACGCTTCTTTGGTCTTTTCGCGCTCGGAGGCATCGCGCAGCATAATCATCGCCGACGTGCCGGAGACCGAGTCGTTGTTGACCCCGATGACGTTGCCCTCCGCGTCGTAGTTGACCGTGCCGGGCAGCGGGACAAACTCCCACAGACCCTTTATCTCGGTCGCGTAGATCGCAAGCTGCGTGTAGGAGGTGTAGGGGACGATGCCGAGCGGAATCTCGCCCGTGCGGAAGCGGTTATCGAAGCTGTAGGAGATGGGGAAGCGGTACTGCTGGAAGAAGTCACACAGGCTCTCGAAGGCGGAGAGGGTGACGTTGCTGTTGAGGCTGATCTGCTGCCCGCCGTTCTGATACAGGTCTCCCGGGTTGCCGTTCTCATCGGTCATCTGGTATAGGAACATCTCAAGACCGGCAAGAGAGGTGGGCAGCGCGATCTCCATATTGTTCGACTGCAGCACGCCGATAATGTAGTATAGATCCTCCCAAGTCTGCGGAGGCTCCAAACCGAGCTGGAGGAAAATATCCGCCCGGTAGAACATCATATTGAAGGTCTGCTCCTGCGGCACGCCCCAAATGGAGGTCTTCTGCGCGTAGCCGTTATCGCCCTCCGCCGTGGGGGTGTAGTCGGTGGTGTAGCGCGACTGCTCCTCGGGGGACAGCTCCTCGTAGGTCTCGCGGGTGATGACCTCCTGCAAGCGCAGCGGCACCCACGCGGCCTCGGCGAACCAGTCGTAGACAGGCTCATCGATAACGCGATTGCCGTTTTTATCGGTGAGGTACCCGTCCTGCTCGACAAAGTCGGTCAGCTCCACGAGCGCGTTGCGGATCGCCCAGTTGATGACATCCGAGGTCGCGTGCCCCATGGAGACATCCGGGCCGACGCCCGCGAGAACCGAGGGCAGCAACGACCCCGCCGCAACGAGCTTGAGGTCGACACTGACGCCGTACTCGGGGGTGAACTTGTTGGCGACCTGTTCGCGCACAATCTGCGCCTGATCGCGCCCGAGCGAAATCCACACCTGAAGCGACTCCTCGGTGTCCACTTCTGTGAGCGCACCGAGCGTGTTGTAGTCGGTGGTGAAGGAGGCGATGAAGGTGCGGAACTCAAAGGACATCTTCTGCCAGAAGCTCGCCTCGGCGGGGGGAAGCTGCTCGTCGCTATCGGTGCCTGAGTGCAGCTCGATGAAGTCGACCTCGAGCGGGCTCTTGCGCGCGTCGGAGATCCATGTGCCGAGGTTGCCGAGGTAGCTCTTGAGGGTGGAGAGGTTGCCGGCGATTTCGCTCTCGTCGCGCCCCATCTTATATAGCAGCTGCGAGATCGTTTCGAGGGTGGTGATCTGCGTGCCGCGCGTCCCGGTCACCTCCACCATATTGTCGGCGATATTCTGCAAATTGGTCGACTGGAGCAGCAGCTCGTCGACCGCCTCGGGAATGCGCGCGTAGAAGCCGTAGTCGCGGTTCTCGTCCGGGTCTGTGCCGGCGAGCATAATGATTTTAATGTAGGCGTCGTTGATGGCGGTCATCGACTCATTGACCTGGCGGATAAGTTCCGCCATGCCGCCGAGGTTGGCCTCCAGCTCAATGACGTTCTCGCCTTTTTCAAGGTAAATCTCAAAGACGGTGCTACCGTTGTTGAGGTACTCAACCTGCCAGTCGTCCTCGTAGTTGAACTGCAAAAACGCCGCTTCCTTGAAGGGAACCGTCGCGAAGCGCTCGCCGGGCAGGCGCACGCGCAGGCGGCGCGAGACAAACGCGCCGTCGCTCTCGTTCTGATTGAAGCGGATGGCGATTTTATATAGGCCGGTCTGCGGCACGTCGAGCTTGTAGGAGACCCACTGCCCCACGGTGTTCCACTTTTTCTCGGTGCCGCCGCCGAGCGTGTTCATTTTCTGCTGCGAGGGGTGCTGCGGGGAGGAGATGGGCGAGCTACGGTCGTTGGAGGGGTAGATGGTAATTTCGCTCGTCTGATAGGAATACTCCGCCTCGTGGCGAATGGGCTCCTCTAAGGTGACTTCCTTCGCGCCCTTGCTCTTCCAATCGGCGAGGTAGTCCTCGTAGGAGGTGTAGTAGCTCTTCTCGGTGTCGTTCGGGTTGAGCGGGACGAACTCCATAGAGGACAGGTACATACTCTCGCGCTGGCTGTAGAGCTGGAAGGTGTGCTCTCCCTTGGTGAGGTAAAAGGTGAGAGGCTCGATGTAGTAGCCGGTCGCGTCCGAGAAGACGTACTCGCGCCACGCGCCGCGCAGCTCCGCCTCCGGGCGCAGCTCGTTGCCGTTGATGTCGGTGTTGAAGAGGCCCTCCTCCTCGCTGCCGACATATTGGTTCTCATAGGTCTTGGGCAGCGAGAGGTAGATGCTCTCGTAGTAGGGGATTTCCCCGTCGATATAGACCGTGCGCTCAATCGAGGTCTTCTTGCCGTCGGTGCCGGCGTAATAGACGACATCGACCGTGTACATCCCGGTTGAGGGCGCTTCGATTTTCCAGCCGACGGCGCCCTTCTCGGGCAGGAAAATGACGTCCTGCTCGCCCTCATAGGAGGGCAGGACTTTAACGTCCTCCGCCGTCGTCGACTCCTCGTCGTAGTCGGTGACATCGACCGGAATGGGCGCGCTGCCCGCCGGGGTCATCACATGCTTTTCGAGGAAGGCGGTGTACTTGTCGGCGTTGAGGATTTTGTCAAGAGACCCCACCTCGTAGCCGGTGCCCTCCGAGGTCTCGTCCTCGGCGGGCGTGCCGTCCTCGGCGCTCTCCCCCGCCGCAAATCCAGGCAGCGAGAGCGCGGGCAGCGCCGACAGCACCATAATCAGGCTGAGTAGACAAGCCAAAAACCGAAGCCTACCTTGTTTGCCCATAGTCGATTCCTCCAAGTTCGGGGCGAGCCCCGAGGGGGTGCGCGGCAGCCTCGCCGCGAAAAAACAAAGGAAAGCGCGCCCTCGCGCGGAAAACGCGCTGCGGCGTTAAATCAAAACGGTGCCGCAAAAGCGAGCGGCGGGGGATTCGCGAGGAGCGAACCCCGCTCCTCGCCGGGGAGGCACCCCTTCTGCGGGGGATTTTCTACCTTCTGAGGAGGGTTGTGCCCCCGCTCCTTTTTCCGTGGGGGCGGGCAGCTGCCCACCCCCCGGGGCGTGGCGCGCGCGG
>CAZYCC010000001.1:0-12914 GCA_964645985.1 uncultured Lachnospiraceae bacterium | reverse complement strand
GGCGCGCGCGGGGGGGCGGGCTGCGCCGCCGCTCTCTAAGGAGGGGAGGGGGACGCGCCGCCGATATTATATATAAGGAAGATCCGCCCGCGGGGCGCGCGGGGGTCTTTCATGGAAATGAACAAAAATCCCCGAGGAGAACCAACCGAGGATGCGGGAGCGGGGGTGAGCGGTCGGGGGATCGCCCGGGGCGACGCCGCCGCTGCGGCGATGGCGCGCGGCGAGGTACAGCCCCCGGGGGGATTTGCGAGGTGGTTTGCCGACGAGATATTGCGATGACGCTATGGCGCGTGCGGCGGCGCGATCGCGCGCGGTCTCTCCCTTCCCCGTCCGGGGGGTGAGCAAACACGGGCGCTCTCGCGGGCACGGCTCTTTCCGCTCTTATCTTACCACAGGGGCGGAAGGCTTGTCAATCCCCCGATTCTGCGGGGAAAATTCCCCCGCGAGAGGGGAAAGCGCGCAAAAAATCCCGATTAAGCTGCGGGTTTTCCCCGAAAAACCGCAAGAACTCCCCGTTTTCCCTCTCACACGCGCCCGTGCGTTTCCTTATAAATTTTTTTACCGCGGGAAAAACGCGGCGCGCGGGATGAGGCGATTGCGCGGCGTGGGGGAGTGAAGACCCGCGCGCGGTGAGGGGCGCGGCGCGTGGCGTGGTGTGGCAGTTTTCCGAGAGCGAACCCTTTGCAGTGGCGGGCGCGGCGGGGCGGAAGACGCGCCGCCATACAAGCGGCGAGGCAGATTTCGCCGCTGGACGCGCCGCGCCGCACGCCGGGTAGTCCCCCCCCCCCCCCGCGAGACGGGGGAACGGCGCTTCTTTCACGGGAGCTGCGTAGATATAGGGCCCGCCCTTCCCGCGCGTGGGAGAGAAACCAAAGCGATACGCTCGCGCGGCGCGAGTGTTGCCGTTGCTCTCTCGGGAGCGTTTGCGGACGCACGGGCACCCCCCTCGCGGCACGGCACGGCGCGGCGCGGCGAGGCGTTCGCACAGTGGGGGCGCGGTGCCTTTCTCGGGGGAACTGTGTAGGTATGGGATATACCTCTCGCGCGGGGGGAGGGTCGCATAGCGGTACCGCTTTGCTCCATCTTTTGCCCCCCTCGCGGTGCGGCGCAAGGAAACGAGGCGGAAGCGGTGCGGGGGGCGTTCGCGCGGGGTGACGGTACGCGGCGCGGCGCGAGGACTATCGCGTCGTGGCGGGTGCGGTTTTTCCGCTTGACAGGGGCGGGGGTTTCCTTTATAATAGGGTTTGCCGGGCAGGTCGCCCGCCGGGGTCCCCCGGGCGGGCCCGCGCGGCAGTCCCCGAGAGGGGCAGGTTCGTTTTTATTTCGAGAGGAGCAGCTATGCCACTGGTCACAAGCAAAGAGATGTTCGCGAAGGCGTATGACGGCGGGTATGCCATCGGTGCCTTCAATGTCAACAATATGGAGATCGTGCAGGGGATCACCGAGGCCTGCCGCGAGGAACGCGCGCCGGTCATTTTGCAGGTCTCCAAGGGGGCGCGCGCCTACGCGAATCACACATATCTTGTGAAGCTCGTCGAGGCGGCGGTGCAGGAGTGCCCCGAGATCCCCATCGTCCTCCACCTTGACCACGGCCCGGATTTCGAGACCTGCAAGGCGTGCGTCGACGGCGGGTTCACCTCGGTGATGATCGACGCCTCCGGTAAGCCCTTCGAGGAGAACATTGAGATTACCAAGCGGGTTGTGGAGTACGCGCACGCGCACGGCGTCGTCGTCGAGGCGGAGCTCGGCACGCTCGCCGGCATCGAGGACGAGGTCCGGGTCGAGGAGGGGACGGCTTCTTACACGCACCCCGAGCAGGTTGAGGAGTTCGTCTCGCGCACCGGCTGCGACTCGCTCGCCATCGCCATCGGCACCTCGCACGGCGCCTACAAATTCAAGCCCGGGACAAAGCCGCAGCTGCGCTTTGACGTGCTGCACGAGTGCGAGAGGCGGTTGCCGGGTTTCCCCATCGTTCTGCACGGCTCAAGCTCGGTGCCGCAGGAATATGTCGACATGATCAACGAGAACGGCGGCGCGATGCCCGGCGCCATCGGCGTTCCCGAGGATCAGCTGCGCGAGGCCTCCCGCTCCGCCGTCTGCAAAATCAACATCGACAGCGACCTGCGCCTCGCGATGACCGGCACCATCCGCAAGTTCTTCGCCGAACACCCCGACAAGTTCGACCCGCGCGAGTACCTCAAGCCCGCCCGCGCGAATATCAAGGAGCTCGTGCGCCACAAACTGCGCGACGTTCTCGGCTGCGCCGGGAAAGCGTAAGATAAAGTAGCGCGGGCGCTCCTGCCCCCGCCCTCGGCGAAAAAGCACGCGGCACCCCGCGCGGGCGGGCGCTCGCGCGAAGCGGCGCTCGCGTGGCAATCCTTCCCGCGAGGGCGGGGGAAACGCGGGAAAACCCGCGGCACCGCCTCTTGCGGGAGAGCCGTCTTGGCGAACGTTCTGCTTTATCGGGAGATCCGCATTTAGGGGGCGAGCCGCGTTTAACGGTTGATCCGTCGTTTCGGCCGATCCGCTTCTCGCGGGCGCGCGGGTTTCGCTGCTCGCCTGAGAGCGCGGGAGAGCCTCCCACCTATTCTTTCTTATCCTCATCGCTATGTCCACATCCAAACGGCTGCGCATCGGCATCATCGGCTGCGGGCGCATTGCCGAGAGCAAGCACATCCCCTCGCTTCTGCGCACCGGGAGAGTAGATCTGACCGCTTTCTGCGACATTTTGCCCGAGAGGGCGGAGATGGCGGCGCGAAAATACGGCACGCCCGGGGCGATCGCCACCACCGACTACCGGGAGATGCTCTGCGACCCAAACCTTGACGCCGTCCATGTCTGCACGCCCAACCGCTCCCACGCGCAAATCACCATCGACGCGCTGCACGCCGGCAAGAGCGTCATGTGCGAGAAGCCCATGGCAAAGGACGTGCACGGCGCGCGGATGATGCTGCAGGCGGCGCGGGAGACCGGAAAGCTGCTGACAATCGGCTACCAAAACCGCTATCGCCCGGAGGTGGCGGAGGCGAAGCGCCTTGCCGCGGCGGGCGATCTCGGCGAGATTTACTACGCGCGGGCGCTGGCGCTGCGGCGGCGCGGCACGCCGACCTGGGGGGTTTTTCTCGATGAGGCGGAGCAGGGCGGCGGGCCGCTCATCGACATCGGCACGCACGCGCTCGACCTCGCGCTCTACATTATGGACAACTACGAGCCGCGCCTCGTCGTCGGCAGCTGCTTCAAGAAGCTGCCCAACCCCAACTGCGGCAACGTCTGGGGCCCGTGGGACCCGGCTCTTCACACGGTGGAGGACTCCGCCTTCGGCTTCATCGTGATGAAAAACGGCGCTACCATTTCGCTTGAAACGAGCTGGGCGCTCAATATCCCGCAGGCAGACGAGGCGCACGCGATCTTCTGCGGCACGAGGGCCGGCGCCGAGATCGGCGACCGCGTCCTCACGCTCAACGGCGACCGCGACGGCAAGCTCTACACCGACCGCCCGGTCCTCGGCTACGATGCCGATCACTGGCCGGTGCGGGGCGAGATAGAGGCGCAGACCTGGGTGCGCGCTCTCGCGGGCGAGGGCGAGCTGACCGTCAAGCCCGAGCAGGCGCTCGTCGTCAGCGAAATCCTCGAGGCGATCTACACCTCGGCGAAAACCGGCCGGGCGATCGAAATGGGGTGAAACCTCGCGGGGAGCAAAAATTCGAAAAAAAGAACCCGCCCCGCGGGTTCTTTTTTGCGCGGGAGCGGGCGGTTCCCCGGGGGGAGCATCTCCCGGGAAGTGTTTCCCGCCGATCCCCTCAAGAAAAAGCCTCCCGGCGGGAGGCTTTTTCGCGAGGCGGGGAAGCGCGGCGCTCCCTGCGGTTCTCTACACGTTCATTTGCGCGTTCACTAAGTGACAGTACTGCGCGCCGTCCTCCTCGTAGGTCTGGAAGGTGCCGGTAACCGTGATGGTCGTGCCGAGCGCGGGGAAGTCGTCCGGGTAGGAGAAATCCCCCTCGGGGACGAACTCAATGCCCTGCGAGCAGCAGGCGGTCGCGTCGGCGATGACGCAGGCGTAGTAGATGGGATAAGAAAAGTCGGGGTTGCCGCTCTCATCGGTCCTCTGGCAGTAAAGCGAGAACGCGCCGTTCATTTTGACCTTCTTGCCGACA
Organism: uncultured Lachnospiraceae bacterium; assembly: GCA_964645985.1. Taxonomy (GTDB): domain Bacteria; phylum Bacillota; class Clostridia; order Oscillospirales; family CAG-272; genus CAZYCC01. Next base: position 8,760 of record CAZYCC010000001.1, on the reverse strand, counting down.
TAGTCCTGAGGACTATTCACCATATTGTAGACCTCCGAGTAGACCATGGTGCTGCTCAGGCGCGTGAGATCCACGTCGATGCCGTTCTCCCCTCCCGGTGCGGCGCTCGCCCCGCCGACCGGGGCGGGTACCTTGCTCCCGGAGGCGGAGGCGCCGACCGGGGTCTTTTTCGCGGCGCCCGCGCCGGAGCTGCCGACAGACGGGGTGGCGGGCGCACTCGGATTGGCGAGGGGCGGGAGAGGCTTGCTCCCGCCGCCGCACGCGGAGAGCGAGAGGAGCGCGAGGAGCGCGAGCGCGAGCGCGAGGAACTTTTTCATTTTCGAATACCTCCTTTCAGTTTTCCCGCGAGGGAAAAGAGAAGAAACGCGGCAATATCGACCGCGACAATAGTGGAGCCGACAGGCGTGCCCGCGAGAACCGAGGCGAGGATCCCCGCGGCGGAGGCGCTCACCGACAGCGCCGCGCTGCAAATCGTCACCGCCTTGAAGCTCTTGCAGACCCGCATCGCGCAGAGCGCGGGGAAGATGATGAGAGCCGAGATGAGCAGGGACCCCACGAGGTTCATCGCGAGGACGATGATCACCGCGATAATGACCGAGATAAGGAGGTTGTACGCCCCCGCCCTCGTGCCGGTCGAGCGCGCGAAGCTCTCATCGAAAGTGACACTGAAGATTTTGTTGTAGAAGAGAATGAACACGGCGACAACAAGCAACGACAGCGCCGCGCACACCCAGACCTCCCAGCGCGAGAGCGTGAGGATGGAGGTCGCGCCGAAGAGCGTGGCGCAGACATCTCCCGAGAGGTTGGAGGAGGTGGAGAAGAGGTTCATCAGCAGGTACCCGATGGCGAGCGACCCCACCGAGATCATCGCGACCGAGGCGTCTCCCTTCACTTTCGCGCTCTGCCCGGTGCGCAGAAGCAAGACGGCGCAGATCACCGTCACCGGCAGGACGAGCAGCATCTCATTTGTCAGGCCCACGACCGCCGCGACCGCCATCGCGCCGAAGGCGACGTGCGAGAGCCCGTCTCCGATGAAGGAGAAGCGGCGAAGGACGAGCGTCACGCCGAGAAGCGAGGAGCAGAGCGAGATGAGCACGCCGACGAGCAGCGCGTAGCGCACGAAGGGGTAGGCGAAATACGCCGCGAGCGTATCGAGAAGCGCCATCACGCCTCACCCCCTCCCGCAAAGCGCCTGCCTGCCCCGCTTGCAAGAAACTCCTCGCGCGAGCCGAAGAAGCGCTCCTCGCCGAGGAGCAGAATTCTCGTCGCGTAGCGCAGCGCCTGTGAAATATCGTGCGTGATCATCATGATGGTGACCCCCTCCCCGTGCAGCGAATCGATAAGGCGGTAGAGATCCGCCGTGGCGGCGGGGTCAAGACCGCCGGTAGGCTCATCGAGCAGCAGCATTTTGCGCGCGGCGAGAAGGGCGCGCGCGAGCAGCACCCGCTGCCTCTGCCCGCCGGACAGCTCCCGGAAGCAGCGCCTCGCGAGGTTCCCCGCGCCAAGCCTCTCGAGGTTCGCCGCGGCGGCGCGCTTTTCTTCCTTATTATAGAAGGGGCGCGCGCCGCACCGCCCCCCCGCTCCCGAGAGGACAACCTCCCACACGCTCGCGGGAAAGTCCTTTTGCACGGGGGTTTGCTGCGGCAGGTAGCCTATTTCGCTGCGCCGCAGGCCTCCCCCCATTTCAATCTCCCCGGAAAGCGGCTTTTGCAGCCCGAGAATCGTACGCATGAGGGTGGATTTGCCGGAGCCGTTCTCCCCGATAACGCAGAGGTAGTCCCCCTCAAAGACGGTAAAGTGAAGATCGCGCAGAACTTCTCTTCCGTCGTAGCCGAGGGTGAGATTGCGGCAGGTCAAAAGCGCCATTAGCTCCCCTCCCGTTAAGATAGCGCCTCTTGCAGCGCCGCGAGGTTTCCCTCCATTGCCGCAAGATAGCTCGCGCCGCCCTCCACGTCCCCCGCCGTGGTCGACTGCATCGAGTCAAGAGCTATAATTTTCGCGCTCTTCGAGGCGGAGGCCTCCACTATCGCCTGCGCGATACCGTGGTCGGTGCCCTCCAAGGTCAGCACGCAGGGAAGAGAGAGCTCATCGACCTTCCCGGCAAGGAACGCCACCGTCTCAAAGCTCGCCTCGGTCTCCGCCGAGCAGCCGGAGAAGGCGGCGTAATAGTCAAGGCCGTAGTCATCGGCAAGGTAGCGGAAGGGGAAGCGATCGCCGAAGAGCAAGGTCCTTCGCGCGGCGCCGCTCACCGCCGCCTCGTACTTTGCGTCAAGAGCGTCAAGGCGATCCCCGTAGGCGGCGGCGTTCGCTTTGTAGGTGTCCGCACCCTTCTCGTCCGCACGTCCGAGCGCCTCGGCAATCGCGCCGACAAGCACCTTTGCGTTTCGCAGAGAGAGCCAGACGTGCTCATCGTATGCGGGGCTCTCCTCCCCGCCCTCCTCCTCTTCTTCCTCCATTCCCTCCACCGTTTCCTCCTCTTTCGCGGCGTCGCCCAGCGCCTCAAGCAAGTTCACGGTGACCATATCTTTGTTCGTCGCCCCGCGCAGCGCGTCCTCCACCCACTCATCCGACTCGCCGCCGACATAGAGGAAAACGTCGCAGGTGGAAATTTTCACCATATCATCGGCGGTGGGCTGATAGCTGTGCAGATCGACCCCGCTGTCAAGCAGCATCGTCACATCGGCGTCCGCCGCGCGCTCGCCGAGAATCTGCATTGCCCAGTCATACACCGGGAAAATCGTCGTGACAATGGAGAGCCGCTCGCCGCCGCTCTCCCCCTCCCCGCCGCACCCGGCGAGCGAAAGCGCGCCGAGCGACAAGCTCACCGCGAGCAAAAGAGAAATGACTTTGCGCATAAAAAAACCTCCAAAAGAATAAAAACCGCTGCGAGAGCACCTCCCCGCGCGGCATACCGCGCAAGACCGCGCCCGCCTAGGTCTCGCGCCGCCTTAGAGGGGGCGCGAGGGCGATCGCCGCAAGAGCGGCGCGGCGAAGCGGCGGGCGCGAGGGCGTGGGCAATCCCGCGAGGGCGAGTACCCCCGGCAAGGCGCGGCAGGTCGGCGAGGTCGCGCGGCTGCCTCACGGCGAGCGCCCGTTGTTTGGCGCTCCCGGCGAAGCCCGGTCGTGTCACCGAAGCCGCCGGGCCCTCGGATCGCGAGATTGCCTAACCCGGATCGCCCGATGTCGGCGCAGCCAAGCAGCCGCGCGCTCCCCGCGCCGCTGCGGCGCGAGAGGACGCAAAAAGACAAGGGCGAGCGCCGCCTCGCGGGCGGACTCCTCCCTTGTCTTATCGGTTCTTATTCAATTGGAGAGTTTGACTTTCAGTTTTATCGGCGTGGCGCCTCCGTTTGCGGGACGTGCGGGAGCGGCAAAATGAGAGATCGTGAAGGCGAGCGCGAGGGCGGCGGCCGCCGCCGCGAGCGCGAGGGCGAAGGACTGCAGAAGGTTCTCGCAGGCGCGGATCTGCGCGCAGACCGGGCAGTATGCCCCGGCGCAGTCGTGATCAATCTCCGCCGCGACAAAGAGCGCGCAAAGAAGCAGGGCGGCGCATACCGCCGCCGCGAGAGCCGCGCGAGCGCGCTTGCGCTTCTCCACGAGAAACCTCCATCCCCCTTCCCAAGGACAGTATAACAAACGCGAGCCGGGGCGTCAAGGGGGGAAAAGAAAATTTTCGCGAAATTCCCCGCGCACCATCCGCGCGCGGCTCGCGGGGCGGGGGACGCGCGGTGTGGCGAAGGGGGCGGCTCGCCCGGGAAAGAGGAGGGAGCGCAATTTAACGAGGAGCGGTGGTTCACCGCGCGCGGGGCAATCGGGGTTCTCTGCAAGCCCCCGCAAATGCGCCCCCCGTAACATAGCCCCCGCGAGGCGGGGTTCTCCCGCAAAAGCAATCGCGCGGCATATCCCACGGCGTTCGCCGCGCCCCCGCTTTGTGATGACGGTTCGCCTCGGGGGGACGCGCGGTTGACGGGGGCGGCTCGCGGGGCGGGGGACGCGCGCGAGGCGGCTCGCGCTCGCGCGGAGCGGCCCTTGACATCTCCCCCCGATTTGGGATATACTACCCCCCGATTATGGCTATTTCTCTCTCCGACCACTTCACGACCGGGCGGCTGCTGCGCTTTGTGCTGCCGTCGATCGGGATGATGGTGTTTTCTTCCCTGTACGGGATGGTCGACGGGTGGTTCGTCTCCAATTTGGTGGGGAAAACCGCCTTTTCCGCCGTCAACCTCGTCTTCCCGGTCGTGATGATTCTCTCCTCGCTCGGGTTTTTGTTCGGGACCGGCGGCAGCGCGCTCGTCGCGACGACAATGGGAGAGGGGGATGACCGGCGCGCGAACGAAACTTTCACCGCCCTCACGCTCGCGACGGCAGTGGGCAGCGCCGCGCTCGGCGGCGCGGGAGTTGCCTTCATTCGCCCGCTCGCGGGCCTTCTCGGCGCGAGAGGGGAGCTGCTCGAGAACTGCGTTACATACGGGCGCATTCTGATGGCGGCGCTGCCCGCCGTCACGCTGCAAACCCTCTTTCAGAGCTTCCTCGTTACGGCGGAGCGCCCGAAACTCGGCCTTGCCGTTACGCTCGCCGCCGGAGTCGGCAATATGCTCTTCGACGCGCTCTTTGTCGGGGTCTTTCGCTGGGGTCTTGCCGGCGCGGCGTGGGCAACCGCCGCAAGTCAGGCGATAGGCGGCTTTCTCCCCCTCTTTTTCTTTATCCGCCCGAGGCGCGGCCGCCTGCGCTTCACCCGGCCGCGCATTACGCCCCGCGCCTTTCTGAAAGCCTGCACGAACGGCGCCTCGGAGCTGGTCACCGACATCTCGCTCTCGGTCGTCTCGGTGCTCTACAACTACCGCCTGCTCGCGCTCGCCGGGGAGGACGGCGTCGACGCTTTCGGCGTGCTGCAATACGCCGGGTTTCTTTTCATTTCGATTTACCTCGGCTACGCGGTTGGCGCGGCGCCGATTGTCAGCTTCCACCACGGCGCCGGCAACCGCGCGGAGCTGCGCGGGGTTCTGCGCCGCAGCCTCGGGTTCATGGCGATAGGCGGCGCCGCCCTCACCGCCCTCTCGCTCGCGCTTGCCCGCCCCGCCGCCACGCTTTTCGTCGGCTACGATGAGGGACTTCTCGCCCTCACGCGCCGCGCCTTCCTGCTCTACTCGCCGAATTTTCTCTTTGCCGGGGTCAACATTCTCGCCTCCTCGTTTTTCACCGCGCTCGGAAACGGCGCCCTCTCGGCGGCGCTCTCGGGCGGGCGCACCTTTCTCTGGGAGGTGGTGAGCGTCCTCGCGCTCCCCGCCGTGCTCGGTGTCGACGGAATCTTCGCGGCGACAACGGCCGCCGAGGCAATTTCGTTCGTCTTCTCGATCGCCGCCTTTGCTCTCAACCGAAAGAAATACGGCTACGGCGCCCCTCTCCCCGCGTGACGCGCCCCCGCGCCCCGCGCGGCGGTTTCTACATTATCTATATTGAGCGGCTGTGCCGCCCGCAACGTGCCCCGCTCTCCCCCGCATTGCGCCGCCGCCCCCGCGTTTTCGCGGCGCGCCCCCGCGCCCCCGCGCGGAGCTGCCTCCCGGTTTTCCGCCACATCTTCCTGACCTCCGCGTGCCCTTTTTGAGCAGATGCTCCCGCGCCCGTCTTCCTTATTTATAGAAGTGCAAGCGCCCGCGCGCGCCCTTTCGCGCGACGCTTCGCGCTCCTCTTCCTTATTTTTATGACATTCCCAGCTTCAGCCCGCGCGCGCGGGGAGGTGGCGGCATAGAACGAAGCAGCCTCCCCCCGGGCGACCTTGATAACTTCGGCGAGATTTACCGCGCCTACTTCCCGCGCGTCTACGCCTTCCTCCTCAAGCTCTGCCGCCGCCCGGACCTCGCCGAGGAGCTCACGCAGGAGACGTTTTTCCGCGCGCTGCGATCCTTCCACCGGTACAACGGCAGATGCAGCCTCTTCACATGGCTCGCCGCCATCGCGAAGAACTGTTATTTGAAGCAAGTGCGCCGCGCCCCCGCGCTCCCGCTCGACGATACCGAGCGGGACGATGCCTCGCCCGAACCCACCCCGGAGGATCTCCTTCTGCGCCGCGAGCGCACCGCGCGCGTGCGGAAGGCGATTGCCGCGCTGCCCCGCCGCGCGCGCGACGTCGTCTTGCTGCGCACCTACGCGGATCTGCCCTTTCGCGAGATCGCCTCGCTCCTGCGCATCTCGGAGAGCTCGGCGAAGGTGATTTTCTTCCGCGCCAAGGCAACCCTGCGCTCCCTGCTCGAAAAATGATCCGCGCCGTGTATATATATATATATATAAGGTAAGGAAGAACGCCTGCATTTTCTCTAGATGGATTTGGCGCGGCTTTGCCAAAAGAGCGCGCCCCCGCGCGCGCTGTATATGCCGAGAGAGCGTCCCGCGCGCGCTCTGTATATAAATAAGAAAGCCCCGCCCGCGCCCTCTTTCCGCCCGCCACCGACCCCCCGCGGGGTTTGTGCGCCCCTCGTGCTCCCGCCTCGCCGGGGAGAGGCGCGCCGCCGCGCCGATCGCCCATATCCCGAGAGGAGGCCCCGCGCGGGGGAGCGCCGCCTCTCCCGCTCGCCGTTCTGCGGCGCGCAATCCGCCCCTTTCGCGGGGGAAATCGCCCGCCTTCCCCCCGCAGCCCCGGCAGAGCTGCCTTTTCGCGAAAAATTACACTTTTTTTCGCGAAAACGCTTGACAAGCCGATTTTCTTGTGCTAAAATACGAGCGGTGCAAAGCTCAGCTGCACAAAAACCATTCATACTTGACGGAGGAATCCAACCATGACCAAGCGCATTCTGGCACTGCTGCTTGCCGTGCTGTTCGCGGTCTCCTGCTGCATGATGACAGCGTGCGGCGGCAACAGCGACGAGGGTGGCACCACGAACGACGACGGTGGCACCACGAACGACGACGGCAACGACAAAGAGCCCGCCGACGACAAGACGAGTGATGCTCCCGCGGACGACGACAAGACGAGCGAGCCCGCCACGAGCGATGACGCCGGCACGAGCGACGAGCCCGCCGACGAGCCCGTTGCCGACGAGCCCGCCGCGGAGTTCCCGGGCGAGGAGCTGCCGATCGACTTCTACTCTGCCGCGAACTTTGAGACCTGGACCGGCAAAGGCACGGTCATTCAGGACAGCTACTGCTGGTGGCACGCGGTCGTCCAGATCGACGAAGCGGACACCGACGTTGACCTCAAGACAGGCCTCGGCACCGCCGATTACCCCTACACTTGGACGCTGAACGCCCGCCTCGCCGACTCGAGCGACACATGGGTGTCTGTTCCCACACAGCTGGACACCATGTCCGGCATGGGTGAGTCGACCGTCATCTTCCGTCTGCAGGTCGGCACCGGCCTCGAGCAGCTCTGCAAGGTCGGCGAAGAGTACGAGATGGTCGTCACCATCGAAGGGCCGGACGGCGCGCAGTATCGCTCCGGCACTCTGTACACCACTTGGGATGAGAAGTTCCAGACCGCTTACGACAACTGGAAACAGGGCAAGAACGCCGACGGCGTCGAGACCCCCTGCTTCGTTCCCGAGGGTGCCCCGCACGAGGGCCTGACCCCCACTCCTCGTCCGGCTCCGACCGCCTGAGTGAGTAGCACTTCTGCAAAACCCCCTCCCCCGGAGGGGGTTTTGTGCAAGAGGAAACCGCTCGGGCGAGCGTGGGGGGTGCGGGGAAGGTCGAGCGAAACACGGCACAGCTCGGGCGATAGGCTGCGCAATGCCGCGCGGGGGCGCAACTGCCCCGAGCCAACCAATGAGGTAGCGCGCCTCGGGGGGAGGAGCTGCGCGGTTTCCCTGCACCCTGCGCCCACTCTTGTGCTTTTTCGCGAAACCCGCCCACTCGGGGAAGTATCGCAAACCCGCTTTTTCCGCGCGAGAAAGAATCACCCGCGTTCTGTGCCTCCTCCTCGAAAGACTGCCTTCACACGAGGAGCTTTTTGCAAACCCGTTTTTTTCGCGTGAGGGTGGATCACCCGCGCCCCAACCCGCTCACTTCCCGCGCTTCTTTTACGGAAAAACGTCCCCGGGTGGTATCGCAACCCCGCTCTTTCCCCCGCGCGTCACCCGCCCGCGCCCACCCCGCTCCCGCCGGGGGGGGCGGGTGTTCTTCCCCCGATTTTCGCCTAAATACCCCCGTGACGCCTCGCATAGCGGGGAAAAAGCCGAAATTTGACTAAAAAAATAAATTTTTTTGAAATTTTCCTTGACAAGCGCAAAAAAGTGTGGTATAGTAGCTTTACTAAAATCTCTTCGTGAGAAATGGAGGTTTCTCAAATGAAAAAGATTACCGCAATTGCCCTCGCGATCTTCATGGTATTCGCCATGATCCCCGCGATGGCGCTCTTTACCTCTGCGGAACCGGAAGGCGGCTTCGTTGCCAAGACCTATGGCACCGGTGCCGAAACCTGGACGCAGACGGCGACGGAAAACGAAGTACCGATCGCGAAGTACAATCACACTCAGTTCCTTGTGTCCATCAACAAGTACTACTGGTACGGGCCCGACGGGCTGGGCAATGGTGGGGAAAACGACGATGGCCTCGGCATCGACGCGAAGGTCGGCTTCCACAGCACCCGCTACAACAAGGACACGAACGAGTGGGAAGACGGCGGCATCACCGCCGGTAAGTTCGTCCTCGACATCACCGATCTCACCGGTACGAAGACAAGTGTCGTCTGCCCTCCGACGACGGTCGGCGTGGCGGGTGACAACTGCATTCTTCGGTTTGAGACGGCAGACTATGGCACTCCCGTCT